>NZ_CP050022.2:7560000-7858280 GCF_011602485.2 Bradyrhizobium sp. 1(2017) | reverse complement strand
CGTCAGAAAACTTCTCTTGAGAGATATAGTTGCGTTGTGAGCGCCATGCAGGATTCTCCTGCAGAACCCTTCGACAGGGTCCCCGGAATGGCGCGACCTCAAAGCGAGTCCATCGTCAGGCATGGCTCGACCGTCCGGCGGGAACGCCGCGTCAGATCAGCGATGTCAGAGATGGAGGGGTCGCGAGGTCAGCGCGTACTCTGCGCTCCGTCACACGCGGAAGGCTGGTGATCAGACGGATCTAGGACGGCATCGTTGGAATGCGAAACGTGCTTCAATACCGCGTTGAGTCCGTAAGACATGATACCTCCCCGTCCTGCCGTGATCGCTCACGGCAAGGTCCTGCGTGTCTTGAAGACAACCGCGCCGTACTCCTGGCGCGGATGCCTGCCCATGTACTGGTCGTCCGCTCGACGTCGCCGCCTTGCGTGTCGGGATAGTCTCGCGACGTCTCTCAAGTGCGCTTGGCGCGAGGCGGGAAATCCGCCTGGAGACATTCAGACAAAGAACTACCGTTCCCATATTGATATGGGTTGTGAACCGACATCGCTTGTTGAAGCGTCGCCTACGTGCTCACCGCCGCCGATTTGCACGTTCGCCCCGTTTCCTAAACCGCGCTGGTCTGAAGATCGTGGGCGCCGCTGACGACTTAAGGAATACACTAAGCGGAAAGACTCGCAACGGAATTGATTCACACTTGAGGCATCAAAAAACTTGACCTCGGTTAACGGCGCGCGCGAGTTGTTCACAGGCTCGGAAGCAAGTTTTTGGATTCGTGCACAGAATCGAAAACGTCGCGCCTCATGTGACAATTATCCGCCACCGCCAAAAATCTTTTAAAATTTCGTCACGCACCCGACGTGCGGGCGAATTTTCCAAATGCTTGCGATCACTATGTCGATAAGTGATTAGCGAGACATCGTTTTTTGAGTCTCGTTTTCCAGGGTAACTCCCCAGCGATGGGCGCTCCTGTGAATCTACGGTGTGTAGAACTTTCGTCGCCTGCGATTTAATTCGAGCCCGCCGCGCAGCGGTTTTTTGCAACGCAGTGAAAGTTTCGCCTGTGGCAAAACTTCGGCAGGTAAAACTACGGAACGAAGAATAGCGCTGACGATGCAGCTCTTCCAATCAACCATCGAACGTGGCGTCACCTTGCGTGAATATGACGGCCAACAAAAAAAGCCCGGCGCGATGCCGGGCTGTTTGCAGCGTCGATCGGATCGACCGATCGGATGAAGCCGCGCGATTGCTTCGCGGGCTTGCCTCGCCAGTTTACTTCGTCAGCTTACTTGGCGAGCTTGGCGATCTGCGCGGTGAGGCGCGAGACTTTGCGGCTGGCGTTGTTCTTGTGAATGATGTTGCGTTGGGCGGCGCGCATCAAAGCCGGCTCGGCGTTCGCCAGCGCCTTCACGGCAGCGGCGCGGTCGCCGGTCGCGATGGCTTCCTCGACGGTGCGCACGGCACCGCGCATCTGGGTGCGGCGCGACTTGTTGACGGCGGTGCGGCGGGCGATCTTGCGCGTCGCTTTCTTGGCGGAAGTGGTATTGGCCATGGTCTCAATGTCCTTTGCGGTACCGGTCGCGTCTTGGTCGGGTAGCGCCGGCTGCTTGACCGCTGAATCGACGCTCGGATTTCGGGTGTTCGGTTGCTGGCTATTCCCGGAACATGAGGCTTGGACAGCCTGCAACTGCTCAAAGAACAGCGGCGGCAGGATTGCGCCCACCGCCAGTTGGCGCCCTTATAGAGAGGCTCTTGGGCACCGTCAACGCTTTCCGGACTGGAAAACCAGCCCTCCGGGCGCTTGAATGGTTGCCGTAACGCCCTGAAGCGGTTGAATTTCTGCCGTCGTCCGGCTATTGGCTGGCGACATTCCGAAAAGGCCGTTCGAGCGAACGGCTATCATGGGTGAGGCATGATCCGCGGCTTTTTCCGACTGATTGGGCTGTTGCTGCTCGCCGGCGGGTTCATCTTCATGGTCTATGACGGCGCCCGCTGGGTGGCCGATCAGACCCTCAAATTCACCCGGTTCGGCCAGTTCTGGAATGATATCAATCAGGCCAGCCAGACCGCGTTCCGGACCTGGGTCGAGGCCAAGGCGCCCTGGCTCTGGACCTCGGTGATCCGCCTGGTGCTGGATCAGCCGGTCTTCGCCGTCCTCGGCATTCTCGGCATCCTGCTGATGATCCTGTTCCGTCCGCGGAAACCGCTGATCGGCTATTCCCGGGACTGAGCTTTCGATCGCGCGATCGAGTGCACGAAGGGCGGCGTAACAGAGCTGCCCCTGCTTGCGTAGATACCTATATTCCCACCTGATCGCGAGCACGCCGCCTGAGCGCCTGTCTCATGCGACGGCCAGCTCGTCTGCGGAGACCCATCATGCTGTTCATGCGCAAGACCACCGCATTGCCGAGTGCAGCCGAAGCACTGCCCGGCCGCGCGCAGGCCATTCCGACCGCGACCACCCATTTCGTCAACGGCGCGCGATTGCAGCCGCCTTATCCGGCCGGCTTCGAGCAGGCTGTGTTCGGGCTCGGCTGCTTCTGGGGCGCCGAGCGCAAGTTCTGGGAGCTCGGTGACGGCGTCTTTGCGACCGCTGTTGGCTATGCCGGCGGCCACACGCCGAACCCGACCTATGAAGAGGTCTGTTCGGGCCGCACCGCCCATACCGAAGTGGTGCTGGTCGTGTTCGATCCGAAGCAGATCTCCTACGAGAAACTGCTGAAGACGTTCTGGGAAAGCCACAACCCGACGCAGGGCATGCGGCAGGGCAACGATGTCGGCACGCAGTACCGGAGCGCGATCTACACTTACTCGGACGCGCAGCAGAAGGCGGCCGAGGAATCGAAGGCGCTCTACCAGAAGGCACTTGCTGCAAAGCGGCTCGGTGCCATCACCACCGAGATCGCACCCGCCGGCGAATTCTATTTCGCCGAGGATTATCATCAGCAATATCTGGCGAAGAATCCCGCCGGCTATTGCGGTCTTGGCGGCACCGGCGTGTCCTGCCCGATCGGCGTCGGTGTGAGCGCGTAGTCATCTGCATTCGTCATTCCGGGGCGCGCGTTAGCGCGAACTCGGAATCTCGCGCTACACCTTCTGGATTCCGGGTTCGTCGCTATCGCGACGCCCCGGAATGACAGTGCTGCAGCGCCACGACCACCCCCTCAACGCTTTGTTAACCATAACCGGTGCATCACTGAAGCCGTCTCGTTTCGAGGGATAGGTCCGGTGCCGGTTGCACGCGCGTTTCGATGGTCGATCTCGGCGACGTCCTTGGCAGCGTCCGCCGCGCTTGCCCTTGGCGGCTGTATGCAGACCGCGGGCCCCGTCGCGGTGATGCCGCCGCGCGCCGATCTCGACTCGATGGCCTATGGCCAGCCCTACAGCGCACCGCAGCCGGTCGTCGTTGCCGACGGTGGCGGCGCCATCGGTGCGCTGCGCAATTCCTTTGCCTCTTCGCCCGCGCCCATGCCGGTCGGCTACGCCGCGCCGATGGTGGTGCGCAATGGCGCCTCCTACCATCTCGACGCCGGCGACAAGCTTCGCGTCGTGGTCTACGGCCAGGAGGGGCTCACCAACAGCTATTCGATCGACGCGGGCGGCTCCATCACCATGCCGCTGATCGGCTCCGTTCCGGCGCGCGGCCGCACCACGGCAGGGTTGGCCGGCGAGATCGCCGCACGCCTGCGCAACGGCTACATCCGCGAGCCTTCGGTCGCGGTGGAGATCGAGGCCTATCGCCCGTTCTTCATCCTCGGCGAAGTCCTCGCGCCCGGCCAATATCCTTACGTCCCGAACATGACGGTCGAGAGCGCGGTCGCCATCGCCGGCGGCTTCTCGCCCCGCGCCAAGCGCGACATGGTCACCGTCACGCACACCGAAAATGGCGGTGCCATGCGCGCCGTCGTCCCGCTCGGCACGCCCCTGGCGCCGGGGGACACCGTGTTCGTCGGCGAGCGCTGGTTCTAGGTTTCAGCATCTCTGACGCCCCATGGACACCGGGCCCGTGACTTCGTCGCGTCCCGGAATGACGAGAGGACAGAGCGGGGCCTGCTGCACCCGCATCTCACCTTCGAAAATCCAGCCGCCCTTCCGGAAAGCATCCGTCGATCCGTGCGTCGTCGACCACGAGGCCGACCCAGGGCCGTGTGATCGCCGGTGTGGTCAGGTTGATGTATTTCCCGACCAGGCGTGCACCCTCTCGCGCAGCATCGATCAGCCCATGTCGGCGCCCATGGTCCCAATCAAAGCGGAGGTAGATGCGTCCGCCTGCGACCCGCACGTCCGCGCGCCCCCGTTTCCAGTTCTCCGGCGTGTCGCCGGCAATGGTCGGATCGGCGCCGCCATTCCAGCGGCTGGCCCAGATGCCGTCGAGCGGGTCGAAAGGCGTCGCGATGGATGCCCATGCCGCTGCGTTGACATCGGCCGCAACGCCGGACAGCGATGCCGAGGCGGCAAAGTCTCTCACCTCGGAATCGTCAGGCGACGGAACGTCCATCGTTCCGAACGGATTGCGGAGGACAAGGTGCGTGATGGCCTGCGGCATGGCGAGCTCCCGGCGAGAGTGGGTTTGATCCGCCAGCTCTATCGCCGGGCAGCATGATGCAGCCACCCGATTCCCGCTCTCGCCTCTCGTCATTCCAGGGCGCACCATAGTTTGCGCTGCGCGCGCCCCGGAATGATGCTGCGCTCTACCTCAAATGCTTCGCGAAGAAATCCATGCTGCGCGGCCAGGCGATGTCGGCGCTGGCCTTGTCGTAGCTGGCGCGCTCGTCGCAATGGAAGCCGTGCTGCGCGCCCGGATAGACGAAGACCTCCACGTCAGGCCGCTTCGCCTTGATGGTCTCGACGTCGGTGAGCGGAATGCCGGCGTCCTTCTCGCCGAAATGCAGCTGCGTCGGCACCTTCGGCGTCTCGTCGGCAAAGCGCACCACCGCGCCGCCATAATAGCCGATCGCGGCTTTCAGCCCCGACAGCCGCGTCGCCGCGACGAAGGCGATGCTGCCGCCCAGGCAAAAGCCGATGATGCCCACGGGGCCGACGCTCTTCACGGCATCGATCGCCGCTTGCGTGTCGCGCAGCATCGCGGCCCAGTCGGGGTTGGCGACGAACTTGCGCGCCTCCGCGATCTCGTCGGGTGAGTAGCCCGACTGGAAGTTCGGCGAGGTCCGGTCGAAGATCGACGGCGCGATCGCGACATAGCCTTGCCCGGCAAGGCGGTCGCAGACCGAGCGGATGTGGTGATTGACCCCGAAGATCTCCTGGATCACCACCACCGCGCCTTTCGGCGTGCCGGAGGGATCGGCGCGATAGGCGCCGAGCTGGAAATTGTCGGAGGCCGTCAGCTTGATGTCCTGTCCCACGCGGTTTGTCCTTGTTGGTTGTGGATCCGAATTCGGCTCTTTCCCTCATCCTGAGGAGCGCGCCCTTGCGCGCGCCTCGAAGGATGAAGGGTCGAGCTGCGAAAGGCTGGCCCGCATGGTTCGAGACGCGCCTGCGGCGCTCCTCACCACGAGGGGATACTCCTTACTCCCACATCCAGTTCTCGCCGTAATCCTCTTTCCATCCTGCCAGCCGTCCATGACGGAATTGCAGGAACAGGCGGTGGCGGTAGGGGATCAGGCCGCTGCCGCCGATGTTGCGGAGCGCGAGATAGATCTCGTTGCCGGGACGTCCCCGCACATATTGCAGCGGCTGCCCCAGGGCGCGCGCGGTCGCTTCGGCATCCATGCCGAAGGCGAGCGGTGTGTTGTTCGACAAGGTCGCGACGAAGGGCCGGCGCGGCGGCACGGTGCCGAACGGCTCGGCCTGCGTCGCCGACGACAACAGCGTCGCCATCGCACCTGCCGCGAATATCGTTCGCATCATGGTCTGCGTCCCTGATTGTCTGGCCTATCCCGGCAAGTTCTTCAGGAAAGGCACGACCGCGTCAACAAAAGCCTCGGGCTGATCGATGTTGACGGCGTGTCCGGCGGCGGGGATCACGGCCTTTTGTGCGCCGGGAATCTTCGCCGCCATGTAGTCGGACGCCGCCAGGAACGGCGTATCGTCGGCGCCGACCACGATCAGGCTGGGCACCTTGATGTCGGGCAGCAGCTCGATGACGCGCGCATCGCGCTGGGTCAGCATGCCGCGTGCCGCCAGCGCCAGCCCCTTGGCGTTGCGATGGCTGGCGGTGGCGCGCTCGCGCGTTGCCGATTTCAAGACGTCGAGGCCTTCGCGGTCGAGCCTGTCGGCGGTGGCAAGCGCCCGCGCGTTCCAGGCTTCGCGCGCGTCGTCCTTCTTGAAGCCGGGACCGGTGTCGATGATCAGCAGCGCGCGGGCGCGATGCGGGTGTGTGCGATAGAACGCCAGCGACATGTAGCCGCCGAGCGAGAGCCCACCGATGATGGCGCGTTCAGCGCCGACCGCATCGAGGATTGCGGCTATGTCGCCGACAGTCAGCGCTTCACTGTAGGCACGGGGATCATCGGGATAATCGGACTGGCCGTGGCCGCGCATGTCCCACAGGATCAGCTTGTGGTCCTTCGCCAGCGCATCGATCTGGCCGTGCCACATCGCCGACGTCGAGGAGTAGCCATGGGTCAGCAGCAACGGCGGCCCATCGCCATGAACTTCGTAATAGATATTGACGCCGTCCCGATCGATCTTCGGCATGGTTTCCTTCCTTTTCGTTTTTCTTGCCGCGTTAGCAGTCTCTGTCTCCGCGCGCCGGGCTCTCAACCTTCCGATCAAGGGATACCGCATCCGTGGCCTTGCGCCACCTCGTCCGGGCACGATCGGCGTCCAAAAAAATCCATTTGTTATCAATGACATCTCTACTGTGCATGGGGTTGTTTTTCGACTTTTGATCAGCCCCCGATCGAATTCCCTAAAATTGCGTGCATTCCCGGAAGGTTCCATTGAGCACGCCTCTTAAGGGCCGGAGAACCTGATCCGGCTTAGGCTTGATGCAAATATGCCCGTGCCCTCGGTACCATTTGGGGAAGTCATGAACGCCTCAGCCAAATCCGCCGCCAAACGCCGGCTTCTGCTCGCCTCCGACCGGAGCGACGAGAGCAGCGAGCTTGCCAGCATCTTGAAGGCGGTCGGCGACGTCTCGACGGTGACGACCCAGGACATCCCCGAGAAGCCGTCGCGCGATCTCTCCGGCCTCGTCGTCGACATCAATCTGCGCTCGCCCGAGAGTGTGCAGCGGGTGCGCAACAAGCTGCGCGGCGACGCCTATCGCTCGATGCCGCGGCTGTTCGTGCTTGCCGATGCCCTGCATCACGGCACCATGCAGGCCTGGGCGCTGGGCGCCACCGACACCATCGCGCGCCCGCTCCAGGCCGACGCCATCCTTCAACGCATCCGCTCCGCCTTCCCGGACACCGCGGTCTATGACGCGACCGATCGCGGCAAGACGCTCAATCGCGGCGTCGAGGCGGCGCATGCGGTCCTCGCCAGGATGTTCGAGAAGCTTCCGCTCGGCGAGCCCCTGACCTTCGACGACGTCATTGCCGCCGAGAGCAAGATCCTGAAGGCGATCAAGCATTCCTCGCTGCGCGAATGGCTCACCACCGTCGGCTGCCACCATGTCGGCAGCTATCGGCACTGCCTGTTCGTCACCGGTTTCGCCGTCGCCTTCGCCCAGCATCTTGGCATGCGCGAGGACGACCAGCGCCGCCTGACCCGCGCCGCGCTGCTGCACGACGTCGGCAAGGCCTTCGTTCCCTCCGCGCTGCTCGACAAGCCCGGCAAGCTCTCCGACGAGGAGATGGCCGAGGTCCGCCAGCATCCCCGCCGCGGCTATGAGGCGCTCGCCGCGCAAGGCGGCTTCCCGCCGGAGATGCTCGACGTGATCCTGCATCACCATGAATTCCTCGACGGCTCCGGCTATCCGAACGGCCTGTCCTCGAACCAGATCAGCGACATCGTGCGCCTGACCACGATCGTCGACATCTACGCCGCCCTGGTGGAGAAGCGTGCCTACCGCATGCCCTTCACCCACACCCGCGCCTTCACGATGATGGAAGGCATGGGCGGCAAGCTCGACCAGCAGCTGCTGCAGGCGTTCAGGCCCGTGGCGCTGGGGTCGTTTTGAGTTCGATGCCGCTGCTCTAGCGTCGCCGCCGCCATACCCTCGGTGTCGTCCCGGCGAACGCCGGGACCCATAACCACAGGGAGAGGTTTGGCGAAGACTAGTGGTTCGGTATGGGGCATTGTGCGTCATCGTTGGATCACGCGGTATGGGTCCCGGCGTTCGCCGGGACGACATCGTCACCCCACCATCTTCCGCAGCTCCGCCTTCGCCACCTTCTCCAGCGTCGAGCGCGGCATGTCGTCGACGAGCCTGATCTCGCGCGGCACCTTGAAGTCGGCGAGGCCGGCGCGGCAGGCTTCCATCACGCGATCATGCAGGCCGGGCGCGGCGTCCGCGACGCCGCCCTGCGGGATGATGAAGACGACCGGCACCTCATCCAGCATCGGATGCGTCTTGGCCACCACGGCCGCCTCGCGCACGCCGGGGACCAGCGCGATCACCTGCTCGATCTCGGAGGCCGCGACGTTCTCGCCGCCGACCTTCAGCATGTCCTTGGCGCGGTCGCCGAACTTGATGTAGCCGTTCGCGAGCCGCTCGACGCGATCGCCGGTGAGGAAGAAGCCGTGCTCGTCGAAGCTTTCGCGCGTCGCCTTCTCGTTGTGCAGGTATTCGGCGAACAGCGACAGGCCGGGGATGCCCTTGATCGAGAGATTGCCGGTGCCGCCGACGTCGGTCGGCCGGCCGTCGTCATCGCTGATGCGGATCTGATATTCCGGCGCGGCGCGGCCGATCGACATCGGTAGGTTGGGCTGGTCGACCTCGCCGACGATGCCGTGGGTGATGGTCTCGGTCATGCCCCACCAGCCGATCATCTTGATGCCGAACGCGGCAAAGGCCGGCGGCTCGTTGATGGCGGTGCCCCACAGGCGGAACTTGTGGTCGCGCGGAATCTCCTGCTCGAGCAGCGCCTTCATGCAGAACGGAATGGTCGAGGTCCAGGTCGCGCCGTGCTCGCGCGCGACACCCCAGAACCGGCTCGCGGAGAAGCGCGGCTGGATCACGCAGGTTGCGCCGACCCACAGCGTCGCCAGCATGGAATAGGCCAGCGCGTTGGTATGGAACAGCGGCAGATAAGCCTGGTGCACGTCGCCGGCATGAAGGTCTTCATGCGCGGCGTTGATCTTGGCGCCCCACAGCGCGTTGGCGTGGGTCCACAGCACCGCCTTCGGGCGCGACGTCGTGCCCGAGGTGTATTGCACGCTGCACGGTGCGAGCGGATCGGTGGCGCGGCTGGGACGGTCGGCACTGTCGGCGAACAAGGCTTCGAAACTGTCGCCGCGCGCGACCGCTTGCGCAGGCGCCGCTCCCGCATCATGCGAGGTCACCGCCATCCAGCGTATGTTGCGGCAGTTCTGCGCGACGATGTCCGCATAGGCCGGCTGCGTGATCGCAGCGACCGCGCCGCAATGATCTGCGAAATACGCGATCTCGGCCGGCGCCGAGCGGGTGTTGGTGGTGACCGCGATGGCGCCTAGCTCGACACAGGCAAACCAGGCCAGCATTGCCTCGATGCAATTGTCGAGGTGGATGAGCACATATTCGCCCGGCTTGACGCCGCGCTTTACGAGCCCCGCAGCGAGCGCGCCGACCCGCTCGTGAAACTCGCCATAGCTCCAGCGCCGCGCCGGTGCATCGAACGGCGCCCAGATCAGGAACGGATGTGAGCTGCGCACCTCGGCCCGCATCCTCAAGAGCCAGGGCACGTCGAGCCCGTCGAACGGTCCCACGATTCCGGCAGCGGTCTGTTGAATGGGCATGTGTCCTCCCGTGCAGCCCGCATCTTGATGGCGGCTGCCTCTTGATTATTGCGTCTTCCTGCCATCGCGGGGCACGTGGCGCAAATCGGGCTGGGAGCGCCGTGCAGTGCCGGACGCTAGCACTCTCTTCGTTGTCATTCCGGGATGGTCCGAAGGACCAGATCCGGAATCTCGAGATTCCGGGCTCGGTGCTACGCACTGCCCCGGAACGACGAGTCTAGTTTTCGTAAGAGGAGATCTCGATCAGGCTGCCATCGGGATCCCGGCAATAGACCGAGCGCAGCGTGCCGCGCGCGCCCTGCTTCGGGCCGGGCCCTTCCTCGATTGCGACGCCATGGGCCTGCAGATGCGCCACCACCTCGTCTGGTGTGGCCGAAGTGAGGAAGCACAGATCCTCGCTCCCGGCGGTTGGATGGTCGGCGGTAAACCATTCCACCTTGTCGGCATCGCGTTGCCGCACGTTGATCCTCTGGTTACCGAAGATGAGGAAAGTCCGCGGCGCTTTGCCGCCGCCCGGATCGAATACCTTGACTTCCATGCCGAGAATCCTGCGGTACCACTCCGCGGTCGCCGCAACATCGACGACATTGATCACGAGATGATCCAGGGCGTGAACCTTGACCGGCATGCCTTATCCTTTCGTCGTGATGCGTCCCGCGCACTTTCCGCCTGCGGCAAGCTTTGTTACAACCGCGCCGACGCCGCTTTCAAGCCATTCGACCTTCAAGAACAACACTGGGAGAACCCTTGAGATGATCACTCGCCGTACCGCGCTGGGCCTGCTCGCCGCCAGTCCGCTTGCAGCCACCCCGCTGTCCCGGGCGCTTGCCGCCGATTATCCGGCCCGGCCGGTGAAATGGGTGGTCGGCTATCCGCCGGGCGGGGCCACCGACATCCTGGCGCGGCTGATCGGCCAGCGGCTGTCGGAAAAGCTCGGCCAGCAATTCGTGATCGAGAACAAGCCGGGAGCCGGGAACAACATCGGAACCGAATCGGTCGTCAACGCCGAGCCCGACGGTTACACGCTGCAGCTGGTCAATCCGGCCAACTACATCAATGCCTCGCTGTACGCCAACCTGAAGTTCAACTTCGTCCGCGACATCGCGCCGGTTGCCTCGTTCCAGCGCGTGCCGAACGTGATGACGGTCAACAAGGACGTGCCGGTCAAGAACGTCGCCGAATTCATCGAATATGTGAAGGCCAATCCCGGCAAAGTGAACATGGCCTCGTCCGGCAACGGCACCTCGGTGCATCTGTCCGGCGAGATGTTCATGGCGATGACCGGCTGCAAGATGCAGCACGTGCCCTATCGCGGTGCGGCGCCTGCGATCACCGACATGCTCGGCGGCCAGGTGCAGGTGATCTTCGACAACATGCCGTCGATCATCCAGCACATCCGCTCCGGCTCGCTTCGCGCCATCGGCGTCACCACCACGGAACGCTCGCCGCAATTGCCCGACGTGCAGCCGATCGCCGATACCGTCAAGGGCTATGAGGCCAGTGCGCTGTTCGGCATGGGCGCGCCGAAGAACACGCCGAAGGAGATCATCGCCAAGCTCAACACCGAGATCAACACGCTGATGAAGGAGCCCGACATGGCCAAGCGTCTGGTCGAGCTCGGCGGCGAGCCGCGGGTACAGACGCCCGAAGCGTTCGGCGAGGAGATCAAGGCCGAGACCGAGAAGTGGAAGAAGGTCGTCGAGTTCGCCGGTCTGAAGGTCGAATAGCAACCTTGCGGCCTTGCCGGCGTTCTCCGGAGGAGACTTTTTTTCCTCAGGCATCCGGCAAGGAGCACGCAGATGCGCAAGGCAACGTTCGCGATGATCGCGCTGGCTGGATTGGGTGTCGGCAGCCTTGCCGGCGTCGGTCCAGCCGCGGCTTATGACTATCCCTGGTGCGCCCAGGGCAAAGGCTACGGTTACCCCGGCGAATGCGCCTACCGGACCCTGCAACAATGTCAGGCCAGCGTCTCCGGCCGCCTGCTGAGCTGCGGGATCAATCCCCGCACGGCATACAACCAGCAGGGGCCTTCGAGGCGGTATCGGCACGACTACTACGCGCCCTATTAGGGACGCGGCCCAGCCCCACGATCCGGATAAAGTGAGTTGACGCGACCTGGCCAAAGGGGCGCTCTGTCCTCATTGTATTGGAGGACGGACCGTGACCAGGACCCAATTCGTTTTGGCGACGCTGGCTGCCATCGTGCTGGCAGGCATTGCCGACGCGACGCCGGCAGCAGCCCGCGACTATCCCTGGTGCGCGCAGGGTGGCGAGTATGATTATCCCGGCGAATGCGCCTACAGCACTTATGAGCAATGCCAGGCCAGTGTCTCTGGGCGACTCCTGTACTGCGATCGCAATCCCCGGGTTGCCTACGGTCAGGTGCAGCAGCCGCAACCGCATCGGCGTACGCGGCCCGTTGCACCGTACTAGCCGCAAACGCACTCCGCGGTCCCGCAGCAGCGCATTTTCGCGTAATTGCTCCGGAATAAATTGGCTCCGCCAGCCTTTCTCTTTGTGAGGTCGCATGTCGCGCGGCGAACATGGGAGATCGGTCATGCGCAAAGTGCAATTCGTGCTGGGCACCATGGTCCTGATGTGGCTCGCCGGCGGTGCCACGGCGCGTGCGGACAACGCGTGGTGCATCCAGGATTCGGAATACGGCTATCCCGGCGATTGTTCCTATCAAACCCTTGGGCAGTGCCAGGCGAGCGCGTCCGGCCGCAAGGGCTTCTGCGGACAGAATCCCGCCGTGGTCACGCGACCGCCGCCGCCGGCACTGCGCGGTCGGCGCGTTCCGCCAAACTAGTCGCGCCTTTCGCGCTATGCTGACCGCTTCCTGATCACGCCGTCGTGCAGATCCGCGCCCGCGAGTCCCGTCTTGACGTCTCTTCGCTTGCGCCTATACTAAACCATATGGTTAAGTATGGAGATGAGACGCTGGATCGGACCTTTGCGGCGCTGTCCGACCCGACAAGGCGCGCATTGCTCGCACGTCTTGGCGAGCGGGAGAGCCTGTCAGTGAGCGAGCTGGCCGCGCCGTTTCCGGTCTCTTTGCCGGCGATCATGAAGCATCTCGACGTGCTCACGGATGCGGGCCTGATCGTGCGGGAGAAGACCGGGCGCACGGTCGCCTGCCGGCTCACCGCACAGCCGATGGAGCAGGCGATGAACTGGCTCAATCGCTACGCGCAGTTCTGGTCCGAGAAGTTCGATCGCCTTGCCGCCTTCGTGGAGGAAGAGAAATGGTCAACGCCCAGTCCCGCGCAGTCGACGCCTCAACCGAACGCCCAAGCCTCACGCTCACGCGCCGGCTCCGCGCGCGGCCCGAAAAAGTCTACGCCGCCTGGACGCAGGCCGCGCAGCTAGCGCAATGGTTCGGGCCGCCGAACATGAAGCCGGCGACGCTGAACGCCGAGCTCGATGTCCGTGCCGGTGGCCGTTACCGCATCAGCTTCACGGGTGACGACGGCGAGTATTTCGAGGCGGGCGGGGTCTTTCGCGAGGTCGTGCCGAACGAGCGGCTGGTTTTCACCTGGGCCTGGCACTCGACGCCGGAGCGCGAATCGCTGGTGACGATCACGCTGAAACCGGACGGCCCCGGCACGCTGATGATCTTCCATCACGCCCAGTTCTTTGACGAGGTTGCACGCGACAACCACCAGCGTGGCTGGAGCTCGTTCCTCGACAAGCTCGATGCTTTCGTCGCCTGACATCAGGGAGGACACCATGCAGCAGCATCAGATCGTCTCGCGCGAGCAATGGATCTCTGCGCGCAAGGCTCACCTGGCGCGCGAGAAGGAGCTCACGGCGGCCCGCGAGCGTCTCGCCGAGGAACGTCGCGCCATGCCCTGGGTCAGGATCGACAAGAATTACGTGTTCGACGGCCCGGACGGCAATTTGACGCTTGGCGATCTCTTCAGGGGGCGTCCGCAGCTCGTGGTTCAGCACGTGATGTTCGCGCCCGACTGGGAGGCGGCCTGCAAGAGCTGCTCATTCTGGGCTGACGGTCTTGATCGCATGGTGCCGCACCTGGCCGCGCGCGACACCACGACGGTCGCAATCTCGCTGGCGCCGGTCGCAAAGCTCGACGCCTTCAAGAAGCGGATGGGCTGGAGCTTCGACTGGGTTTCCTCAGGGGCCAACGACTTCAACCACGATTTCGGCGTGACATTCTCGCCGGAGCAGATCGCGACCGGAAAGCCCATGTACAATTTCGGCACCACGTCGATCTACGGCCCGGAGCTGCCCGGCATCAGCGTGTTCTGCCGCAACGAGGCTGGCGAGATCTTCCACACCTACTCCTGCTTTGCCCGCGGCCTCGACATGATGAACGTCGCCTATCAATATCTCGACCTCACCCCACTCGGTCGCCACGAGGACGGTCTGCCCTATCCGATGGACTGGGTGCGCCTGCGCGACCAGTACGAGCCGCAGGCGACGAAGGATGCATGCTGCCACGGGTGAGTTGCTAGACCTGTTAGGTTCACACGGCGTCATCGCCGGGCTTGACCGGGCGATCCAGTACTCCGAGACGGACGTGCTTGAATCGAGCGGCTGCGGCGTACTGGATTCCCCGCCTTCGCGGGGAATGACAGCAATGATTGGCGCGACAGCGCGTGCCTCGGTCTCACTTACCGCTTCGCGTCGGCCTGCTCCGTGCCATTGCACGAGATCAGCATCGTGTAGGCGCGGGCGCTGCCGGCGATTTCTGTGGTCTTCAATTCACCCTTCGGCTCTGCGGTCTGGTAGGGCACCACGGAATTGTCGAGGAAGTCGCGCAGCGCGCCGGTCTTGATGGCGAAATTGATGTTCTCGGGAATGTTGCCGGTCGCAGCGGCGACCCGTAATCCGTCGAGCTTGCTTGTGACGACGCCGACGACCTGCCCTGTGGTGTCGAACAGCGGGCCGCCGCTATTGCCGGGTTGCACCGCCGCGCTGATCTGCAGGAAACGCGAATCGTTGCGCAGGCCACTCAGCGAACTGACGATGCCGGTCGTGACGGTGAAGTCCGAGGTCAGCAGCCCGTGGAAGGGAAAGCCGATCGCGATGACGGAGTCGCCGGAACGGATGGAGCGATCGCGGATTCGGGCGAAGTCCTTGACGGTGGTCGTCGGCGGCGTCTGAAGCAAAGCGAGATCGTTGTTGGCATCCGTCGAGACGACGCGCAACACCGTCGCGGCCTCACCGGTGAGATTACCCTTGATGTCGCCGGCGCAGCCGTTGATGACATGGTTGTTGGTGATGACATGCCCGCTGGCACTCACCACAAAGCCGGAGCCGCTTTTGGCTCTGGCAGCCTTGCCGGCGTTTGGCGGCGACGCCTGCTTGTCCGGCGCGGCCTGCGGCTTGGCGGCGACCTTGGTGAAATCACCTGCCTTGCCGAGACCGTCGGCTTTCACTTTGGTGACGCAGTTCGCCAACGCCGTGATCACGGGGCCGGTCGAGGTCAGGCTGAAATTCAGAACGGTGCGGCCGCTCGTTGCGACCATCAAGCTCGCCTTCTGGAACGTCCGCACGACGTTGGGCGGCATCACAGAGGTGAGCATGTTCGGCTGATTGGCGGTGGCGAACAGCCTGGCCTGCTCCTGTCCGTCGAAGATGACGTCGATCGCGGCGTTCTCGCCCTGCTTGAAGCGGTAGCTGGGGCTTGCGAAGGCCAGCGTCCAGGTGCCGACCGAGTTGTAGCCCACGACCAGGATGACGCCGTTCGCGTAGGGCGTCGTCGCCGCGCAATGGGAGAACGCGCCCGTCTCGTCATTGCTGAAGGCACCGCCGATCCAGTTACCGACACTGACACTGCCAAATGGTCCCGCGGCCTGCGCGGCTCCAACGACGCTCACCTGCAACAAGGACGCAACGACGAACGACCTAAACCACATACCAGCCCCCTAGAATGCTTTTGGATCCATCCTATCCGCCCGGACATATGTGGCGCAACCACCAGTTGTTCGTACAGGTCCGAGCCGCTTGCCACGACATCGGCGCTTGCATTTACTTTGCAGTCCTATATACTTTGCGATACAAAGTTACGGGACAGGCAGTCCCGCAAACGCCCGGGTGGAACGAGGTTTTGGCGTCGCCAATGCGTGATCTCGACAAGGCACTGGCCGACATCGTGGCGATTCGCAGCCAGATCGCGGCGGGCACCGCCTTCCGCGGTTACGGCCCGGCGGCCATGGCGGCGACCGGCGCCGTCGCGCTCATCACCGCGATTCTGCAATTCTGGCTGCTCGACGATCCCACCGGCGAACCGCTCGGCTTCTTCATCGGCTGGTTCATTGCTGCCGCGCTCTCCGGCCTGATCATCGGGATCGAGATGCGCGCGCGTTCGCGCCGCCATCATTCGGGCCTCGCCGACGCCATGATTCACCAGGCGGTCGAGCAATTTCTGCCCGCAGGCATCGCTGGCGTGCTGCTCGCGGTGGTGATGTGGAAATTTGCGACGGAAACGCTGTGGCTCCTGCCGGGCTTGTGGCAGATCCTGGTGTCGCTCGGCATCTTCGCCTCCGTCCGCTCGCTGCCGCGCACCGTCGCATTCGCCGGCGCATGGTACTTCGTGTCCGGCTTTGCCGTGGTGGCGCTGGCGAGCCAGACCAAGCTGCTGTCGCCATGGACCATGGGGCTGCCCTTCGTGATCGGGCAGTCGATGATGGCGGCCATTCTGTATGTCGCGTCCGGAGACCATGATGTCGAAGTCTGACAGCGCGCCCTTCTCCTATGAGGGGCTCGATCGCGTGATCCATGAAAAGGCGAGGCTCGGCCTCCTGACCTCGCTGATGGCGCATCCCAAGGGCCTGGCGTTCGCCGACCTCAAGCAGCTCTGCGGCCTCACCGACGGCAATCTCAGCCGTCATCTCGCCGTGCTGCAGGAGGCCGGGCTCGTTGAGGTAACCAAGGGTTATGAAGGCAATCGCCCGCACACGACCTGCCGCCTGACCAAGATCGGACGCCGCCGCTTTCTCGATTATCTCGCCGTGCTGGAGCGGCTGGTGCGCGACGCTGCCAAGGCCGCCGGCCGCGACGCGCCGCCGCTCGGGCGCCTCGGTATCGTATCGACCTGATCTTCCCCTTTTTTGCCCGGAGACTTTGTAATGCAAAGTAACCTCACGTCCCGCGACGACAAGCTTCACGTCGGCATCATCATGGACGGCAACGGCAGATGGGCGACGCGCCGCGGCCTGTCGCGCGTGCGCGGCCACGAGGCCGGCGTCGAGACGATCCGCCGCATCGTCGAGGCCGCGCCCAAGCAGGGCATCGGCACGCTCACGCTCTATGCCTTCTCCACCGACAATTGGCGGAGGCCCAGGGCCGAGGTCGCTGCGCTGATGACGCTGCTGCGCTTCTATCTCTCCAACGAAGTGCAGAGCCTGGTGAAGAACGGCGTGCGCCTCACCGTGATCGGCCGCCGCGACCGCCTGCCCGACGGCATCGCCAGTGCGATCGCGCGCGCCGAAGCAGCCACCGCCCATGGCAGCACGCTGCATTTGCGCATCGCGGTCGACTATTCCGCGCGCGATGCCATTCTCAACGCCGCGACGAAGGCGGCGGCGCTGACCAGCCTCACGCGCGAAGCCTTCTCGCAACTGATCACCGGCGAAGCCGGGCTGCGCGATGTCGACCTCATTATTCGCACCTCGGGCGAGAAGCGGCTGTCCGACTTCCTGCTCTGGGAAGGCGCCTATGCCGAGCTGCACTTCACCGAGCGGATGTGGCCCGAATTCGATGCGGGCGATCTCGCCGAGGCGCTCGCCGCCTTCCATGGCCGCGAACGCCGCTTCGGCGGCCTCCAGGCGATCATGCCCGAGGAGGTGCCGTCACTCTCTCGTGCGTGATGCGCCGCACATGACAACGAACGGTTCGTTTGAGCCGCGCCGCGGCGCAATTGAAAAACGATGCAAGCCTCCGCGGATCGTGCTTTACTGCGTTTTGCGGCGGGAGTTCGCAAGATGCGCGCAGTTCTGGATTATTGCAGCGGCGGAACGGAGCGGCAGGTCGAAGCAGGTACGCTCCTCGTCACCGAAGGCGGCGCCAGCGGCCATCTCTACGTGCTCATGCAGGGCAAGCTCGAGGTGCTCAAGGGCGAGATGGTGGTCGCCACTGTCACCGAGCCCGGCGCGGTGCTCGGCGAGATGTCGGTGCTGCTGGGTCAGCCGCACACCGCCACCGTGCGGGCCTGCTCCGATGCGGTCGTCTACGAATTCGAGGATGCCGCCTCGTTGCTCGAGAAGGAGCCGGGCGTGGCGCTGCTGATCGCAAAGATGCTGGCGCAGCGGCTCAATACGGCGAATACCTATCTGGCCGATCTCAAGCGGCAATATGCCGACCACGGCACGCATCTGGCCATGGTCGGCGAGGTGCTCCAGAGCATGGTCAACCTGCCGCCGCGGGAGGTTTCGCCAGGCTCGGATCGACAATCCGATCCAAGGATGTGAGCCAGTCGGGCGGCGCCTCGATGGCAGCGGCCGGCCGCTTCAGCGGGGCGGTCAGGTCGATCCATTGCGCCTCGCCGGCCGCCAGCCAGAACGCCTGGTCCGCATCGAGATCCAGCACGATGCAGGTCGGCGGGCGGCCGGGCTGCAGGCCGGTGTTGAAGACCCAGGTCTGGTCCAGCCGGTCGTACCACGACCCATCCTTGATGAAGGGCGATTGGTGCACATGGCCCGAGATCACCATCGACGGCTGGTATGTCCTGATCCAGTGCACCAGCTCGACATCGCCGAAGAAGCGCTTGCCGCCCCAGCTCGTCGGTGAGTCCGCCGGCGGCGCGTGATGCACCCAGATCCAGCGCTGCAGCCGGCTGGAAGCGGCGTGATCGAGCTGATCGATGATGCGCTGCCTGACCAGCGGCCCGTCCCACCACGGGCATACCGTGAACAGCGCCTCGCCGATGACGAGGCTGTCGCCGTCGCAGGCAATGCCCATTTCGCGCACCTCCGAGATCCAGCGCGAGACCT
This sequence comes from Bradyrhizobium sp. 1(2017), assembly GCF_011602485.2. NCBI lineage: Bacteria > Pseudomonadati > Pseudomonadota > Alphaproteobacteria > Hyphomicrobiales > Nitrobacteraceae > Bradyrhizobium > Bradyrhizobium sp. 1(2017). The sequence goes on along the minus strand of NZ_CP050022.2, from coordinate 7,839,480 downwards.
TCTCGCCGTCCGCGTTGCGCTCGTCGAGGTCGTGATTGCCGGAGCAAAGAATCACACGGGTCTGCGCGGCGAGCAGCGCGAGGTATTTTTTCACCACCACGATCTGGGCGCGAAAATCCACCATCGAACCGATGTCGAGCGCGTCGCCTGCGAAGATCACGAGGTCGAACTGCGCGGACGCGCTGACCAGCCAGTCGAGCTGCGGCAGCGAATAGTGCAGATCGGCCACGACGAGGCAGCGCATTGGAAATCCGTCCGCAAGAGATAAAAAAATGTCAGGAAATTCCTGATGTCATCAAGCAAGAAATGGACCAGCATGGCCGCTTTTCCGGCGCCATCACCGCAGGACTGGACCGAGTTATTGAATTCTGATGTCGTGGCGCGCCCTCCACCGGATTTCCTCATGACCTCCTTCAAGACCATTCGTGCTCGCGCCGAGAAACGCAAGGGCGGGCCCAAGGCGCTGGAGAAATTGATGCCGGCCAAGCCGGACCACAAGCAGCTGGCCAGGCTCGGCGATGACCGCATCCTCGCCGAGATGACCAAGCGGGTGTTCCGCGCCGGCTTTGCCTGGAGCGTGATCGACACGAAGTGGGACGGTTTCGAAGAGGCCTTCCTGCATTTCCAGCCGGCCAAGCTCAGCTTCCAGCCCGACGATTTTTGGGAAGGCCTGCTGCGCGATGCCCGCATCGTACGCAACGGTGCCAAGATCATGTCGGTGCGCGACAATGCCGCCTTCGTCCAGGAGATCGCCAAGGAGCACGGCAGCTTCGGCAAGTTTCTGGCCAAATGGCCGTCGTCCGACGAGATCGGCCTGCTCAATCTCCTCACCAGGCACGGCAGCCGGCTGGGCGGCAACACCGGCCAGATGCTGCTGCGCTTCGTCGGCTGGGACGGTTTTGTGACGTCGAAGGACGTGGTGGCTTGCCTGCGCGATGCAGGTCTCGACATCGCCGAAGAGGTGAAGTCGAAGGGTGACCTCGCCAAGGTGCAGGCGCAGTTCAACGCCTGGGCCGAGGAGACCGGGCTGTCTTACACCTATCTATCGCGCATCTGCGCGCTGTCGATCGGCGAGAGCAGAAGCGAGTAACACGACGACAACCGAGAGAGGAACGATGGCAAAAGCTTATTGGGTCGCGACCTACCGCGCGATCAGGAACCCCGAAGCCATGGCGGCCTACGCCAAAGTGTCGCGTCCGGCGATCGAAGCCGCCGGCGGCCGTGTGCTCGCGCGCGGGATGCCGGCCGCGGCCTTCGAGCACGGCCAGATGGAACGCGTCGTTCTCATCGAGTTCGACAGCGTCGCAAGCGCCAAGGCGGCATATGAAAGCGCGGCCTACAAGGCCGCTCACGATCTGCTCGGCGACGAGGTTGATCGCGACATCCGGATCGTTGAAGCCGCCGAGTAGCGCCGCCGCCCCCAGATCGTGGACATCCTGTGGCGATCTCGTGCCGTCAGCGCGGCAGGTGCCATGCGCGATCACGAAATACATTTCTCGGGAACATTTGTGCGCAGCACTTGTTCGGGAGGTTGAGCCAGGCGAACGGCGTCGCAGGGAACGCCCGTTCTGGCTCGATCCACTGAAACCCGACGTGACAAAACGGAGCAGCTCATGAAGCTCACATCCGAACAGGTGAAGCAGACCGTCAGCCAACTCGGCGCTCAGGTGCTGCCCGACGAACATCCGGCCATGCCGCAGCTCAACAGCATGTTCGGCGAGCACACCTTCTTCGTCGACGAGACGGGCCTCAAGGTCCTCGAGCCGACACCGTCGCTCGGTGCCGATCGCCAGAGCGGCGAAGTCGTCAGCCTCGCCGATTGGGGCGATTCCGACCTGACGCGCCTCATGGCGCACGAGCCCGAGCCGACCGGCGTGATCGTCGTGTTCGAGCATGTGAGGCATTGATCGGCCCGAACGGGACGTTCTGAGACACGTGCGCCACGGTGAAGTGCGGATCACTCCCGTGGCGCGCGGCTTTGGCGTGACTCCCAGTGTGGCAGTCGGGTCCGCCGTTTTGTCAACGATCTGGCGCTACGCACGCATCATCCGCCACGAACGCTGCGTGCGTAGCGCCGCATTTCTCCGCGACAGGCCGGAAACAGCACGACGATCGTAAGCGAGACGGCATACGAAAGGCAGAAGCAGGCTGCCAAATCGGGAATCCCGCCGATCGAGCGCGCGAGCAGCCAGCGATGCAGCAGACATACGGCCAGGGCGGAAGCAAGGGCGCCGGCGAGATGAGGCCCGACCACTTTGATGAGATCTCGATGACGCACAGGGCCGCTTCGCCCGATCAGCCACCAGAGAATCGGCGTGCGCACGCACTCGCTGATCGAATATGCGCTGGCGACGCCGACCGGTCCGAACGGTAGCCCGCAGATGAAGGCGAGGATCGACGTCGCGACATTGAACAAGCCCCAGCGCATGTATTCCTTGGCGCGGCCCTGGCTGAGGAATAGCCAGGTGGCGGGGCTGTTGCTGGTCTGCAGCAGTCCGGCGATGCTGAGGGCGATGAAGATCGGCGCGGCCTCGCTCCACTGGCCGCCGAGCAGCGTTTCGACGAGCGTGTCGGCCGAGGCGATCATGAAGGCGACGCCAGGCAACACCAGCAGGAACGCCGGCAGCACCGCACGACGGAACGACTCGCGGTAGCGCTCAGGCTCCTTCAGCAGGCCCGACAACGTCGGTAGCATGATTCGCACCATCGGATTGGTGACTTGCTGAAGCGGAAACAGCAGCAGCCGGTAGGCGCGGTTATAGGCGCCGAGCGAGGCTGTGCCCCAGACTTTGCCGATCAGAACCCCGTCGGTATTGCGGGAAAGGAATTCGGCAAGATTGTAGCCGGTGACGCCGAGCCCGAAGGTCAGCATGTCGCGTGCGGCCATGATCGAGCCTGGCCTCGACGGCAACCATCCCGAACTCAGCCACGCGCCGCCCGCGAGCACCAGGCCCGATGCCAGGCTGCCGGCGAGGATGGCCCAATAGCTGTGGTAGACCAGCGCGACCACGACCGAGGTCAGCAACCCCGTCAGTGCGGCCGCGGACTCCAGGCCTGCCAGCGTCCAGAATCTCATCTGGCGTGTCAGCAACGACAGATGCTGGACGTCGGCTCCGCTGAGCAGCAACGTGACGCTCATGCCCGAGGTCAATGGGGCGAGATTCGGTACGCTATAGAACCTGGCGACAAGTGGCGATAGCGCGACCTGGGCGACCGCCAGCAGCGCGCCGACCGAGAGGTTCACCCAGAACAACGCACTCAGCTCGATCTGGGTCAATTCGTCCTTCTGTACGGTCGCGTGTCCAAGGCCGAGATCCTGGAACAGCACCGCGAAGGCAAGCACCGGCGAAGCCATCGCATAAGTACCGAAGTCGACGGGTGTCAGCAGGCGCGAGAGCAGGATCACGGATCCGGCCTGTGTCGCGACGCGCACGGCCTGCGTGACGACCGCGGCGAGCGCGCCATTGCGTACGTTCCGGGACTGCTCGTCCTCGGAGAAATGCATGTTGAGTTGAGTCACGATCAGCTCCTCGAGCGGCGAACAACGAAAGTTTCAGGCGCAGTTCGAAAGCGAGACGGTGAACCAATGGCAGTTTTTGTTTTCCGATTTCATGCGAGGTGCGCTTCATGCATGTGCGATCAATCGGACACCGCTCATGCGTGGATCGCCGCGCATGAGTGACGTCGAACTTGTCGCGCGTGAGCAACGTCGCGAAACGCCGACGACTATCCGTCAGTACGTGTCATTTGAATGGCGCGGGCAAAATGCATCGGCAAAAAAATCTGCGCCGATCGCGGTCGAACGAAAAGCAATGGAATACGTCTTGTTGAAGCGGTGCGTCGCGTTGAAATCGAGGCCGCCTGTCAGGTTGATGTCAGGCACTGCCTCGAACATCGACATAGAAAGAAAGCAATTGGAGTCTGATTGTCCAACGGTCAGGCAAAGACAAACAGAGAGGCCGGCCGCATCAGGAGGCCAGCCCAATCACCGGGAACCGATCGCGCTGGCTTCAGACCGCAAGAGCGCGCTGTTCTCCTGCAACGTACCTTCGACGGGAATCTCGATGACGATTCGAGTTCCCGGACCCGCTTTGCTCTCGAGCCGCAGGCGCCCGTTGAGCGATGAGGCGACGAGATTGAATGCGATGTGCAGCCCCAGACCGGCATTGCCTTTCTCGCGACTTGTCGTCACGAACGGATCGAAGATGTGCGCCTGCAAATGCTCGGGAATCCCGACGCCGTCGTCGGCGCAGACGAGGCGGACCGATTTCGCGTTCGATTGGCTGACCGTGACGACAAAGCGGCCGCCCGTCTTGCCGGGGTAGGCGTGCCCGGCCGTATTGAGCGCGAGATTGCTGATCACCTGTGCAAGTGCTCCGGGATAGCTGTTGAGCGTGATCCCCGCCGGGCATTGCACCTCGACCGTCAAGGCATGATGCGACAGCAACGGCGCAAGCTTGGACATCAACTCGGTCAGCCAATCCCTCAACTCGAAACTGCGCCGGTCCTCGTCGGCTTGATGAACCGCGACCTGCCTGAAGCTGTGCACCATCTCGGATGCGCGGTGCAGATTGTCGAAAGTCAGATCGAGCCCCTGCTTGAGCCTGTCGATTCCCTTGGTCAGGTCGGACCGCCGGACCGACGCTCCGCCCAATGCGTCAGCCATCGTTTGCAGGTCCGTCTGCATGGTCGTCGAGGTCGTCAAGGCGAGGCCAAGGGGGGTGCTGACTTCGTGCGCGACGCCGGCCACCAACTGCCCGAGCGAGGCGAGCTTTTCGGCCTGCACGAGCTGCTCCTGGGTCGCGCGCAGGTCGCGCAGCGATTTCTCCGACCGTTCCTTTTCCCGCTGCAACGCCTCGGATGTCCGGAATTGTCGTCGCGCCCGGTATTCGCGCGCAGCCACGGCATAGAGCGACAATGCGTAAGCGTTGCCGACGAGAGAGTGGTTGATGAAGCTCAAGCCCGTCGGCATCGTCAGCGCGAACGACTCGGCGACCAGCAGCGCCACCCACGAGAGTAGGCAGAAAATCGCCAGCGAGCCGATCCGCAAAGGCAGCATGGTCGAGACGAACAGGATGATCATCATCATGCCGGGTGCGGCAAAGGTGAAGCCCGACGGCAGGACGAGATAGATGCTCGGCAGGATGCAGCCGGGAATGACGCAATAGACCAGGAAGATCGTCTCCGCCCACGGCTTCATCCTTCGCCGCGACAGCAGCGCGGTCAGGGGCAGCAGGATGAACAGCGCCGTGCCGCCACGGATGGCGAGCGTGGTCGGAACCACTTCGGGGTAGAGCACCCAATCCCAGAGCGTGTAGCCGGCATAGGTGGCCGCGCCGAGCAGCATCGCGATCTGCGTCCAGCCGAGACTGCCTCGGACGTACTGGTCGACAAACCGGCGTTCCTCGATGCGGTCTTCGAAGCGCAGCCCGAGGCGTATCAATAAGGCAAGCATTTCAGATCAATCACAAAAAAACATGTTTGGTGTCTCTACGACAGGTTTTGAGCCACGTCGCGGACAAAGATGTCGCGTTCGGCGGGGAGCGGCCTCGCTCAGATGCCCAGCGTCAGCTGCGGCTCCGCCTCGTCCCCGGTCTGGAGCGCGGACAGCGAGACCCCCAGCAGCCTGACGCGCGTGGGCAGCGGCATCTCGATCTCGAGCAGGCCGCAGGCCAGCCGTTCCAGATCGTCCCGCCCCGCAACCGGCGCCGGGACGGACCGGCTGCGCGTGATGATCTCGAAATCGGCAAACTTGATCTTCAGCGTGACGGTGCGGCCGCGATTGCCGGTCGCCTCGCAATGGCGCCAGACCTTGTCGACGAGAGGCCTGAGCTCGGCGACCAGCGCGTCGAATGCGTCGAGGTCGATCGAGAACGTGTTCTCGGCGCCGATGGACTTGCGAATCCGGTTGGCCCGCACCGGCCGTTCGTCGACACCGCGTGAGATCCAGTAATAATACGCGCCTGACTTGCCGAAATTCGCGTTCATGAACTCAAGTGTCTGGTTGCGGATGTCGAGACCGGTGAACAGGCCGAGCGCATTCATCTTCGCGGCTGTCGCCGGGCCTATGCCGTGAAACCTGCCGACGGGAAGCGTCTCGACGAAAGCTGGCCCCGTCTCCGGCGAGATCACGAACTGTCCGTTGGGCTTGCGATGGTCGGAGGCGAGCTTGGCCAGAAACTTGTTGTAGGAGATGCCGGCCGACGCGTTGAGCCCGGTCTCGGCCTTGATCTTCTCGCGAATCTTCAGCGCGATGTCGCGTGCCAGCGGGATGCCTTGCAGATTTTCCGTGACGTCGAGATAGGCCTCGTCGAGCGACAGCGGCTCGATCATCGGCGTGTGCTCGGCGAAGATGTCGCGGATCTGCCTGGAGATCGCCTTGTAGACCTCGAAGCGCGGCTTGACGAAGATCAGATCGGGACATTGCCGCTTCGCCGTCACCGACGGCATCGCGGAGCGGACGCCGAATTTGCGGGCCTCGTAGCTGGCGGCCGCGACGACGCCGCGTTCGGCGGAACCTCCGACCGCGACCGGCTTTCCACGTAGTTCCGGATTGTCGCGCTGCTCCACCGACGCATAGAAGGCATCCATGTCGATATGGATGATCTTGCGGACGGGCGAGGCGTCGCCGGTCACTGTGTCGGAATCGCTCATGCAAAGATGATACAATCGGGCACAGGGAAGCGCGAGGTGATGGATGCTGCACTTGTTGGTCTTCGTGGCAGCCGTGGTCGGCATCGGCTGGCTGATCGGTGCGACCAATCTGCCGGGGGAATGGTATGCCGGGCTCGCCAAACCCGGCTTCGTGCCGCCGAACTGGGCGTTCCCGATCGCCTGGACGATCCTGTATGTCATGATCGCGATTGCGGGATGGCGGACCTATCGCCGTGAACCCAGGGGCAAAGCGATGTTGGCCTGGGCTGCGCAACTGGCGCTGAACTTTGCATGGTCTCCGGTCATGTTCACGATGCACCAGATCGGCGCCGCGCTGGTCATTCTCATCGGCCTGTTCGTCGCGATCGTGGGTTACATCGGTCTGGAGATGTCACGCGACAGGCTCGCCGCCGCATTGTTCGTGCCCTACGCAGCCTGGGTCGCGTTTGCCGGCGTGCTCAATGCGGCAATCTGGCGTTTGAATTGAGGTCTTCAATCCAGAGCCGATCAAAGCGCAGTCTCAGGCTTGTGACTGGCAAGCAGGGGCTCGCGACCTAATATGAGCCGGCGGAGGACAGACCCATGCAATACAGCTCCGAGCTCATTCACACGATGCGTCAAGCGCTGGAAACCGTGATGGCGAGCGTACCGGCCCATCAATCGGTATTCGGCCTGAAAGCGGCCGTCGCCGAATGCATCCTGAACGCCGCCGCACACGGCCAGACGTCATACGACGGACTGGTGACGTCCGCCTCCGACCAGATCCAGACGATCGTCTCGATGCTGACGTGAGTGCCGGTGTGAAAGCGGCGACAATACTGGCGCGCCGCGGCCGATGAAGACGGGCACTACTCCCTCACGATACCCCTATGATGCCGAAGCCCGCGATGCGCTACAGTCAGCAAGTCTGCGATGCTCTGCCATCTAGCACGACGCATCGTGTATCCCCCGATGTTGCCGGGTGGTCCGCTTACCCCTTCATAGCGGTAATCTCGATCAGCTCCCAGATGGACGCGACGGGCCACTGGTGACTAATGCAGTGCGGCAAATAGCGTCCTATTCGATCACCTCTTCGGCGCGTCCACACCCCGGCGACCCGATGCCGGCGTTCCTCAGGGGCCCAGGCCCGCACCCGACGCCCGCGCCATCCTGCTGAAGCTGCCCACCCCCTCAAATTAATCTTTGTTCCGCGACCCCGGCGCCGGGTTCGCGCCCTCTTGTGTGGGTGAATGCGCCATAGCGGCGCGTCACGAGCCGGAGCACAGAACCATGTGGTATAGGAAGAGGAACGTTGGCGGGTGGGAGCGCGCGGCCAGGCTGATCGGCGGGGGCTTGATGCTCATCTGCGGTGTGGTTGCGCTGCACGCTTCGCCGCTCGGGCTGCTGGTCAGCGGTGCGGGTGTCGTGACGCTGGTCACCGGCGTGTTCGGCTATTGTCCTGCCTGCGCCGTCGCCGGGCGCGAGCCGATGAAGGGGTGACCGCCTTGGCCCGCGTATCAGACGATCTCGTGCTCGCGGCACAGTCGGGTGACCGGCACGCGCTCACACAGCTCCTGGTGGCGCTGCAGCCGGACATTCGACGCTACGCCCGGCGCCTTTGCCACCGCACCTCGGTCATCGAAGATGTGGTGCAAGAAGCACTGATCGTCGTGTACCGGCGCGTGGGCACGATCCGCAGTCCAACCGCACTCGCCGGCTGGCTGCTCACCGTCATCGCGCGCCTTTGCATGCTGCCGGCGCTGATGCTGATGCGCGGAGTCGAGGAGCTCGCTAGCCTGGAAGAGTCACGCGCGCTCGCAAAGGTCCCGCCGGACGAGTTACGCATGGACTTAGTCAATGCGATCGAGTCGCTTTCGCCGTCCCATCGCGAAGTGTTGCTGCTGCGAGATCTCGAAGATCTGACGATCGGGGAAATCGCCGGGCGGCTCGGCGTGACGCGCGAAGCGGCCAAGAGCCGCTTACGCCGCGCCCGCACATTGGTGCGCGAATACCTGCTCGGCACAAAGGACAGCGGACGAGGGAGCACATGAATTTCTTTCGTGGAGTCGGCATATTCGGGAGCGCTTTCCTGGGCGCACACCTGATGCGCGGCGCAGCTGCGGCGGCGCTATTCGCTTTGGCCATCGTCCACCAGACCGCGCATCCTTGGCTATCCTTGGGCGCGGGCGTTGCCGCCCTCGTCGCGCTACGCGGATGTCCGATGTGCTGGACTGTGGGCCTGATCGAGACGCTTTCGAAAGGCCGTCGCGATTCAAGGGCCAGATAGCTGTTGGCGCGCGTGAGGTGGCATCCTTATCTTGCACTCAGCGCGGCACTTGCGAGTGGCATTTGGGGTCTCACGACCAGAGGCCATGAGGGGAGGTTGGAATGACCTCGCAGCGAGTGTCGGGAACCGCCGTGCAACGAACCATTGCCGTGCTGGGCTCGGCGGCTTTCTTCGTGGTCGCCCCTTGTACGCTGGCGGGGCTCGTTCCGTGGTTGATCACGGGTTGGCAACTCCAGCCGCCGTTCCTTGGTCTGGAGCTGACGCGCGGCGTCGGCGCGATCATGATTCTCGCAGGCGTGCCTGGCCTCGTTGACGCATTTGCGCGTTTTGCGCTGCAGGGTCTCGGCACCCCCGCGCCCATCGCGCCGACTCGGAATCTCGTGGTGACCGGTCTATACCGTTATGTGCGTAACCCAATATACGTCGCGGTGGTTGCCATCATCCTGGGTCAAGCGGTGCTGATGGGCGATTGGCGCCTCATCGTCTACGGCGCGCTGTTGTGGCTCTTCTTCCACGTCTTCGTCGTGGCGTACGAAGAACCCGCGCTCGAGCAGACGTTTGGGAGAGAGTACGAGGCGTTCCGCGCCGCCGTCCCGCGCTGGATACCGCGGATGACCCCATGGCGGTCGAAATGATCGGTGGCCCGCGGTTGTGCGAGCCGCGGCTCGCGACCGGTCTCGGACGCGTCACCGGCGCCGCGAGCAGGCACGCTAACGGCCCTCGGAAAAGAACATCTCCATCGGCGAAGCGGTTGGTTTCAGGCGCATCGCAACGCGGCTTCAAGCGCAAAATCGACAGGTTTTGGAGTGCATATTCTCGTGCCGACTGGCGCGCCATTCAGAACAAAACGACGAACTCGTATATCATTGAAGTTATTATATAAAATCAATATGCCTGACAAGTGATTGAGTTTAGGGGGCGATTGTGAGCGGAGCGCAGCTCAATTTGAGCAGCTGTTGAATTGCCCAACTATCGGCCGCGGGACCGAAATGTGGGCACGGACATTGTGTTGTGTCCAAGGGCGGCTTTTCTGAACCGCGAGATTTGCAGGCAGCCCCCGGCCAAGCCCACCTTAGCGCTACGCCCCGAGATATTTCCCGGAATGGCGGAACGCCGGTTTGGGGGGACTGTTGCCTCTGCGGTGGCGGAATCTTCGCGAGGAGCGGGACAGTCACCATCGCGGCCGGAGCGGCGTAACGCCGCTTGGTCGCGATCAAGCCATCCCTCCAAGCAAGAGAAACATCATGAACAGGTCGAAGCCAACCCATTTCCGCAATTCGTTGAATTTGAGAGACAAGGTGCAGGTCAAGATCCTGCGCAAGCGCGCTCAAGCTGACGGATGAGCAATTTACCAGCGTCCTTCGCAAATCGGGCATTTCGATCTCGGCTATCACCAAGGAAGCCTCTACTTTTAAGTAACGAACATCAGCGCATGAAGATCGTCTTGTCTTCATTGTCTTGCGACGCAATTGATTGTCGTGTCGATAGTCCGGCCGATTGTCCCAGTAGCTCAATCGTGACAGACGATTCCAGATTCGTCGGCGTATCGCCAACGATATAGCGCTCGGGCGACCGGATCACGCGGCGCGAACATGGCTGGATTACTGAATGCCGGCCGGTCATCACCCAATGAACACCAGCCGTCCGGCTTAATGCAGACCTCGACTCGAGCATCCCTTTGCGCTCGATACGGATTATTTGTCCCTCCGTTGTGAGCTTCCGTCCATTCTGCCGCGTCGGAGGCCGTTAACTTGTCTGAGTCGGTCTCGCACTGCTTTGCGATCTGAATCAGACGGTCGCGGGGAAAAGCATAGTATCTCACCGCATGGGGGATCAGCGCGAGCGCAATGGCTGCTGCCAACGTGATCTTGATCAATCTCAGCAAATGGCGCCCCAGCCGGCAAGCAAAACAACAGAAGAATGCTCGACAGGCTTCACCTCGGGGCCGCTCGCTGCACCGAAATATTTCACCGCTTCACAGGCTCAGTAGGTTTCGCGGTATCCCATGGGCGTTTGCCGGACGCGTCACGATCCCATGGGCGCGCAACCGATCCTGCTTTCTCTTCCAATACATCTTTAGCGCGCGCGGCCTTGATCTTGTCGCGAATTGACGTTTCGGCTGCAGCAGTCGCTTGCTCGGCCGATCGAACAATAGCACTGGATGACAGGAAGAGGATCGCGCCGACCCCTAAGATCTTTTTCATCAATGCCGATAGCACGATCACCCGTTGTTGTCCGATTTATCTCCGGCCCCAGCGCGGAGCTAACAACAACGATCGCCTTCCACGCAACGCAGTCGACGCAGTGATAGTCCCCCGAAGGCTGCCGTGCAGCTTACGCAGCTGACTTTCGGATCCTCGTGCGGGCCGTCGGACCAGCAACCATTTGCTGCCACATCTGTTGTCCTCCATCACCGATCGAGGCTGCACAAGGGGCATCGGTCGCTGACACATGGAGCTCCCGTCTGTCTCCGGAGCGCGTCATGACCCGGTACTACTTCGATCTCGTCGACGATGACGGCCTGTTCCTTGACGAGGAAGGTCTGGAACTTTCGGACTTTCGGGCGGTGCAGGTTGAGGCGGCAAAGTCATTGGCCGACATGGCACGGGATGCGACGTATGACTCTGGCAGCTCTTCAAAGCGCCATTTGGCAATTGAGGTACGGGACGACGCCGGTCCCGTGATGCATGTCGGGTTCGAATTTGGGGACGGAGGGCGGCAACAGTGACACGGCTTGTGGGTCCCGGCGTTGCTCCTCGATCCACCTTCGAGCATCCATGAGGTGGCCCCTCGTCGCGCCGCAATAGCGGTCAAGCGTCCGCCTCACGCTTGACTGCGCCGCCTACCTCTTTTTCGCAGACCCGAAATCCGGCTGCCAGACGACCTCTTTCCGGCTGGGCTGTGCCGCGATCACCTTGGCTTTTTCCTTCTTCGGCTTCTTGGCTTCGCGATTGCCGCGTTGCTGTCCCTTGGCCATGACGTCCATCTCCCGTTGGAATTCAAGTTCATTCGGTTCGTCCGACTGCAGGATGCGCCCGCGCGGCGTACAGACGCGGACATCCATGTAGCCGTCACGCAGCAGCTTTCGCGCGAGCCGCAGTGCAACGGTCGCGCTGCCGCGCCCGAGATTTGCGCTGCCATATTCGTTGGTTCCCGTGACCAGGTAAGGCACGCGCTTTGCCCTAGCCATTGAGGATGGCCGCAGCACACACCAGAAGCAAAAGGAATAACGGAACGATCACCGGCGGGACGATCCATTCCGAGGCGCGAAAACGCGACATCGAGCGCTCCTGCAACTCCGTCGGCGGGAGCGCACGTGACCCTCAGTCACCGGTCGATGCCGTTGAGAAGAGCGGTGATGCGACAAACCTACGCCTGCGAGGCACCAATAGCGAGTACTAAAACGCAGTTCGGGCAAGGCTGCACTGCGGCGTCAGCGCGCGGGAATGACGAATGTGCTGGCTATTGCTCAATGATGAGCGCATGGTCGTTGCTGTCGGTCGGTCAGGGGCCCTCTTGCAAAAAAGGCAGGCGTGCATGACCATCCGCTCACGGCGAGAGACCGTCACGTTCAGACATCCGTTCCGAATCCGCGGCATCGAGCGAGTGCTGCCCGCCGGCGCCTACGAGGTCGTCACCGATGAAGAGACAATCGAGGGTCTCACCTTCTCGGCCTATCGACGCGTCGCTACGATGATCATGGTGCCCGCCGAAGGCGTTCGCGACTCCATGGAGATGCTCTCGATCGGCTCGGTCGACCTTGCCAATGCGCAGGCTGCGGATGCGAGCCATGACTGACCATCCCGTCGATCTCGACAAGCATCGCGGGATGGCTGCGCAGAAGGCTACCGATCTGCGCCGCGCGCTGGCCGAGGTCGAGGCCCATGTCAGGGAATTGCGCGAGCGGGAGGCCGAGCTTGAACATCGCATGATGACGGTGCCCGCCGCCTCCTGGCCGGAGGCGGCCGTCAAGGCGCGGCATCTGCTCAACCTCTATGCCGCGAGCCTGCCTGCCGAGGATACGAGGCATCGGGCGCTGGTGGCGGCGTTGCTCGACGACTTCGTTCGGCTCTCCGGCGAGGGCTGACGGCAGAGCAACTTTCCGCACGCGCGATCGTGCCAGCAACCATCGCGTAAAGGAGGAAACCATGACGCTCACGAGCGGTCGCTACATCGGCCACGAATATGACCGGATGATCGTACTGTTCTCGATGCAGGACGGCGGTAAGGAAATTCCCTGCGCGATCTCGACCACCGCGATGGACTATCTCGAGCGCGGCCCGCAGGTCCGCCCCGAGCAGCGCGAAGCTCAGTTCATCCGCCTACGCGACCGCATCGAGGCCCGCGCGGCCAGCAAGTATCGAGCGACGGAACTTGAAGGCGATCCACGGGGCATCGTGTTGCGTGGCATCGATTTCAGAACCTAACAACTTGCCACGTCGTGATACTGGAGCCGCTTAGGCGAATTCTTAACAAGTTGACCCCGCCGCCCCATAACTCGCCGAGCAGAGACGGACAGGCCGATGCTCAAGACAATGTCAACGCGTTCCGGAAGTCGCAAGGAACCCGTAAGCGACTGATAGCCAGTCAACGATCAAGAGCCTTTCTTGAACGATCGACTCGGGCGGCCCTGAATTCTGATGGTCCCTCGATCAAACGCTGCCTTCGCATCGCTTGATCATCGCCATTCGCAGAATTGTCCGCCCTCTCGTCTATGGCTTTGCCAGCCAGGTGGGCGGCACGCGCGCGTTGGACCAGAATGCGATGATCACTCGTATCCGTCTTCGCCATCTCAATCTCCTGGATTAGAGACCGCGACTGGAATTTGGCAGCTACGGACCCTGGCTTTCGCTGCGTCGAACCCGGCGCAACCACCATGGCAATGAATCTATAGCAACAACGTTCCTCTACGCGCGGCATTCCCGTTACGCGCGTTCCTTGCCGGCGATCTGCGGCAACGGCGGCTTGCGCTCTGGAAGCTTCTTCTTGGGGGACGCCGGCAGCAAACCTTCCCTGATGGCCTGCTTCCGAGCGAGCTTACGGGCCCGGCGAATAGCCTCGGATTTTTCGCGCGTCTTTCTTTCCGAAGGCTTTTCGTATGAGCGCCGCTGCTTCATTTCGCGAAAGACACCCTCGCGTTGCATCTTCTTCTTCAGAACACGAAGGGCCTGGTCGACATTGTTGTCGCGAACAAGTACCTGCAATTGAAATTCCTCGCTGGGCTGCGAATGCGCAATTCCTGCATGCAGCCAATTGCGCAGGAGTCTCGTGGCGATTGTGATGATGGGAGTGACGGCGTCTTCTTCCGCCGGCCTCGAACAAGCCGGTCTATGCGTCACGGCAATCAAGTTCGGTAGAGCAACGTGACTACTGTAAGCCGCGCTGTCAATGGATAGAGCCGTTCCCACACGTCGTTTGGAGCCCCTCGATCGCAAAGGAACGTTCGCCCAAACGCGCTCGAGTAGCAGCGCTCTCGGAAACAATTTTGAGTGTTGCCTTGCAAAAAGCCGAAAATGATATATATCAGAGAAATTCGATTAGCCGCTGTGCCTTGTTGAACGCGCCCGCGGGCTCCTTTTCCAAAGACATCGACGAAGTTGAAGCAATCGCGTGATTGTCACGCGGTACGCGCTCGTGCGCCTTGGAGAACGAAAATGACGACAGGCACTGTTAAGTGGTTCAACGGCCAAAAAGGCTTTGGATTTATCCAACCGACCGACGGCACCAATGATGTGTTCGTTCATATCAGCGCGGTCGAACGGGCTGGCCTTGCGGGTCTCGCCGAGGGCCAAAAGGTCAGCTTTGAGGTCAAGACCGACAAGATGCGCGGCAAAGTGAGCGCCGAAAACCTCTCGCTGGCTTGATTTGTCGACGCCGTTTTCACGGATGTACTGAAACGGCACGCTGCCCGCTCGATCTTCGGATGGAGCGGGTTTTGTTTATCCTAATGCGGGTTGAGGATGATGGCCAGGAAATCGGCAGAGCCGTCGCCCGAAGGCATCGCGCGCTCGAACCGCAAGCGATTGGCTGCTGAAGACGGCGCGCGGGCATTGGCTGACGCGGAACGGCAGGCCATCGAGGTGCGAAAGAACATGGCGCGCCTCCGCGAGCTGCGTGAGGCCAAGGAAGTTGCCGACACCGCGTTTCGCGGCATCGCTGCCTGCGCCCGCACCGACGAAACGCAAAAACAGGTCGGTGCGATAGTCGAACTCGCGATCACACGGCATCATCGTGAAACCGAATTACACGAGCAGGGTGGATGCCTAGAGTCAAAGCAGACGGCGGGGGAACGATCACTTTCATGCTTGCGCTTGGCGCAGCACGACAGATGTGCAGGCTTACGACGACGTTTCAGACTGACAAGCAGGCCTTCAGTTATCTCCACAAATATCGAAAAGAATTCGAGCATATAGCCCGTGCGCGGCTCGCCTCCGGCGAGCTCGAAAACGGAATCGTCGTGCTCTCGATGCTCTAAATCGAGAGCGACGATTATGCCTGGCCGTCTTTCGGCTTGGCTTCACGCGCCAATCGGGCCGCCTTCAGGCGCTCGTGATTGTCGTGCAGGGATTGCTGATCTTTCGCGTAATCGGTCATTGGTTTTTCTGTCCGCACCGCTTTGAACGCGTTGTTCGCCTCCCGCAGATGCCGGGCAGCCTTCGCTTCGTTTTTCATCATTTTGATCTCCAGAAATTGGATCAGCGCCGGTCTGGAGCTCGGATAGTCGCCATGGCGGCCCCAAGAGATATTCGCCCGGGAGCGGATAAGCGTGAACGCTCCGCTTCGCGCCAGATCTTTCGCGAGGGCCCAGCGCGTTGCCGAAACGACGGCAAGCGGACGCTGCCTATGGTTATCAACGCTTTCGCAGGACGCAGGTTCCCGAGTGGCGAACCGAAGCCCACGCCGCCGCTCGTCTGCCAGACGTTCAGCTAAAATCCCAACCAGGTGTGGCGCTGCTCACGAGCTAAGCGCTTCGACCGGAATTCAGTTAGCACATCATCTGCGTTGTGTGCGCGTTTCCTTGCCGATTCCTGAAGGCGGTAATCGCCATATGCACCAAGTGTAGCTTGCCCTCGACTGCGGGTGAAATGTCGAACGGGTACGCGTCGGCAAGACCAAGTGAGCGGTTGAGGCGGTTGATCGTCAGAGCGAGCGGGGTCCATAACTCAAGGAGCGCACCGAAATCGCTTTCCAGATACGGGTCGTTCAGCGTGTGCTTCCCGCGCGCGTCCAACGACAACGGAAGTCCTGCCAGGGAATCCAAGGTCGAGACGATGTGCAGGAAGTGAGCGAAAGTCTCTGCCCAATCTTCCCAGGGATGAGATGTCGCATACATGCTGATGTGACTCGCCGGATCGCAAGACCAATCTTGACGGGCATAATAGTCGGCAAGCGCAGCTTGGTAGTTCTCGGTCTCGTCGCCAAACACCAGCCGAAACGGCGCTCGAAAGCCCGCTTCGTAGATCAGGGCATTCCAGTAAAAGTGCCCTATTTCGTGTCGAAAGTGACCAAGCAGGGTGCGATAGGGTTCGCGAAAGGAAACGCGCCTGATCTCGCGCTGCACATCGTCGGCCTCCGCAAGATTGAGCGTTATCAGGCCGGATTCGTGACCGGTCATGACCGGCCCATGCTCGTCCGACAGAATCTCGAATGCCAGACGAAATCCACCCGCGAACACGATGGGCACGCGGAGCCGTCGCAGGTCGTAGATCAGCCTGCGCTTGGCTTCCTCCACGCGCTTCCAAAGGGCTACGTTACGCGGATTCTGCGTGGCGGGAATGACATGAGTCAGGGAGCAGGACATGCAGTAGGGAGTCGTCGCAACCGCGCACCAGTTGCAACCGATGATATTCCGGTTGACGCATACAAGGGCACTTTCCGCACCGATCATTGCCATGTTCTCGGGATCGAAGATCAACGGCTGCATGCAGCCGTTGCATTTGGAGAGCTCGAACGCCGATAGCTGCCCGCAATGAGGACATTTGAAATCTCTCATGATGGCGCACGACCATTGAGGGTGTCGATCAGCGCACGTTGCCTCTTCAACGCGCGCTTCCTCAGAATGTCAGCATCGGCCTCGCCCACAGTGCGACACGCGCCCTGGTAGGAGGCCTTCTTGGATACAGGCTGTGCCCGCCAGTCTTGCGCCGGTTGAACGGACATGGGCGCGACTCCGGATCGGATTTTCATCTTCCTTCAACAATGCCTTCAGTTTGAACGGGTTCCCGTCAGGCGCTGGGCGGATGTTCTCAACGCAATCGAGCATACGGCTGGCGGTCGGGACTGCGATGGCATACTGTTCACACCCGAGCGCTCGCAGCCTTCATCGGTGACGATGCCCAAACGGGTTTCGCGACGATCGCAATCATCTCTTTGGAGCTACTTCCATGAAGATCCGCGTCGGCTTCGAGATGATCTACGACTTTCCGCAACCGACCCCTCTTATCGCAGTTGTCGGCACTCACTTCACACGGGCATCCGACATTGTCCTGCCCGATCATCTTGTCAGCGAGCCGTCAGTGCCGATCACGCCATACCGCGACGGTTTCGGGAATTGGTGTAGTCGTCTTGTCGCGCCCGCCGGCCGCATGCGCCTCACAGCGGACGGCACTGTCCGAGACAGCGGTCTACCCGACGCGATCGCACCATCGGCGCAGCAGCATGCAGTGGAAGATCTTCCGTCGGACACCATCGTATATTTGCTCGGTAGTCGGTACGTCGAGACTGACCGACTTACCGACGTGGCGTGGAAGTTGTTCGAGAGGACCGCGCCCGGTTGGGCACGGGTCAAGGCGATCTGCGACTTCGTGCATAACCACATCGCTTTCGGCTACGAGCACGCCCGCCCGACCAAGACCGCCTGGGAAGTGTTCAACGAAGGCAAAGGCGTTTGCCGGGACTATGCACATCTGGCTATGGCGTTCTGCCGCTGCATGAACATTCCTGCGCGCTACTGCACCGGCTATCTCGGTGACATCGGCATGGCGCCTCCATATGCCGCCGGCGATTTCGCCGGCTGGTTCGAGGCTTATATCGGTGGTCGCTGGTACACATTCGATCCACGTAACAACATTCCCCGGATCGGTCGCGTCCTGATCGCGCAGGGCCGCGATGCCGCCGACGTTCCAATCACCCAGACATTTGGACCCAACACGTTGCTGAGTTTCAGGGTTTGGACCGACCAACTCGTTGGCTGATCGCAAGAGGGCTGCAATGCGACAGTCCATGTCGAGCCCGCGGAACCGCGACAAACCCCCTATTGACCGGCTTTATTGGCCTCGAAGGTCAATGCAGCTTGAAATACGTGCCCGGCTTCCGTTCGAACCTCGATAGCAACGTCCGGCCGGTCTTCCTGACCCACCAAATCGCGGGCCAATCCCGCCAATGTGTGAGCCGCCTCCATCTCGGCCTCACGTTGCGTTGAAAACTCTATTCCGTCTTCGTCCGGGTAGAGCTCCCGATCGTCTCTGATATCGAAGAAATATCGGATCATCATGAGCGCCCTGTTGGAAAGATGTCTGCGCCAGCGCGAGAGGCCCGAAAGCAGGTCCAGGCCTTCAAATTACATTGGCGGCTGAAGTCCCGGAGAACTGAGCCACCTGTTCACCTCCAGGGCAACATCGATCTGCCGGGCCTTCTGAAGTAGTTCGGCGAGCCGGACGCAAACAGGCATTCCTTGAGCCTGCTGGCGCAAATTGATCGCCTCTTGAGTGAGACGGTATTCGAATGTCGAAGATTGAGACTCGCTACGAACCTGCACGGCTTTCTCCCTTGAATGGGCGGGAGCGCGACAGGCGTTCTCATCACCGATGGTTGCCTCGGGTGGGGCGGTGACGACCCCAACATATGTGCGCGAAGGCACTCCGACCAGACATGATTGAAGAAATGTTTTTGGACAGCCTCACGGCTAGTCGAGTACTCCAACTGGAGCGGGAGACCCAGTCGAGATGGAGGTGTCTGTTCTCACAGGCAGCCTCAATGTTTGGTGCTCTCACTTCGATAGACGATCGATACGCAGAAAAGCCGTTCAGTCATCGAGCGCACTTCCACCGCCAAATCTGGACGACTGCCTTTGAACACGGACTCTCTGGCGATCCCGGTCAGCGTTTGCATCGCTTCAACTTCAGCAGCCTTCTGATTGGGCAGTCGTTGTCCTTCCTCGTCGGCGAAAAACTCGCGGCCACTCTGGATGTCAAAGAAATAGCGTTCCATAAGAGCACTCCAGTTCCGTGCAGGCGGGAGCGCTCTCGGTCTCTCAGTCACCGACGCCTACGGGACAAGCCTCGGCCGGTGATCGGAAGACAATACGCCAGCTCTAACTTGGTTGCCAGAGATTCCGGGGCCATCCGGGTCTAAGCAGCGGCAACTTGGACAGGCTGCCTCCGTAAGCGCCGCAGAATCGAATTCGAGCCATCGGGCATCGACCACCATCACCTGACTTGGTCAATGGATTGTTCCGACGACAAGACTATCAGACCGGTGGCTGTAATTCCAGCGAATGCGCCCATTCATCCAGGTGACAGGCGACATCGGCCTGACGGGCCTTCTTGATCAGCGCATCCCTTTCTGGTCCCGGCGGGAGCTTGGCGGCCTGGTCAAGAACCTCTTTGGACCACGCTGTTAGTCGCTCCTGCAACGTGAGTTGTTGTTTGAAACGACGTCGGTTCTGCATGGCGTTCATCTCCAAGTTGATGTCGACAACTGGCGATCCGCTCCGGGCGATAGCCACGGACTCACGATGAACATAACGCTACAAAACAGATAGGTTCAAACCATAACAAAGATCAACGTGACCGAAAAAATCTGGCGCAAGCCGCACACAGCAGCTCTCCGTTCTAATGCATACTCAATCTACTTTGCTTACTCGCAAGAGCGGCCTAAGTCGTTGCAGGCATACTGAACTCAAAAATTGTCTCTTTGCCGCTCGAGACGGCCTCAAGCGTCCCGTCATGGGCTCGCGCAATCTCGGATGCGATGTAGAGGCCGAGACCTAGACCTTGCTGGCTGGGACGATCGCCGCGGGTGTAAGGCAGAAACAGGCTTTGCATCGCCTTATTCGAGATCGGCGTACCGTAGTTTGTCACCCTGAGGGTAAATCTTCCATCCCCCGTCTTCGCCGAAACAATGATTGGCTTGTCGATGTCGCCATAGGTGATCGCATTCCCGAGTAAATTGGAGAACAATTGGCTGATCTTGATGCGGTCGCATCGAACCAGCTCGTTCAGGGCAATATCGGTCTCGATGTTAAGGCTTGGCCACGCCAGACGCATTTCGTTGACAACGTGCTCGATCACGGGGGTAAGCGGCTCGTTTGCGTCGGGCCTGATCGTCAATCCGCCACCGAGGCGGCCGCGGGCAAAATCCATGATGTTGTCCACCAGACCCGCCATTCGCATCACGGATTTCTGGATTGATGCGACGATGTCGGGCGCTCGCTCGCTATTCGCATTTTTGAGGAGAACGCGCATGCCGCCGGCTATTGACGCCAGCGGATTGCGGAGGTCGTGTCCCAGGACGCCGATAAACTGCTCGCGCAGCTCCGACGTCCTTCGTTCGTCAAGCAGATCGGCTCGGGTGCTTTTCAGATCCGCTTCGGCAGACTGCCGCCCCACCTCACTGGCCAGCAGGCTTTGCGACCTCGCGGCAAGGTCGGCTTGAGAGCGCTCGAAGCGCTCATTGAGATCGAGTTGCGCAGCGATCAATTCTCCGAAGAGCCGAACGCTATCAACGATCTCAGGTCGATCTATTTCTCGCGGTCGCGGATCGATCGCGCAGAGCGTGCCCCAGATCTCTCCGTTCGCACGCTTGATCGGAGCCGAGATGTAGCTTCTGAAACCATACATGCGCGCCGTGGGGTGATTGCAAAATCCGGCATCCGTCTCGACGTCATCGATGACGACCAGTTCGCCATGGTCGCGAATCTCATTGCAGATCGTCGTTTCGACGCGAAGCTCGCTCCCTTCCACGAGGCCGAAATCGATGCTGTCACGAACGGCACAGCACAACCAGCGATCGCTGGTCACTCTGGCGACCGCTACAAAGCCCATGCCCGTCATTCGGGTTACGGCATCCAAAATCTTCGGAACAGCGTTGATTTGCTGAACAGCAATGATGTCGGCGCTGAGGTCGGTCATCATTAAACTATAGTCAGGGAGCATTCGGGTTCCAAGGCCAACGCCCGAAGAGGTGAAACGTTCTCGGAACAATGCGAGGCGGAGGCAGTTACCTGTCAACCTCCAGAGTAAAGTACCCGATTCGGTGGCTCACAAATTCCTTGTTTTGATAGTCGAGGACGAGTTTCTCATTCGCCTGAGCGCGGCTGAGATGGTGCGCGAGCTGGGCTTTGAGGTTGTAGAGGCCGTCGATGCGGATCATGCAATCGAGCTCTTGGAGACCACCGCCGACGTCGCGATCGTATTTACCGATATCCAGATGCCCGGCTCGATGGACGGCCTGGGACTTCTGGCCATTGTTCGCAACCGTTGGCCTCCGATCGCACTGCTGGTGACTTCGGGCCAGGTAGAACCTGCCGTCGAGGATCTTCCCGCCGGAGCCCGCTTCCTGGCCAAGCCCTATGTGCAAGGGCAACTCGGCCAGCATCTCCATGCTCTCACCGGATGATGGCCAGCCGCCCGTCGCGTTACGCGCACCAGCGATGGAAGTACCTGGAAGTAGAAGCGCCTGTCGAGGGGTTCGCGTGCCCACCGGCGAGCACCAGCGCAGGACGTTGTCATCTCCAACCGGCAAGGGATACGCATTTGCCCACCGACTACTCGACATTGGGTTTCTTTCGATCGAAGGAGCTGTCAAGGTGCGTTGAGCTGCGGGTAACGTTCCGATGGAAGGTTCCATCGGGGCGTAACCGAGCAGAACGACGTGAGTGTTCGCGGGGCGGCGGCGGCGTTTGAAGGCGCTGTGTTTCGATTTCGACGCGGCGCCTGCGAAGGTTTCGACTATGGTCAATCATGCAGCGTGCTTAAAGCGTCTATCTGGGTCAGAAGGACAGCTTGCACTCTTGCCTTGGCGGGAGCTCCCAATGCTTGGCGAAATTGGCTTCCGCATAGGCGTGATCGTACTCGGGACTATCCCGGTCGTGTTGGTGATCGCCGTTTTTTGGAGGTGAACCCGCCCGATCCGGAGACGCAATCGACTGCCAATCTACTTTCGGCAGCAATGGGCCAAGATTGATCTGGCTCGGTGGTAAGAAGACTGCTATAGGATGGGCATCACCGCGCGCTTCGTGGCTGTTATCGGTGACTGAGAGCTTTGCGCTCCCGCCTCAACCCAGTGAAGGCGGTAAGATGTCAAAATCCGACAAATTCGAAATCCGTGAGTGGCTTGTGCCGCCGCTATTGGTGCCGGTCTTCCTCGCACTGCTGATTGCGGTTGTGGCTATTCTGTAGCTGCAAGCGGTTCAGTCACCATGCGTTCAAAATGCAAATCGAATGCCTGGAGCTAGTTTGGGCCCCATGGGAGCCGATAGTGGCAAACACTGCAATCATCAGGGATGCCTACGGCGTTCCGGCAATTTTCGTTGGCTCGAAAACAGGCCGGGACGATGCGCCTTTTGTTTTCGTGAGCGTCGGAGGTGAGGAGCGCCGGATGCGCTGCTCGGAGTGGGATGCTCTTCCAATCTGGACCGGCGAGCGTCCTTCTTGGGTCAACAAAGGTGGATCGTGACGGGACCTTCAGTATGAGCAGAACTCGATCCGGTATGCGGACGGCGGCGCTCCTGCTCGCGTCGGGCTTAAGCACATCTGCGTTAGCCGCTTCCGTAGCGGAACCGAATTGCAGCGCGATCGAGAGCACCAGTGCCCGCCTCTCCTGTTACGATGCGGCGTTTCCGCCAAAGGCCAAGAAGCCCGCCGAAACCGATAGTGCCTCGTCGTCAGGTTACAAGGACCCATTCGTTGCGGAAGAGGCCCGAACCGCCGCAAAGCTGAAGAACATTTGCCGCGGTTGCTGAGCTTCGCCGACCGAGCGGGCGTGTCCGATCATGTGCGCTCCAATTTGAGGGTCCAATTTGATGACGAACGAGGATGCAAGAGGTCGTCGGACGGGCCGCAAACGAAGGCGAGCCCTTCGTTTGGCGGGTGCGGTGCTGGATGACAGGGCCGACAGCCCCGCGAGCTCGCAGGAGCACCAGATGCGCAAGCAGTGTCTTCTCGACGGGCCCGCGGAGTTTAGGGAAGTTCGAGTCGATCGTTCAGAGAAGACTTCAAGCGATGCTGAGTAACCAACATTTCTCGCTGTCTACGTGTTGATTCGTCGCAGAGTGATGACGGTGCATGGAACATCAGGGTATTGAGTATACGGTGGTCCAAACGATCAATCCACCTGGCTGGAAATGGTCGTTTGAGCGAGCCGGTCGGTCATCGAAAACAGGGATCGGCTTCAATCGAGCAGAGGCTATCATCACAGCTCAACGTGCCATCATCCAATGGCTCAGGGAAAAGCAGCTTCAATCAAATACGCTCGGTCTGCGACCTGCCGATTCTTGAATTTTATCTTTGACCTCGGGCGTTGCCACTCGATGCCGATGAACCTTAGGGCGACACGTCGGGACTAACCTTTATCGGGATTTTACTCTCACCCTCCCGGGGCTGGTGATCCGCCGCCTGCGCTTTATTTAAGCGGGCGGCGTTTTTGTTCCTTTGTCCCAAGCGACGACTCTCTGACAGATGTTTGGGTTTGCTATCGGCGCATCGCCATATGTTGCGCTGGGATATGGCCCACGCGGAAATGCCCCCCGAAAGCCGCCATCAACGCCATTGCTCCCCGGCGCTCATGCTGTTCAGGCAAAATTAGGCTATCATGCACCGCTAAGCTAGGGACGCCATCCCGCATCAACCCTTGCATGGCAGCAACGATAACGCGGCTCTCATCAAACATGAGATCAGCCCAAGTGCGCGCTCGTCCATCCTTGAGCGGCAGGCCCCACTGTCCGAGAAGCGGGTGGTGAGAAGAAGCCAAGCATACGAAGCCGGATGACTGGTCCAACAACGTATAGGCCGGCGTCCCCCGGTATCGGCGCTGACAACGGGCGATCTGGAGCACGGACTGCGGATGGATGATCCGGCCACCTTTGAGGATCCTCCACCATCGCAGGTTTGGCATCGGACTTCTTGGCGAGTGAGCAAAACGGTACAGCGGCGGAACTCTGGTCAGTCCATTGTTGAGGATGTCGCAGATTTCCCCGCTCTCAACGACTCGCTTCCCAACCATCCCCAATAGCCACAGATTTGTTCGCGACGACTTTTTTGGGGGCTTTGAGTTCCCTCCCCCTGAAGATCCAAAGTTGGAATTTGACCAAGCTCGCACTCTGGAAGACCCAATCCGGTCAGTCATCTGGTTTGGCTGGATCAACGGAATCTCAAGCATTGAGAAGTGACCGAGATGCCGCCCACTCTCCTGATAGAGCGTCGGAGATGCCGCCACGGCTCTGCGATCAATGTGGCGTGTCGATGAGGCATCTGGCCGATCTTCGCAGTGTTGGCGCCCGCCCAGCTCGTTGCGATAATTGCAGCCACGTCGCTTCAGAGAATCGTGAGCGCGTCCGGCAGTCGTCGGGGACGGCTTATGTCTGAAGAGTGATGCGAACTGAGGCATCACGGGGCTCCATCTATCCCTCGATCAAGCCACGCTCATAACAGGCTTTATCGTAGGGAAAAACGACCGCCGGATCTGGTCTCTGGAGACGACGGTGCTTTCCCGGATAGTTCAGCCGCCACAGCACATCGCGTATGACATTGAGCCGCGCATGTTCCTTGTCACCAGCCCGGACCACGGTCCAAGGCGAGGTGACGGTGTGCGTCCGCTCCAGCATCTTGTCCCGTGCTTCGGAATAGGCCTTCCAATACTTCTGCGCCTTGGCATCGATGGGACTCAGCTTCCACTGCTTCAGGGGATCCCTTTGGCGGTCGGCGAGCCGCCGCTTCTGCTCTTGTTTCGAAATATCAAGGTAGTACTTGAGCAGAGTTATCCCCGAACGCCCGATCATTGCCTCGAAGGCCGGCACGGTCTCCAGGAATTCTTCGGTTTCCTCCTTGGTGCAAAAGCCCATGACACGTTCAACTCCGGCACGGTTGTACCAGCTTCGATTGAAAAGCACGATTTCTCCCGCCGCGGGCAAGTGCGGAACGTGTCCCTGGAAGTACCATGAACACTGTTCCCGGTTGCTTGGCGGGCCCAGCGCCACAACGCGGGTATCGCGTGGGCTCAGATGTTCGACAATCGACTTGATCATGCCATCCTTGCCGGCGGCGTCGCGACCTTCGACGATGACAAGGATGCGTTGGCGGCGATCAATCACGCTGCGCTGCAGCTTCACGAGCTCGATCTGCAGCCGGACCAGCAGCATGTGATATGTATGGCGGCTCAAATCTTGCGGAAGCGGTGGCCGGTTCTTCATGGCGCGTTCCTCCTGGTCGCCTCGGGTTTCGGTCATCTGGAGCGACATTTGCATAGCCTCATCAACTCGGCCACACTTCCCGAAGGGGACCACCGGATAACGGGCCTGGCCGTAGCTGCGCCGATCGGAGCTTTCCGTTGACGACGCTGAAGGTTCTTTACACGACGACCTATCGATTCAACGAACATGGCGCCTGTTGCCGCACCGCTTGATGCTTCGTCCGCGCGAAAGCCGCGAGCTTCGTTTGATTTCGAGCAGCGTCACGGTGACGCCGCATGCGGACCTGACCTGGGCGCACGATGTGTTCGGCAATACGATCGCGACGGCCACGTTTCAGATGGCGGCTTCCAACCTGGTGATCGTCAACACCGCGGAGCTGCAGCTCGACGCAGTTGCGTGGCCGGTGTTCGACATCGCGGTCTCGGCCATGGCTTACCCATTCCGCTATTCTGACGACGATTGGACCGATCTCGGCGCCCTGTCCTCCCCTCAATTCCCGGACGGAGCAGGAGTCCTGAAAAACTGGGCACAAATGTTCGTTCGAGGCAGCCAGACTGACACGCTGTCGCTGCTAAAGGACCTCAGCGTCGGCGTTTCCGAGGCTGTTCGGTATCAGAGCCGTGAGGATGAGGGCACCCAAACGCCAGTAGAAACCCTGAATCGTGGTTGGGGATCATGCCGGGATTTCGCGGTCTTATTCACTGAAGCAGCACGCATGCTCGGCTTCGGAGCCAGGATTGTCTCCGGCTACCTTTACAATCCAGAACAAGGCGGCGTCGGATCGACCGGTGCGGGATCAACCCATGCGTCGGCGGAGGTCTTCGTACCGGGAGCCGGCTGGATCACTTTCGACCCGACCAATCGCAGTCTCGGGGGCTTCAATCTGATCCCGGTCGCGGTCGCGCGCGACATCCGGCAAACGATCCCGGTATCCGGCAGCTTCGTCGGCAGCACCGGTGCCTTCCCCGGGATGTCCGTAGAAGTTCTCGTCACATCCTAGCGCGACGCAATGGAGCTTCGGGATGGCAAAATCCCGTCCATTAATTTGTCGTGAATGAGCAACTTTGACCATAAGCTCGAACTGCACTGCGGCACGATATCCTCATCACCGCTGCATTCTCGGCATCCATCGGTGAGTGGGAGCGTGTTGCTCCCATTTGGTCTTGGGAAGAGCATCATGCCCGACATTCAGCCCGCTAAATTTCAACCCGTCGCGTTGTGGTGCCGCTTCGAACTGGCGGCAGGCGCGCTTTCAGACGAGGAGTTCTGCGCGTTTGATTTCCCGGGATGCAAGCGATGCCCGAAGGCGCAGCGCCCTATCCGGACTTAGGAAGTTCGGAGAATCCCATGAATTCGGAGGCATTGCGCGGATGGATCGAACGTGCCTCCCGCGCAAAAACGTCGTCTTTCGCTCCAATCAGCGAGGTCACCCATGGAGGAATACATTCACCTACAGAACCTCATTTTATTCAAGAAACGTCTTGCAGAGCCGCACAGTGACGCGGAGCGCGACGTGCTCTTGAAGTTGCTGGCGGATGAGGAGGCGAAAGAGCCTCAGCCGAAAAGAGGCGTTCTCTTGCCGCGTTGAACCGCATCAAGGAACGGCGTACTTCAAATTCGAGAGGATACGACTATGAACCACCAGATAATAAAAGGCGCGGTTGCCGTCGCGGTCTTCGGTGCGGCGATGCTCGGCTCGGTGCTCCCTTCGGGGGCTGCTCCGATCTCGCCGAGCACGAGTCTTCCAGAGCAAGCCGCTTCTTCATCCGGAGTGACAGAGGTCTACTACCGACGTCACTACCGTCGCGGCTACTACGGCGCTCCGGGGGCCGCAATCGGTCTTGGCATCCTGGGTGCTGCGGCTGGAGCCGCTGCCTATGGAGCCTACGGCGAGGGCTATTACGGGCGGGGCTATGCACCGGGCTACTACGCGCCAGGCTACTACGGCGGCCCGTATCCCTATCGCCGCCAATACTACGCCCCGTATTGAGCGCACGAGTGACGCTGTTCGAGTGCGACGGTCTATATCATAGACCGTCGCACTCAATGCGGTTGCGAGCTAATCAGGGGACCGATGTCATGATTGACGAAGACGCGTCAGGCAGTTCGGGCCGACCTCCGGGCGTGATTTTTCAGGATCCGGAACAACGCCTGCCTGCTGCGGAGCTGACGGATTACCGGCTCATCGCGGTTCGATTGCGAAAGGCGCTTGCGAAGAGCGAGGCGCGGCTTCTTCAAAAGGACGAATTGATCCACAGACAGCAACTATTGAAGGAGGAGTCCGACCATCGGCTGTTGAACGATCTCCAGATGACCGACCATCAGCCTGCTTTCGCTGCAGAGCCGCAATTCGATCAATCCCGAAGCGGCCTCACAATTGAGCGCGGCGGCCAATCGGGTCTTGATGATTGCGCGCATCCACCATCGCGTTCATTCCTTCGAGGGCGTGAGAACAATTGAGTTCAAGAAATTCCTTCAGGATTTTGGACGCGAATTTTCTGCGATGTCATCGTCGGACACCTGCAACGGAAAAGTTAGCGTCGAAGGTAGTCAGATCGATCTGCCTGCTGTCACCGCCATTCCGCTCGGCTTCATCGCCAACGAGTTGATCACGAATGCGGCAAAATACGGCAAGGGCCAGATCGCCATCAGGCTGGAGCCGGATCCGGAACATGGCTATGCGCTGTCCGTCTCCAATGATGGCCCGGCTTTGCCCCAGGGCTTCGACCCCTGCGCAAGCAGAGGGCTGGGAATGAAAATTGTTCGATCATTTATCGATCAGATTGGCGGTGAGTTGCGGATCGAGCGGGGCGCCGACGGTCAGGGCGCACGATTTACCGTGCTGTTTTCTGCAGCGGTCGTTCAGCCGCTTTCGCCAAACGCCGCGACCAGTTGACGCGACGGTCAGATCCTTACGTCCAGCCCGAGGAGCCGCATAATGTCGATCGGACTTATCATCATCATTGTTCTCGTCATCTTCCTGCTTGGCGGCTTCAGCGGCCGCTTTGGCGGCTACGGCTACGGCTATGGCCACGGTGGCATGGGTGTCATTGGTACCATCGTGGTCATCCTCCTCGTATTGCTGCTGCTGGGTCGGCTTTGATCCTGTATGTGAGGGCTGCGTTGGCCCGGCGTTCTCCCGAAGATCTTGTCGGTGGCGACGACATGTTCCGTGCAACGACCACCATTTCCCGGTTAAGGTAATCTGAAAGGACCGGGGAACCCGCTTGAGCCGCTTGGTCGTCGTCTCCAACCGTGTCGCCTTGCCGGGAGAAGCTGCGCAGCGCAGCGGCGGGCTCGTGACCGGCCTCGTCGATGCTCTGCATCAGGCTGGAGGATTATGGTTTGGGTGGAGTGGCAGGCTAGGAGAAACGGCACCGGAGCCGAATGTTTTCGAGACCGAGGGCGTGACGTACGCCACCGTCGATCTTAGCCGCGCGGATTATGACGGCTACTACAGCGGCTTTTCCAACGCGGCACTGTGGCCTCTATTCCACTATCGACTCGATCTCATGAACTTTACCCGCCGCGACTTGGCCGCCTATCGACGGGTGAACGCACTGCTCGCCAACGCCCTGGCGCCGCTGCTCAACCCGAGTGATCTCGTCTGGGTGCATGACTATCACCTGATCCCCATGGCCGAGGAACTTCGCCGCGCCAGGACCACACAACGGATCGGGTTCTTCTTGCATACGCCGTTTCCGTCTTTGGGGGTAATGGCGACCCTTCCTCACTGCGACGACCTGCTGAAATCACTCTGCGCCTATGATCTCGTCGGCTTCCAGACAACGGAGGATTTGACCGCGTTCCATGACGCCATCT
Organism: Bradyrhizobium sp. 1(2017); assembly: GCF_011602485.2. Classification (NCBI taxonomy): domain Bacteria; kingdom Pseudomonadati; phylum Pseudomonadota; class Alphaproteobacteria; order Hyphomicrobiales; family Nitrobacteraceae; genus Bradyrhizobium; species Bradyrhizobium sp. 1(2017). The sequence goes on along the minus strand of NZ_CP050022.2, from coordinate 7,810,330 downwards.
CGCGCCGTGCAGGCGGCAAGATTTCGACCGATGGCCACGTTCACGCTTTCGATCGGGTTCTACGCGCCGGTGCCTTCCCGATCGGTATCGATACTGAAGCCATTGCCGAAATGGCCAGTGGCGCTGTGAAATCCCGAACGGCGCGCCGGCTGCAGGAGAGTCTCCGGGGGCGCCAGCTTATCATTGGGGTGGACCGGCTGGATTACAGTAAGGGGCTCGAGCACCGGTTCAAAGCATTCGCCCGCTTTCTCGAAGCCTATCCCGCGTACCGCAACCATGTCCGCTTGCTGCAGATCGCCACCGCGACGCGCAGCGAGGTTCCTGAATATCGTGAGCTGAGGCAGAGACTCGGCGCGCTGGCGGGAGATGTGGCCGGACGCTTCGCGGAACTCGATTGGGCGCCAATCCAGTATCTGAACAGGAGCTTCTCCCAGCGCTCGCTCGCTGGGTTCTTTCGGCTCAGCCGCGTGGCTCTTGTCACTCCGTTGCGCGACGGGATGAACCTGGTCGCCAAAGAGTATGTCGCTGCACAGATCTCCGACGACCCCGGCGTGCTCATTCTCTCGCCCTTTGCAGGCGCAGCCTACGAACTCGACGCTGCGGTGATCGCCAACCCGTATGACCCCGAGGCCGTCGCCGAAGCATTGAAGACTGCGCTGGAAATGCCACTTGAAGAGAGATCCGAACGTTGGCGGGCCATGATGGCGGTCCTCCGCCGCAATAGCATTACGGCGTGGCGCGAGAGTTTCCTTGGGGCCCTCGGCAACTAGCACTACTTTGGCAGATTGTGTTTTCGCGGCTGTTTTTCACGGATTTTCTTTCGGCAATATGGGCACTGCTGAGACGGCGGCCGAAGGATGAGATCGACGATGGCGTGACGTACGGCTGGCATGGTTGGCTGAGGCGGAGGCCCGTTGATTCTTTTTTTTCCGCCCCGCGTATGCGAGGCGACGATGTTGCAGGAAGGCGTAGGCAATCATTGTCATCAAAGCGTGGCGATGAAGACCTTGCCAAGATCGCCCTTCGAAGTGATCAAGTCCAAGCTCCTCCTTCAGCTGCTGATGCGCCTGCTCACAAATCCACCGTGCCTTGATGGTGGCGGCCAGGGTGCGCAGATCCGTCGCAGCCGGAAGATTGGCAAGATAGTATTTCTTCTCCCGGAGGTACGTTGCTCGCCAATGAGCCAGGCTTCGTCGCCTGGGAGATGCTGCTGACCTTTATCCCATATTCGCTGCGGAGGGCCGTCGGCGGTGCGGACACGGAGAGCAGCAAAACGAGCTTTAAGCCGACCTTTCGTCCCGCTACGCCAACTCACGGTTTCCCTTTTGGCGCTGGCCAGCATTTGTTCTGCGGCAATCGATAAGATATCGAGCACGTGGTGCTTTCGTGGCTTGCCACGGACTTTGGTGATCGGCCAAATGAGCTTCACATCGACCGGATACACTTTCTGGTGCCGAGGGATACCGACAGCCCAGGTCAGCCCGCGCTCTGTTAGCCCTTGGCGAAACGGTGCGCTGAGGCCGTATCCCGCATCCGCCAGAACACATCCAAAGCGCATGTTGGCTGCCATCGCGCGGTCAATCTCGGCCAATGCGATCTCCGGCTTGGACCTTGGCGTTCGGTGTTCGATTGGCACGCGAGCGCGCTTCAAACGAGACATGTCGCCTGTCCAGCTGTCAGGCAGAAAGAGACGTAACGCGACCATCACTGGCACTTCGCCGCGCGCAAGCGTTAAAGACACCAGCGTTTGGCAATTTGCAGTCTTACCGAGAGCCGACGCGTATTGAGCCGCAACACCGACCGATCGCTCACCTTTCTTCGGCAGTGAGGTGTCATCAATAACGAGCACCGCATCCCTGCCGCCACAAGTCGGTCCGCTTGGTTGAGCAACTCCGTCTCCAGCGACGTCGCATCCCAGACACCGTCCGCAATAAAATGGTGCAACTGGTCGTAGTTGCTCGTGGCAAGGCGTTCCGCCATTGGCTGAACGCTCTTGCGATCGCCCGGACCGATCAATCCCGCAACATACAGAGGACACATACGCTGCCGGGCCTTATGACCCAGCCGGTCCAAGAACGGCATCAGCCAGCGTTCAAGTTCGTCTTCCCATCCCGGCATGGTCAGCCCTCCAAGAGCCGACCACCCATGAATCATTGAAAAATTGATTCGGGAATCCTATAAAACACGGCAAAATCAACATTCTGCCAAAGTAGTGCTAGGGCGTGGACTCATTAACGCGCAGCCATAGCCGGATTGACGCGAGTTGGACGAAGGCCAGGTAGTTGGCGGCAAGCTTGTCGTAGCGCGTGGCGACCCTGCGACATTGCTTGAAGCTGTTGAAGAATCGTTCGACCCGGTTGCGGGCGCGGTAGAGATAAGGACTGAAGCAAATTGGGCTGGTGCGATTGCTTTTGGGAGGGATGTTGGCCCATGCGCCCCTCTTCACGGCAAGCTCTCTAATCCAATCGGCGTCGTAGCCGCGGTCAGCAAGCAGCATTGATCCGGGCTGTAGGTTAGACATGAGCTTTCCGGCAAGCCGATTGTCGTGGGCCTCACCTGCTGACAGCGCCAAGCGTACTGGCAGGCCATTGGTGTCCACGAGCGCATGAATCTTGCTGGTCAACCCACCTCGAGACCGTCCAATCGACTGTCTGTTGCTCCGGTTGATGCAGGCGCCGTGCTGATGCACGCGGACAATCGAGGTGTCAATCATCTGCACAGCAGCGTCATGTGCGGCTGCCAATGCGTTCATGATCTTGGCCCATACACCAGCTCTTCGCCAGCGAACGAATCGATTGTAGCAGGTCGTATAAGGACCGAAGTTGCGTGGCAGGTCGCGCCATGGTGCTCCGGATCGCAAGACCCAGAAGATTCCATTAAGAACTCGTCGGTCATTCACTCGTGGCACGCCGCGCGGCTTGCTCGGCAGCATTGCCTTGATGGCTGCCCACTCGTCGTCAGTGAGTTCGTAGCGCATGATTCGCTCCCCCGATCAGGAGCTTGAATCACGGCTCGGTAGACAGGCTCAACCTGGCCGGCCAAATGACGACTGGAACCGGACCATTCTAATCCGAGCTAGGAACCCTCTGGCAAACGGTATATTGTCTCGCCATCACCGGCTTCGGCTCTGCCCGTAGGCGTCGGTGGCCGAGAGACCGATTGCGCTCCCGCCTGCATACGCAGAAGGAGCACGCGATGGTTGACGCGTTTAGCCTGGAAACCCAGGAATTATTGGATGCTGCCGACCGGGCGATTGCCCGCAGTCGTGACCTTGCTGAACAGCGCAAAGAGATGATGGCGCAATGCGAGAGGACCCGGCACCGCCAGGAAATCCGTCTTGCCTTCCTCCGTGAAATAAAGAAACCTAAATAGCTTTTCTGCGTTTCCCATTCGGTCACGGCTCGACGACCCATGCCCGAAAAACCTCGCCCGGCGCCTCAAATCCCGATTTTTCGACCACGCGACTATGATCGCGATGAGATCGAACGCGCCCGGGAGTTTATCAGATTCGCAAAAAAGGTTTTGGCGGAGTCTGATCCATCCATCCTGTTGGGCCGGTACAAAGCTGACCCAGCTTCGAGTCAGTCCGACCCATCCTCCGAGAGTCAGTAAACGTCCGCCTGTTGCTCTGCTGTCGTCTCGCAAGCGGACTTCAGACGTCCTGACGCAAGCGCTCTGATTTATGATGGGGTGGACGCCCCGCCCGACGGCATCGATGTGCCAAAGTGGAGGTGTTGAGCACCACTTAAGGGAGGCGTCCGTGTCAGAGGTTATCATAATCGGTCTGGATATCGCCAAGCATGTTTTCCACGCTCATGGAGCAGACGGGAAAGGGCGAGCAATATTCAGCAAACGGATCAGCCGAGGAAAGCTGCTGGATTTCTTCGCAGCTCAGCCGAGTTGCACGGTAGCTCTGGAGGCATGTGGCGGAGCGCATCACTGGGCCCGTCAACTGACCCAGCTTGGCCATGAAGTTCGGCTGATCCCTCCCGCCTACGTAAAGCCGTTTGTGAAGCGGCAAAAGAATGACGCGATCGATGCCGAGGCGATCTGCGAAGCAGCGCAGCGGCCGAGCATGCGGTTCGTGGCCGTGAAGAGCGAACAGCAACAGGCGGCGGGTCTGGTGTTTCGGACCCGTGACCTGTTAGTGCGGCAGCGAACGCAGCTCATCAACGCGATCCGGGGACACCTCACTGAATATGGATGGGTCGCACCTAAGGGGCCGTCGCACGTGACGATGCTTACCGACCTGATCGAGGAAGAAGAGATGGCCAGCTCGCTCCCCAAAGCGGCCCACGCCATGTTCCGATTGATGTTGGACCTGCTGACCGACCTCAATGGCAAGGTCGCGGACCTCGACCAGGAAATCGCGCGACGTGCTCGCGAGGACGAAGTATCGCGCAGGCTGATGACCGTTCCTGGCATCGGCCCGATCTCCGCCACAGCGATCGCCGCCCTAGCGCCGCCGATCGAGACCTTCGCCAAGGGCCGCGACTTTGCCGCCTGGCTGGGGCTTACGCCTCTTCAACGATCGACGGGTGGCAAACAGAAGCTTGGCGCGACGTCCAAAATGGGCGAACGCACGCTCAGGCGCCTCCTCATCATCGGCAGCAGCGCCGTCGTGCAGCAGGCGAGCAAACGGGGCGCGCCAAGAGGTTCGTGGCTCGAGCAGATGCTGGCACGCAAACCGCGCATGCTGGTAACCGTGGCGCTCGCGAACAAGATGGCGCGGATCGTCTGGGCGCTGCTTGTAAAGCAGGAAAACTACAGAGCTCCGGTCGCGGCCATGGCGTGAGCCTGGCGGGCCTGAGGTCGTCGCAGGTGCAGTCGGTCGAAGGAGAGTATGGCGCAACAGTCGGCGAGACGGGGCCGGAAGAACCAGATGTACTCATCGTGCCCAGAGCACGCATTTATGATTTGGTTCCGGTCCGCGAACTCCCATACGGGCCCGCAGCTCCATCGCTGCATCAGAGGCCGGACAGATGGCAGCATCCGACTACGTGCCAATCTTCTTCAAAAACCGCTTGCATCTGGCGGGGCGTCCACAGATGAGTACACGGCCTAACTGAGGAGGTCGTTTGAAGGATCCATCACTGCAGCAGGTCCCGGTTCGCTCGTCTACCAATCTGACACAGTCCACCGATAAGGTGTCAGTTCGAGCTCATCTCCGGGGCGGAAATGATCCACGAGTAACGGGACCAGTTGTATCCATTTCATCGTCGCGCTGGATCAGATAGACCAAAGGCAAGTCGCCCGGAGCGTTCTCCGTTTTGGCGTCAACGTAGTACACTTCTTCTGCCGGGCCGGCCCGACGCACCCGGATCGGAGACTTCCCATCCCAAAGCGGCCTGTACCCAATCATCATTCGCTTCAAGTCTTCTTGCAACCAGTCCTCCTTGCCGAGTTCTCTGGCCTGACGAAACGTCGCCGCTCTGAACGCCAGAATTGGCTGACCATCGATCTCCAGCACGAAGACAGGCAGAGGTGGGGCCTCGGCTTTCGCTGGCATCATCATCTTAACCACCCTCTCCTCGGCTGGTCGAGGCGCCCTTCGCAATTCGGTCGATCCGCCAGTTGACGCTTGCATTCCTTCCGCTCTTCACCGGTGGGCGGATTCATTGCTCTTCTTATCGATCTCGCGATTCGTCGAGTAGAAACTCCGGCTATTCTTGTTTTGCAGGTTTTGACTTTCGCCATAACCGCCCACCGATCCCCCTGTTGGTCGGCAGCACTTTCGTGGTGTAGATCGATCTCAGGCCAGCCTATGAAATGCTGGCGGCAACGCTTCTCGCACGAGTTGACTCAGATTTAGAGCCTCGCGGCTTTCCGTAATGTCAGAGAATAGTATCTCGACAAAGGGATGTTGGCGGTTGAATGCAGGGCCTCGCTGATATTTCGCGCTCACAATCCGCTGAAGGGCGGCAAGGTTCAGTCTACCAAGGGCGTTGTATTGATCGCGAAATAGACTTTGTCGTCCTCCACGATGCTCCACAGACTCCGCCCAAATGTCCATCACTTTCCGGCTCATGAACGCCTCGATCTGTTGATTTGCATCCTGAGCAAGAAGCCGCAACCCGTCCATGGTATGTGGACAGTCATCGACCCGAAACTGTGTAAGTGACATGGAAACCTCCTGTAATGGGCGTCCGGTCAGATCGGCAGCGCGTCGCGAACTGCGCCTCCCTCGTTGTCCCACCGAGAGAAAGCCAAAGTGCTCGATCTTGCATCGGCAGGCATGTCTTCTGTTAGAGGCAATTTGCCGTGACCGGCGTCATCCTTGTGGTTATGAAGAAATCGGGCGATTTGGCCGCGGAGCGCCGCCGTCTCCAGCAATTTGCCAATCGACCCGGCGGTGTCGAAGATTTCCCGTTGCAACGTCGTCGGTGGAGCGTTCCATTGCATGATGATAGCTGCGCCAAGACACCGCAGAACAAGCTCTTCTTCGGCCGCAAAGGCTACGCCGTGCGATCGGCCCTGTTCCGCCACCGCATTGTCATACTCGCCCGCCAGTCCTTGCGCGTTATCGGCGAGCGAGGCAAATCGGTTCTGCAGCTCTTGAAATCTACGGATCTCATCCGGGTCGGCCGACACCTTAATCAGTTCCTCGTACTCGGCTGCCTTTGCGCGGTATTGCAGAGATTTAAATCTCCGGCCACTCCGGACCGTCAGACTTAGATAGACATGGGGATCGAAGGTTCAAATAACGAGCCCCGGCGCACAAATAAGAGGGCACGAGAGTGAGCAATATTGACCTGCGCGTTGAGCTGCCGAGCCAGCATACTGCCGCGTCACCTCGCGACCATCAGCATTCATGAGCACAGGAGAGTGCGATCGCTATTCCGCCTTATCCAGATTCATGGTGCAGCGATGTGAGAGCCAAAGTAACAAGGATGAAATGACAGACTCACCGCCGCACGATCTCGACCGTCGCGATTGGGCTGCCCGGGCATCCGAGGCTTTGGCACAGGCAGAAGTTGCTACCCGATGCGATGCAAAGCCATCAGAAGCGCCGCGCAGCTTCGCCTCGCAGCAAACAGGAAGGAATGGCTGATACCGAAACGGCCAACGGTACGGCAAAGACGACAGGCTGACGGCGAGCCGCTCCCATAAGACGTCTATCAAACTCGGAATCCCGAGCTGCCTCGCTCTCCCGACCTCAGGGTTGAGTTGAGGCGAGCATCCGCAGGTTACGCAGGGCCTACCGGTTTCAATATCCGTCCACTTCAACATGTCAACCGCGCTCACGTTCAGATCGTGGCCGTCGCCTGATCTGGTGAGTGGCAGCCTATGCTCGATGCGTTTGCGGGACTGCCGGCGGATGCCGCCCGGCGGGCAGCAAACTGACGCGCTCAAAAGTCGGGCTTTTCTGTAGAACTGGTGAAAATCAACAGGTAATGTTTGAAAATGGGGTTAGCGCCGCAAGCGATTAGCTGGCTAAACAACACTCGCCACTCGTTCAAAATACCTGTGCGTTTGTCAGTTAACCGAGATCGGACAAGTTTGTGAGTCAGGGGAGGCTCTCGTGGCCAAGCCAACCAAGGACATCTTTGACCCCAAAAAATTCCTCGCCAAAGTGGGCGCGGGGAAAACGATTCTCGAGCTTCCCAAGAACCGGCGCGTGTTCCAGCAAGGCGATGTCGCAGACTCGGTGTTTTACATTCAAAAAGGCAAAGTGAAGCTAACGGTCGTATCTGAGCAGGGTAAGGAGGCGGTTGTCGCAATTCTGGAGCCCGGCCAATTCTTTGGCGAAGGATGCATGAACGGTCATCCGTTACGCATCGCGACGACAACGACGATGGAGGATTGCGTCATCACGTCGATCACCAAAGACGCGATGATGGGGGCTATTCGTGACGAGCCGAACTTTTCACAGCTCTTCATGTCGTATCTCCTGACCCGGAACAGTCGGATTGAGGAGGACCTGATCGACCAGCTCTTCAATTCGAGCGAGCGGCGGCTTGCTCGACTCCTGTTGCTGCTCGCCAATTTCGGCAAGGAAGGCAATCCGCAGCCGATCAGCGCGAACATTAGTCAGGAAACATTGGCGGAGATGATCGGGACCACGCGATCCCGCGTCAGCTATTCATGAACAAGTTTCGCAGGCTGGGCTTCATCAGCTATAATGGACACATCGAGGTCCACAATTCGCTATTGAGCGCGGTTTTGCATGAGAAGCCCCTGCTGAGAGAGCGAGATCAGTAGGCCCGTCGCAAAAAACGACCCCAGGGCGTGCGGGGCGCGCTGAGGCCGTCATTTCATCGTATGCTTGGGGGCATATGCATCCGGTCGCCCCTCACCAAGTCGCGCCGACAGTGTTCGTTCCGCCAGGGACGCGAAGTCGAGATTCGGTACACCGAAAAGCTGAGTGAAATCGCGCTGCACCTGTTGTTGCGCGGCTGTTTGGGTCGCTCCCGACGTGGCCCAGATCAGCGCCAAACCCGTGACTGAAACTGCTTTTTTGGGGACTACATGACCTCACTTCGGTGGATGCAAATCGCCTTGTAGCCAGCGGCCAAGGGACCTGGAACACATAGGATCTTCGTAGGCGGCACGCAACGTAAGTACGTCATTGCAGAGTGCGCACTGAAACCTATGCAAGTCCACGCCTGGGCGCTCTGGCTCGACGCTGAGGAGCATCATCGAAGCCTTGCACCTTGGACAGAGGGGGCGCTGGATTGTGATCGGTGCAACGGCAGGTGACGGGCTTTGAGGTTGGGCCATGAATACCTCCCTACGCATAGGCGGGAGCGCAACACTCTCAGTCACCGGCAAATGCCAGGATGCAGAACGGTGATGGCACGAGCATGCGCCTGGTTGACCCGAAGTGCGAGTCAATTTGGGCTCGGTTTACGCCGGCGCGGCCTGCCTCACTTTTAGGAGCGAGTGCAGCGCGCGACCGTTTTTCTGATGACTTCGGTCCCGTCTGGACACGGGCGGCGGCCTCGTCTCCGCATCCTTTTATCTGAATCGCCTTGGCTTGAACGCTTGGGGCTGGTTTGCCTTGGAGATTGCCGTCCGAGCCCCTTGCGCTTCCTTGGCTAACCGTCGCTCCTTGAGGCGCGCCATGTTTTGGCGAACATCAGCGGCCTTTTCTGCCTCTTCTTGCATGACCCCCTCGCGATGCGCGACCGCAAGGCGTTCTCTGTTCGCTTGGGCAGCTCGGCGAAGGGATCGTTCCTGATCCTCACTCATTTTATGGCCTCCGGCCTCAACGTGCGGCTTGGAACATTAACATGCGCCATTAGGCGCTTGGCCCGCACCAAATGCGAGTCCTTTAACGTGTCGTCGGCACCTTGATCGGTTAATGCAAACGGGCGGACCAAGGCACTAGCCAGTGCTCGGCCGGTTCAAAGTCTGGGCCTAAGGTCAGCACCGCGCTGGCTGCTGCCGAGCATTGCTGCGTTGCCTCGCAGCGTCTCAAGGAGCCGCGCACCGAGAACGATAACCAAAAAGACCGGCATCGACATCGCGCGCAAGGCGCTGTCCTGACCGGCCCGCAAGATCGCGATAAAACGCGGGCGAGGACAGCCCGCTCGTGATCCGTAAGGCCCTGGAGAAGGAACAATACGGCTATGGCTTCGACTCGCAGACTGGTGTAGCGCGTCGATCTGGATCGGAAGCGGCAATCTAGATGGCGAGTCAGTGTCGCGGCGATGATTGCCGCGCAGATTGTCATGCGCAAGAGTTTTGTTGAAGTCTGATTGTCGCGGAGCGTCAATCAGCGATGGTTTGGGTGTGGTGTGCGGGGCCGATCGTCCCGGACCGCGGTGCGCCTGCGATAGCTCTCAACGTTCATCTCAACGATGGTCTCGTTCACCACGCGACCATCGATGGCGGCGAGCGTCATCGCCGAAGGGCTGATTGGCGGTGATCAACATCGAGCGGCGCTCGCAGCGTGCGCCGATGAGTTCGAACAGCACGCTAGTCTCGCTGCTCGGCGACATCAGCAGCTGCAAGCGGTTCGCCGCGTTTCTCGAGCGCTCCCCACACAGGGCCACACTCGAGGACATCCGCCGCTTCCAGTTGCACTTGGACGAGACCGGCGCGAGCATCAGCAACCGCAACAGCACTATGACCGGGTTGCGGGTTCTCGTTGGAACCTTGATCCAGATCAAATAGGAATGCCAGTGGGGTAGAAGTCTGTTGGCGGGTGACGAGGGGCGCGCTTTGGCGCGGCGCATCTCCGCTCGAAGCCATCGATCGTTCGGCAGTCTAGATCGTCGCGCTCGATTGGGGAGAAGGACATGAACATGAACGACGGCTTCGAGGAGTTCTTGGCGACGATCATCGATCAGTGCCTCTACGAGCATGACATGCAGCTACCGCTCGCCTTTCGCGCCGTGGCTGACAACGGCAGCGTGCTGGTGGCGAACTTCAACGAAGGTGCGGAGCTTGTCGTATTGATCAAGCACTGCGATAACAACGCGTTCATGCTGCCCATGAAAATCACGGTCGTCAGCCAAAACAATAAGACCGCGCGGCTCGTCATCGAGCACAACGGCAACATAGACCGGGTTCACTAATCATCGAAGTCGGAAGGGCATTTCCGCGCACGCCATTGAGCCGCTGTCTGCCTCATACCGCCGAATGACCCAGCCGGTTAGCGATCAGGACCAGTTCGGCCACTGATCGTACGTTCATTTTCTCCATGACCATGTGTCGGTGCGCCTTGATCGTCCGTTCAGTCGGGCCCAATGCATACGCAATCTGCTTGTTGGGCTTGCCTTGAACCAGAAGTCCGAAGACCTGCCGTTCACGCGGGGTCAACGTAGCAACATGAGCGCGCAGGAGGTTCAGCTCGCTCTGGAGCTTTCTTGAAACATCATGCCGAGCTATCGCGCGTTCGATTGCCGCGATCAGTACGTTAGATGTCACCGGCTTCAGCAGAAAATCTTCCGCGCCGGCCTTCACCGTCTGCACGACCGTGTTGATATCGTTGTAGTAGGAAACAAACACAACTGGGAGCGTCGAACCGGCTTCGTGCAGACGGGCTTGTAGCTTCGGGCCGCCAAGTCTGGGTATCTTGGCATCGACGACAAGACAGCCAAGTCGGCTATCGTCAGGTTGCTGATCAATGAACTGTTCGGCGGACGAATATATCTGCACCTCATATCCGGATAGCTGTAGTCGCCGCCGGATAGCGGTTTGGAAAAAACGGTCGTCGTCGACGATGTAGACCACGCTAGGCAACAATACTTCTCCCATATGGAGACAGGAAAAACTTGCAGGTCACGCGCGGTGAGTGACGATAACTTGCGCAGGGGCATGACCACAGTCTGTATAAAATTGCTCATGGTGGTCCACGCGAGTTCATTCCCGCTGTTTGCGCGAACTAGCCGTTAAATGCAGTTCTGCGCGCATATGTCGCTGGCGCGTGTAGTTTCCGACTGGCCAAGTTGCAGCGCTAACGGTCACCCATGTGGAAAGATGCATGACAACAAAGGGGCAGTTCCAGGATGGCGTTCTGACAAGAGATCTTTGATCAGCCGTCGGCGATGGTATCATTGCTTCGGCGCAAGCGCACACCAACTAGCCCCAGCTCTTGGCCGCGCCTCCTCGGGGCTAAACCCAAAAAATTCGGAACAGTCGTCGGAGTTGTCCGATTGACGCACGTTTCCGCCGTGAGACGGATATCGTTTGAGGTCCGCAATCTAGCTAGCTAGGGTGCGTACTCATAAAATCTGCTGCTAAGAGTAGGCGCGCGTGATGTCCGCTTGTGCTCCAACTGCGGCGCGAAAGCGGACGTTGTCGGACTTCCGAGAAGGGCCAACAGGCGACATTCTAAATGAGGGAAGCCGCCAACCGAGGCGGTCTTACTTCTTTCCGATTTTGCGATATCCGCAAGGCTCTCAAGCTGGTGCCCTAGTGCTATCCAGCTACGTGAAATGTTCCTAAGCACGGTAGACAGGCGGGCTGAATTTTTCGGATCAGCTCCTAGGATTTTGTATTCCGCAGCATAGGCTCTGCATTGTTCGATTGACGGCATTTGTGCTCCTCCGCTTGGCCAACCTTATTGAGGTTTGCTTTCTTTGCAGCCCCAGCCCAGCGGGTTCCTGCATATTGCGGGCTTGGGCGTGTGCCCATAAGTCGGGGACGCCGTTCGACGTCCGCTATACCTCTGATAGCGGGGCAAAGCGGACGTTTCAGGACTTCCGCGTGGGGCCCAGAGTTCAGATCATTCCAATCAGGATGAAAATAGCGACCTCTGTCAGGAACGTGGCGCTCATAATGGCGACCGTAAGGAACGCGTCGCCCGCTGGTAGACGGGTCATAGCATGCCTCGCGCGTTGCGACGACTGGAACCGGTTCTGGCTCTCTGCCCGCGTCGCGCTCCGCTAATACGCACCACGTCGCACAGCGCGACGCGTATAGCGGTAATCGCGACGGTCGACACGACGCGCAGTCACGCGGGCGCGCCGGTACGTGACGGCCTGCGCTTGATCAGCGCTTAACTCCACGCCGCGCGGTGTCACCTGCGGCGAGACCGGAATGATCGCCAACATCACTGCTGCAAACAGCAGTCCGACAATCGAGGAGACTCTCATTGCACCTACTCCCTATTGTCCACCATGGCCGTGCCACCAACAAAAGCTGTCTGGTCTGTATGCCTATTTGTCGGCCTGAGATCGCCGCCAGGATAGAGCGCGAGAGGCTCCGCCTGAGGTCGCCTTACCTGTTCCGGCAGAGAGAACCAAGCCGTCTAGGAGTAATCGTCACTTTCTGCGGCTCCATATCGGAACTCGCAGCATTAGGGCACGAAAAGGTCGCGCAGGATGTTCTTTTTTATACATCCGGATTGATTTTCCCGCGGCCAGCCGCCGTTGCTGCGCGGCGAAAATAACAGCCATCACGAGTAGGCGCGGCTTCCGATTTGCGTCATAAGCGCCGTCGCCGACGAAGCGCGTTTTGGTCCGCTTTCCCTCCAAGACCAAACGCGAGCGGCGTCGGCGGCAAAGTCGGCAATGGGGCCAATAACCGGCCTGGAAAGGGAGGTACGCTGGCTTGGCCGAGAAGTGGTGCTGAATGCTGCCGCGGGTCACGAGGTTGGTTTACACACCAAGGCTAGTGGCCCGTAGGCAAATCACTCTATCGACGCGCTCCGACGCGATTAACGCCGCCATTGGCATTACCGCCTACGTTATGACGGACTGCAGCGCGCGCAACGGGCCGTGGCCGGAGGACAACGCCAGCCCGGGCAGCGCAACCCACCGGATAGTCGACGTACTGGCAATACACGATCGCGCGGGCCGGTGATGGAGCAAGCGTGGCCCCTGCAAGTCCCAGAAGTGCGCTGGCAGCGATGCCTGTAAGCGTCACTGGCTTGATCGAAAGTCGCGTCTTAGGTTTCATGATGGTCCTCCTCTATGCGTAGCGGAAGCCGCATTCCTACGGCTTACGAATAGTGTGTGCGCCGAGAGATGAGCGACATTGACGTAGATCAAGGGTGAGCTAGGCTGTTCATTAACTCCGCCGAAGATTATCCGTGTTTGGTGCGTGCGATGACGCCAACCTGGTATGTCACCTTCGAAGTTCGTAAACGCGGCACGCTGCCGAAGCAGCGGAGCCCTCGAGAAACGAGGACCTTCGCTACGGAAGCAGAGGCCAAGGCGTTCGTTCGTGCAAAGCTCGACGAAGATCTCGCTGTATTTGCGGGTACGATCAATCCGCACGCCCCCAGGCAACTCGTTCCGTCGTCCCGCATCCAAGCTTGGCTTGTCGATGAACAATGGAACGCTGAGCGAGATACAGGTCCCGACGCGGAATAAGCACGTTCTCGTCTACATACATCTGTTGCCAGATCGGGAGCGGCTATGGTGCGCCCGCACCGCTCGCTCAATCGGAAAGCGTGATCACGCCGGTCGCGGCCACGTGCGGTCCGGGTCGAACGCGCGTCAACGGCGTTTGCGTAGCGCGAACGACAATCCGCCAGACCCGTCGCGCCATCCGCAGGGGATGGCAGGGAAGTACCTGTGCGGCGTACGAATAGGCGCTACGACGTCGGCATTCGGATCGTGTCCGGACGCCGATCACCAGGATCTGAAGCCGAGCCAAGTGAACTGCCCTTGTCGTGCCGCCAGAAGCGTCTGCGGCTTGACGTGTCGTCTCGGCCGGGCGGCGACGCTTGATATCTTGGGTTGTCGCTTGCGATCGATGGATTCAGGCGGGCGCATATCCGGACGCGGCAGCATTGCGAGCGCATTTGCGACCGTCGGGTTATCCGTCCGGTTAACAGGCAGTTCGGTGACGTCTGACGACATCGCGACATCGGGGAGCTTCACCGCGGGAGCGGCGGCAACGATTGTCGGCGACCGGGTATCGAAGACGATTCGCTCCGGCCATTTGCGATCGGAGTGAATGCGTATCGTTGGTCGATCGGCCAGCGCCTGTTCAGAGATTGGCGACCTCGGAAGACAGTAGTCAGCCACAAAGAGAAGTAAGAGCAACGCCGCTCCGACCTTCCAGAGATATGCCAACAGCGGCATGCCGGTCGCTCCCGTGCCCCGCAACGTTGCCCTAGGCAAGCTCTACGACGTTGTCTCACACATGCTGCACAATCGCGACGGACTTCTTGATCTGGATCAAGCCCGTTGGGCCGATCGGAAACGTGACTTTCGGCAAGCCGGAAATGTGATCTATCCCTCCTTCAGGGCCAGCTATCAGTGATAGGGCCGGCGAAGCCAGCTTCTGCAGGATTTTACGCTGATCCTCGATGTACTCGGCGACCACCTGTCCTGTCGCGTCAGTTCGACGCTTTAACCGGCTCCGGCGGCTTTTTGAGTTTCCGAGGCTTCCTAGGGGACTTCATGCGTTGTAATTCGCTCGGCTCTATCAAGGCTTGCTCAACTCTAGGGGCGCAGACCTCAGCCTTCGTCGAAATCACTTCGAGGCGAGCCGTTCGGACCGTCGCCACGTGCGTCTGCGTGACGGCCTAGAGAAGGCGGCCTTCTAACCGCAGCCGTCGGCTTTCTCCCCGGAGGAGCGCGCCCGTTGGTGTACATCAACCGTCATCGGATAGAACTCTAGCCGACAACCTAGAGGCCGCATTCACCCGTGATAAGACAGTCGACTCTCTTCGAGGGTGGGGCGGCCGGAGTCCGTTAAGGGTCATGAACGACAAAATTCAAGGAGAGCATAATAGGTCCGCTTTCGGGTGCATAGCGACCAGTTGAGCTTGCCAGCCGAGCCATGATTCAAGCCACCCATCGGAAGGGGTCGAATCATGCGCTACGAACTCAAGGACTATGAGTGGTTTGCCATTAAGCCGATACTGCCCAATAAGTCGCGCGGCGTGCCACGGGTGAATGACCGTCGTGTCCTCAATGGCATCTTCTGGGTCTTGCGATCCGGGGCACCGTGGCGCGACCTGCCGGAAAGCTTCGGTCCGTACACGACCTGCTACAATCGGTTCGTTCGCTGGCGACGGGCGGGCGTGTGGGCCAAGCTCATGAGCGCACTGGCCGGTGCCCATGATTCTGCCGTGCAGATGATCGATACGTCCATTGTTCGAGTCCATCAACATGGGGCCTGTATCACAGGAACCAGCGCCAATCGATGGTAAGGTCACGCGGCGGTCTGACGAGCAAGATCCACGCGGTAGTCGATAGCAATGGTTTACCGATACGGCTCGCGTTGCGCCCCGGCGAGGCGCACGATGTTCGACTTGCCGGAAAACTGCTGTCTCGTCTCAAATCCGGATCAATGCTGCTTGCCGACCGTGGCTATGACGCCGACTGGATCAGGGAGCTTGCCATGAAGAAGGGCGCGTGGGCCAACATCCCGCCGAAAAGCAATCGCAGCGATCCGATCTGCTTTAGCCCCTACCTCTATCGCGCTCGCAACCTCGTCGAACGGTTCTTCAACAGGATCAAGCAGTGCCGTCGGGTGGCGACGCGCTACGACAGGCTTGCAGGAAATTACCTTGCCTTCGTCCAACTCGCATTTATCCGCCTATCGCTGGCCGCGCGTTATGAGTCCGCGCCCTAGCACTACTTTGGCAGATTGTGTTTTCGCGGCTGTTTTTCACGGATTTTCTTTCGGCAATATGGGCACTGCTGAGACGGCGGCCGAAGGATGAGATCGACGATGGCGTGACGTACGGCTGGCATGGTTGGCTGAGGCGGAGGCCCGTTGATTCTTTTTTTCCGCCCCGCGTATGCGAGGCGACGATGTTGCAGGAAGGCGTAGGCAATCATTGTCATCAAAGCGTGGCGATGAAGACCTTGCCAAGATCGCCCTTCGAAGTGATCAAGTCCAAGCTCCTCCTTCAGCTGCTGATGCGCCTGCTCACAAATCCACCGTGCCTTGATGGTGGCGGCCAGGGTGCGCAGAAGTGCGTACAATGAAGCCGAGAGGGCCTGGTGGTGCTCCAGCGCATGGACATCGCTGGCTTACCGGAAGCGGATGACAGCGGGACCGACAACTACAATCCACCAAAGGGATGGTGGCCCGGCCGACACACCGTTGGTACCGAAGCCCACGACAGGTATGATCAAGCTTTCAACCTTCACCACAGGGATAGAGAAGAGTACAAGCAGTGCATCGTCCTCTTTGCCGCTCCAAACTGGCGATTAGCTCTTTGATTCACGGACCAATCGACATTGTCCCGCAGGCCTCACGTTGATCTTTGCGAGCTCGCGACTTTCGTCGTCCGACAACTGCCAATCCTCGCACTGACCGCAAAGCTGCCAGAACACGTCATATAACTTGCTTCGAGCGACCTTGACGATTTCGGTGTCGTCGAATTCGCAAGAGTTCAGAAAGATTGGCAAGGCAAAACTGGTCTGATCGCCCTCGAATTGAAACGTCAAACGGATGTCCATGCCTCGTTCGTTCGGCGAAATCATCTCGATGCGTGCGACCCCTATCTTGAAGTTTCCCATTGTCTCACCTCGCTGGGTCGACTTTGATCGATCTTTCCGTATGAAATATCACTTACCACGGGTCATTCGGACGTCGTGGTCTTCATGTCGTCATGGTCGCCGCCCCGGCTTGGTCTCGATCGGGTCTCAACAGCAATGCGGCCGCGATCGTAACCAAAATGCCAGCGAGGCTGGGCGCGATCTGCATCGCAAGCTCATTGGAGATGTTGAGCAGGCGATGTGGCTGGCAAGCGCAAGCAGAACGCCGCCTTTCGATTTAGAGTGCCATCCGTCGCGCGTAAGTGCTCGGCGCGGTATATCGCGATGCCCGTCAAGCTCGACACGCATTTCACCGTCAAGAACTGATCGTTACCATCTCGAGGAAAGGCTGCGGGGCGCCGGCGCTGGCACCACGATCCTTGTGGCAACGTAAAGTCCGGAGAGGACAAATGCCTCCATCGACTCTTCGTCGGCAGAGCGGGCCGGTAACAACCGTTCGATCCGGAACGGGTGCTTAAGCACCACCGATTTCTGTCGCGATCGGGTCGTCGTCATGGTCATTCTCACGCATTGGCTCATGAGGCGCCGCGTAGCGGACGGACGCTGGACCTGGATATCTCGTCGGGCGCAAGTGGCAGTCCGCATTGAGGACGTCACGGCCTCGATTGCAAACTTGATTGACGTTGGCGGTGCGCGGACGGCGCGGGAGCCATTTTTTTCATTGCGACGCCTCTACGCAGGATACACCTCCGCGCCGACACCACAATTGAAGAACACGGGACGGTGCACGCCTTTTGCTGGAATAGCTATCCCTTTCTTTGGCTAACCGAGTCATTCATCAGAGACCGAGCTCCAGTTCATGCGAGCACGGGCCATCGTCTCTCGCTCGACGAGCAGAAGAGCCGTTCCGCGGCATCCGAAGCTAAGACGGACAGCTTCTCTTACCATCCCGCAGCGAATCTCTTTGGATCGATAGAACAGAAGCTTAGCGTGCGAACCGGCGCCGGGCCGCGATTGCCGTGGTTCCGTCTGTCAGCACCACTGATCAGGCCGTGCCTGACGGGCCTCTCGTTCTGGTCGGACGCTGTCGGGCACCTGCTTCTTCGCCGCAAATTGCAGCTGACGCTATCGCTCGCAACTACGATGCGGTCGAAGATAGGAGTGACTTGTTTCTGATTGCAGTCCGCCGCAGCGGCCCTTTTCCAAGGCGGGACGGCTGGACGCACGGCAAAGCTTATCCGCGCTCTCCTTTGGCAATCTTATTTATGCCACGGACTCGTTATTCAGCCGTTCGATCCCCATATCCAAATCTACCCTGGTCAACCATCGAGATTGGCCGGATTGCGCGGAGACTTCCAACGAAAGAGCTCTGCATATGTTCAAATCTCAGCAACATCGCGCAAGAGCAACCGCGTCCGGCGAACTCGTCAAGGGTTCGACCCGCGCTGAGGAAAGCCGTAAATTCAAGGCTTGGAGGGCTGGCTTCGTCTTATTGACGGAGCTCGGGGACAAGAATGAAGTCGGTCGCAACAAGCTACCTTTAGCAAAGGATAGGCCTAGCGCTACGAGATCGGGCGCTGCCGCTCTGTCGCGGTGGGAGAACGAGGGAGGCTCAGTCCGCGACGAACTGCCGATGTGAGTAAACGCGGAAAGACAGGAGGACTCCTAATGTCACTTACACAGTTTAGCGTCGATGACGGCCCCCATAGTATGGATGGGCTACGGCTTTTTGCTCAGGATGGAACTGAACGCGTCGAGGCGTTCGTCGGCCGCAAAGTGATGGACGTCTGGGCCAAATCTACCGAGCACCATGGCGGACGGCAAAGTCTGTTCCGCGATCAATACAATGCGCTCGGAAAGCTAAATCTTGCGGCGATCCAACGGATTGTGAGCGCGAAATACCAGCGAGGGGCTGCATTCAACCGGCAACATCCATTTATCGAGGTTCTGTTCTCGGACATTGCAGAAAGCGGCGAGGCTTTAGATCTAAGTCAGCTCGTGCGAGAGGTTTTGCCGCCAGCATTTCATAGGCTGGCTTGAGATCTGCACCACGAGAATACCGCGAAAAAGTCGCCGGACAAGACCCAGTCGTGATAGCCAGGCCCCCTCAAGGAGGATAATGCGACTACGATTCAATTCCCGCCCCCGAAGCAGCATCAGCTACAGCCTGCCTTTGCGGGGATAGCCGACGTGATCGAGCTTAGGAGGGACGGGAGGGACGGATGTTCATTCGGACGCGAGATTCCCATTTTCGCTCCTTGGTCAAAGCTGTCAGCTGGAGGATCACCGGTAGTATCGACACCTTCGTGCTGAGTCTTATCTTCACCGGTAGCGTCAAGGTTGCAGGTTCGATCGCCGGTGCTGAGGCCATTACGAAAATGATCCTCTACTATCTGCACGAAAGAGCCTGGTCCGCTATTCGCTGGAACCAGCAGGGACAAACTGGCGGCGGCCCCAGTTCGCCCTGATCCGCTATCGCGTGGGCTGATGGCACGCGTTTGGCCTGGGCAATCGGCCATGCATTGGATTGACCGCGCGGCGGTCAATCCTTCCGGTCTATCTCGGATTTGTCGCGCAGCACCGCGTTCAGAAGCGAGCTATGAACCTCGATCTTTCCATTGTAGCTGATGAAGCCAAGCTTGCGGAACTTGTTCATGAAGAAGCTCACCCGTGATCGGGTCGCACCGATCATTTCGGCCAGCGTTTCCTGGCTGATAGTGACGCCTATGGGTTGCGAGCTGGCTTCCTTGCCGAAATTCGCCAGCAGAAGCAGCAGGCGCGCCAAGCGTTTCTCGCTCGAATTGAAGAGTTGGTCGATCAGGTCTTCTTCAATCCGGCTATTGCGCGCGAGCAAATATGCCATGAACAACTGAGAGAACTTCGGCTTGCCTTCGAGCGCTGCAATCATGGCGGTCTTCGATATTCTCGTGATGATACAGGGCTCCATTGCCGTAGTCGTGGCAATACGCAATGGATGACCATTGAGGCAGCCCTCGCCAAAGAATTGTCCCGGCTCCAGAATTCCGACGACCGCTTCCTTACCTTGGTCCGAAACGACCGTGAGCTTGATCTTTCCCTCTTGAATGTAGAACACCGCATCCGCGACATCTCCCTGTGCGAACACGTTCTGACCTTTGCCAAATTTAGAAATCGATTTTCCGGCCCCGACCTTGGCAAGGAAGGCGCTGGGATCAAACAAGTCCTTCGCCGCTTTCACCAAGGCAGGACTCTCGTTCGCTGGATCGCTAACACGCTATCATACTACCACCTACGACAATTTGAAAGGATATTCACCGGTTGGAAGGCGGCGTGGCGTGCGGCAAATTGGAACTGAAATGACGAGAGGAAGCCTTCGGCTCGACGTGGGCTTCACGGATTTCGGCTTCTTCGAGTTCTTCGTTCAAAGTCGATACGAGGTCATGCTTGACCATCTGGCGACGGCTGTCTGGCCAGCTTTGCAAGAGCCCCTTCGACTGCGCGAGATGCAGACTGGCGTCTATGCGCGGATTTGCGCCGCGCGACTTGCCTGACTATCCTCCCAGCTCCACAGCTTTCTTGCTACCAAGCGATTCGGCACAAGCTTTTGCAACGGCTGAGTTTGGCTTAGAGCTTCCCGGCATCGTGGCCCAACCGCCTTTTTCGACGAACTTGCTCTGATCCCATGCATAGGTCGCCTTCTTCATTTCGACCAAGTTCGCCGACGCATCAGCGGCTTGTCGGAACCTGTCAATGCAGATAGGTGTGAGAGCTGCGACGACAGCCGTTGCAGCGCGGTTCGTCGCGAGGGTCTCGGCGGCCCCGCTCCGGCCGCAGCTCCCCACAGTGCCGGCCGCACGGCAGCTTTTGTCTCCCTGGAGATTTCCATGATTTTCACCTGACTAAGAGGTATGTTGAGCTTCATCCGTTGGTGAGGCTAGACACGTCTAGGGATCGGCGTCTGTACCAAATTGCTCACTCAGCGCGTGCGGACACTCTCGGGATGGCCTGATGCGCCGGCTCCGCTGCAGTCTGGCGACGACGAGCATCTGCCCCGCGATGCTCCTGGAAATGCAGAGCCTTTGTGAGATTCTCTGCATCCGAAGTTGAGCGCGGGCGGTGCCAATAATCGGTTCAGGTGTTCCTTTTTGAACAGACGGCGACGACTCTCCCCGATTTATTCCGTGCATTGCCTGACTTGGAATATATTACCGATCAGCCCGGCCCTCGTGGCCGGGCTTTTCGCTTGGGAGGCCGTTCGCGGTCGAGGCCGATGGAGCAGCAGCCTCACCTCGGCGTCTCGGCAAGCGAGAACAAGCTTCTTGGAAAGGTTCGTCGGACCGCGGGGTAGGCAGGCGGGTCTCAACTTGCTCGCTCTTTCTGTTGAGAAAATAGTCGTTGTAAAGAAGTAAGGGTCGTCTCCGTTCGAGGTCTGTTGACAGTAGTCCTGGCTATTGCCGCGTAACGGGCGCATGGTCGTACTCCAAGCGTCGGTTGGGCCCCTCTTCTCGAAAGGTAGGCGTGCATGACCATCCCGCTCGCGGCGAGAAACTGTCACGTTCAAGCATTTCTTTCGGATCCGCGGCATCGAGAGGCTGCTGGCCGCCGGAGCATATGATGTCTTTCAGACGAGAAGTCGATCGAGGGCCTCACCAGCCTATCGCCGCGTCGCTACGATGATCGCGGTGCCCTCGGACCATGGAGATGCTCTCGATCGGGTCGATCGATCTTGCTAATGCGCGGGCTGCCTATGCAAGCGCAGTGCAGTGACTGACAGATGAACTCTACGAAATTGCCGGAAACGTCACCTGTAGGTAGGGCGCGTTGCAACCGCCTGTGGTCGATCGCCACGAGAGGGAAGGCGCTCCTGTCCGTCACGCGCCGTTCCGTTCGCGGGCTGAGGTGCACGTGCTGAAATTTATTAAACTCACTGCAGCGGTGGTTGCTGCGCTCCTCTGGATATCTCACCTCACGAGATACTACGTTTTTCCTCGTGATCGCCTGATAGAGGTTATTACGCGTTGTGAGAACGATTCCGATAAACTCATGGTGGCGGATACTGCAAAATCGGCCGAAGCTCACCATGATGGTGTATTCAATCCGTATCAACGGCAGAGAGATGAGCGGGTGGAGACCTGTATCAAGGCGGATGGTTGGTGTTCGATGAGCGACGAAAATGCTGCCAAGCCTAGCCACCCTACTCCTGCTACGTTCGCGCCGCGCGACCCTATTGCGCGAGCAGTGTACGGATGGCGGTATGCCAACAAGCCCATTGAGTTTTGCCGCTATTAGGGCCGCATTCGCCGAATGCGCTTCGCAATTCGGCAGCCAATCATTGGTCCTAGTACTCGTCCTTGTCGGTGTGATGAAGGTTGAAAGCCCGATCGTACCTGTCGCGGGCTTCGGTACCAATGCTGTATCGGCCGGGCCACCATGAATGTGGTGGACTGTAGTTGTCGTTCACAGCGTCTTGTTTAGCTTTTTCGTCCAGTATTTCAGGCGTCCAAAACGACATTGATTTATCTTTACCCACACCTTGGTCCTCCAAGTGGGACGACAATCCTCGTCTAGAGCTAATTTGACTCCTGGCCAATTCAAGTTAGGAGACTTGACCTTGGGATTGGCAATTCAACTCAGTGCCGGACGCAGGCAATCAGCTAAAGGCATTTGGCCACGAGGATCCCCTGAACGCGGGCAGTCTGATTGGCTATTCCCATCGCAAGCTCGGCAACTCCAAGTTCTCGGAGGGCTGGTATGAGCTCGGGCTGACAGCCGTACTGACGTATCAGTATTGCGGCCTGTGGCAAATTGAGCAGGGCAACCGCGATCAGGCGCAAGAAAATGCAGAAAGGCCGGCATCGCTGCCGGACCTTTCTTTTTCTTTGAGCGCTGCACGGCTGGACTTAGAAGTCCATACCCCCCATGCCTCCCATGCCGCCGCCACCCGCAGGCACACCGCCGCCGGCGTTCCTCTTCGGCACCTCGGCCACCATGGCTTCAGTGGTGATCAGGAGAGCCGCAACCGAGGCTGCGTTCTGGATCGCCACGCGAACCACCTTGGTCGGGTCGATGATGCCCTTGGCGACCAAGTTGCCATACTCACCGGTCTGCGAGTCGAAGCCGTAGGAGTACTGCTCCTTTTCCAGGATCTTGCCGACGATGACCGAGCCGTCTTCACCGGCGTTGATCGCGATCTGGCGGGCCGGCGCGGACAGCGCCTTGCGCACGATCTCGACGCCGGTCTTCTGGTCATCGTTCTTGGTGCGCAGCCCCTTTAGATGCTCGGAGGCACGCAGCAAGGCGACGCCGCCGCCCGGCACGATGCCTTCCTCGACCGCCGCACGGGTCGCATGCATCGCGTCATCAACGCGATCCTTGCGCTCCCTCACCTCGACCTCGGTCGCGCCGCCGACGCGGATCACCGCAACGCCGCCAGCGAGCTTGGCGAGACGCTCCTGCAGCTTCTCACGGTCGTAGTCCGAGGTGGTCTCCTCGATCTGCGCCTTGATCTGGGCCACGCGCGCCTCGATGTCGGCCTTCTTGCCGGCGCCGTTGACGATCGTGGTGTTCTCCTTGTCGATCATCACCTTCTTGGCGCGACCGAGCATGTTGAGCGTGACATTCTCGAGCTTGATGCCGAGGTCTTCCGAGATGGCCTGACCGCCGGTCAGGATCGCGATGTCCTGGAGCATGGCCTTGCGGCGATCGCCGAAGCCCGGCGCCTTGACGGCCGCAACCTTCAGGCCACCGCGCAGACGGTTGACAACGAGCGTGGCAAGCGCCTCGCCTTCCACGTCTTCTGCGATGATAACAATCGGCTTGCCGCTCTGTACGATTGCTTCCAGCAGCGGAAGCAGTTCGTTCAGGCTGGAAAGTTTTTTCTCGTAGATCAAGATATAGGCGTCGTCCATTTCAACGCGCATCTTGTCGGCGTTGGTGACGAAGTAGGGCGAGATGTAGCCGCGGTCGAACTGCATGCCCTCGACGACCTCGAGTTCAGTCTCGAGCGATTTGGCTTCTTCGACGGTGATGACGCCCTCGTTGCCGACCTTCTTCATGGCATCCGAGAGGAACTTGCCGATCTCGGCATCGCCGTTGGCCGAGATGGTGCCGACCTGGGCGATCTCGTCGTTCGAGGTGACCTTCTTCGAGTTCTTCTGGAGGTCCGCCACGACGGCTTCGACCGCGAGGTCGATACCGCGCTTCAGATCCATCGGGTTCATGCCGGCGGCAACCGCCTTCGCGCCTTCACGGACGATCGCAGCTGCGAGCACGGTCGCGGTGGTGGTGCCGTCGCCGGCCGCATCCGCCGACTTGGAGGCAACCTCGCGCACCATCTGCGCGCCCATGTTCTCGAACTTGTCCTCGAGCTCGATCTCCTTGGCGACGGTGACGCCGTCCTTGGTGATGCGGGGGGCGCCGAACGACTTGTCGAGAACCACGTTCCGGCCTTTGGGACCGAGCGTGACCTTGACCGCATTGTTGAGAATGTCGACACCACGCAACATTCTGTCGCGGGCATCGACGCCGAATTTAACTTCTTTGGACGACATAATGATCTCCGTTTTCAACTGTCAAATCCGAAAGACCGCGCAACTGGCGAGCACTTGAGGGATGAGATTTTGAGCCTCATCCTTCGAGAACCCGGCTACGCCGAATCCCCAGGATAAGGAAAACTGGCTGGCGCTTACGCGGCCTTCTTCTTGGCGGCGGGCAGATCAGTGAGAACGCCCATGATGTCGCGCTCCTTCATGATCAACAGCTCCTGGCCGTCGATCGTGACCTCGGTTCCCGACCACTTGCCGAACAGCACGCGGTCGCCGACCTGCACGTCGATCGAGATCAGCTTGCCGGCTTCGTCGCGGCCGCCGCGGCCGACGGCGATGACTTCGCCCTCGGAGGGCTTCTCCTTGGCAGTGTCCGGGAATGATGATGCCACCAGCGGTCTTGTCTTCGGCCTCAATGCGCTTGACCACGACACGGTCATGGAGCGACGGAATTTCATGCAATTCTCTCTGGCTTTTGTGATTATTTCTGGATTGGCAGTCGTAATGCACTACGTGCCGTAAACGAACTCTTCCGCGTCCATTAAGACGTAAGTCTTCGTTTCAAAAATTTGCGGCGACCAGATCGTAGGAACCCCTGCTGCCGCGGACGTACACCCTGGCAGCGGCGGCACATATCACATCACGATTGGAATCGAATGCGTTCAGGAAACCCGATTCATTGAGGTGAGCGTCGGGTTGAAGTCGCCTCAGCGCGTCTTCCTCTATGAAAAACGATGCCTCTAGCGCGCTATCGTATCCCCAGAAACGCACGGCATGGCGCGTTCGGTCATATGAACGACTATAGTTTGGAAACTCGATCACGGTTGGATCCGATCAAGTTTGCGCAACGGCAAGAGGATGCTGAAAGCGATCTGGGTGCGCTAGGACGTAAATGGCTACTCTGGAATCGGATACAACCTGCCCACGACAATTAAGTTGCGACCGGCCTCGTTACTCGGCGGGGGCGTCACCATGTTCCTCATATCACCGCGCGTCCCTGGCTATTATCGGTGACTGAGAGTGTTGCGCTCCCGCCGTTCTGGAAAGGCGGTCCCAAATGTCGAATACCGATAGATTCAATGTTCGTGGGTGGCTCGTGCCTCCGGTATTGCTGCCGATCTTTTTCGGGCTGTTGATCATCGCTGCGATAGTTATTCAGTGGTAGTCCGCCTCGGCGGACCCGCGCCATAGGCTCAAGCATAGAGCTAGTTGGCTCCGATGAATGACAAACGAGCTGGGTGTCGGGGCGCTGGCAGTTGGTGCGATTAGGTATGACCGTCACGCGTACTGCGCTCAATCTAAACAGGTGGGCAGCGCAGCTTGTTCTCGGGGGATCCGAGCGATCGTTGTGCGAAAATCGCGAGCATCGTCCGGTTACTGATTTCGAGCTTCTGGAAGATGTTATGAAGATGTACTTTAATGGTGCCATCGGTGACATTCGGCAGTCGCCCAATTCCTTTGTTCGATAACCCTTGGGACACCAAGCGCGCGATCTGGTGCTCACGCTCCGTCAGGGTGGTAAGCAGGTTCTCCGTGATCGTCATGCCGTTCTCCGAATCCTGATATTAAGTAGGCTTATACCGGCGCTCGGAATTCGGGCGGAGCCAACGGTTGGTGCTGCCGTTGGATCGCGCGAAAGCTCTGTGATCCCGAGTTCGGAAGCGTTACATCCTATTGACGCCGATTTGCGACGATAATGGGCTATTTTGTCCTTCCGGTTCCGAGATCGCTGTTCAATATTGCTCAGTTTCAAATAGCACTCGAGCTAACGTATCCTTGGGATTTAGGCATCAAGCACACTTGCGGGCTGGGACGATTCCAGGGTCAAAAGCGCGCTACTGAACATTGCGGAGACGCCGGCCCAAGATCCAGACGTCGTCTTTACCAATGCGCGGCCGGAGCGGTTTCGCCTCCCAGATGCACAGGTGTGGTAGCAACTTTTCGCAACCTTGCATTTTGTTGCACTTTGTTGCGCTTGAACGAACGGCGGACTGTGCTGCCGGCGTCGGTCCGCTGGCTTGTCGATCTTCAGCCACTCTGCTGACGGACAGCCTGCTGCTGGCTACCCGCACGGCGAAGCAGCCTCCATCATAGCCCTGGCGCGGAACCAGGCCCAAATACTCTGGTCGCGAGAGAGAAGGGCTTGGGGTCGCCGAACGCGCGACGTCGTGGATCTGCATCAGGTCTCATACGCCAGAGCGAAGCTCCCTGTTCAAAGCATCGCGTCGATGACCTCGATCGACCTCTCAAGGTGCGCCTCGGGCCCTCATGCGTGGGCCTTCAGCAACTTACGTTCTTTGGGCGGCGGTGCGCGCGTTCACGTCGGCCTGGGGGCGTCCGGGTCGCCGGATTCATTGCGAAAAGCCGCAGCGACTTGGCAGTTAGCTTGCGAAGCCCCGACTGTTTGCGAACGTTTGCGATAGCGATCGTTACCCGAAGGGCCGAGACACCCGTAGGGTGGCTCGGTGAGGAGCGAAGCGACGAGTAGAGCGCGGGCCGAAGGCATCGCCCATATGCCATCGGCAAGCAACTATCGCACTCCACCACGAACTCGTGCACGCTTAAGTGAGGGCGCTCTAGTGGCGAACCAAAAAGTCTTAGCGTCATGATCGTCTTGCAGCGCTTACCGGCGACCAGCTTCACAACCAAATCATGCAGCCGGGTACTCTTTCCACAGCGCGGCGTGCGCATTTGGCGCGGCATCGATCGGCCGCCGGCCCATCATCCGCCACCGTCGCGCGCGGCCTAGGCAAAACCTTCCCGCTCGATCCGGTTCGGGGCTCGCTCTGATATGGGCCTTGTGGAACCAGCCGGTCCGCATCAGAGGGGCGATTCCGAACGCGTTTGTTTTTGTCGGTCCTGTTGCGCTGCGCCTTCAGCGCTGCGCGGACGTGAAGAGTCTCCAGCACACCGCCATCAAGCCCAGTTTGAGAAGCGCAGGATGCAGCCAGGGCCACAACGATCCGGCCTCATCTCCGGGCCGCCGCAAGCTGTCAAGATACGTTTGAGCGCGGCCTTGATCACGTCCGGATCAGATCGTCTTCCGGAAGGAGTAGTGGTTTGCAATCGGCGCAGATCTGCGGTGTATGCAGTTCCAGATGACCACCGGCCGGCGCGAGCGCGGGCCTCCTCCACGAGTTTAGGTCGGATTGACCGCGAGTGAAAGGTGCACTTCCTGGATACGCAGCTCGCGGTGAACTATTCCAACCGGTACGCTTGTTCTACACGAAGACGGTCGGATCTTCGATGGCGACGACCTAACGATCGGCTCACGATCGAGCATGCGGGTCATCGTCAAACTTCCAAGTCAGCCACTCACCGAGTCGGGGTTCGTGTACACTCGCGACGCTCAAACTGCTAACTTTCGCGACTTAGTAGATCGGCTCTGCAAGGGTTAGAAACATAACAGGTGTTAAACCGTGGAGTCTCGCGAGCCGGGCCTAACGCCCGGCGAGCCCGGGACGCGGACACGCGCCGAGCCGCCGATCCGGCTTGCCGGATCGGCGGCGTACACCAAGCTTGGAAGCAAGGGCCGCGCAACCGTGATGGCTGCGCGGCGTATCAGATTGCGCGTTCCATCAACCGCCTGGCTTTTCCCTCCAGTTCAAGCCTCGTGTCCTGATGCGACTTGGTACGCGCCAGCGCCGTGATGCCCTGCACGAAATCAAAGATGCTTTCCGGCTTGCGGTTTTCTTCGCCGAGAACCGTCTCGATGATCTTGGTGGCTTCCGACTTGGAAAATCCGCCCTTGCGCAGGAAACTTTCGCGGTCTTCGTCGGTGCGGGCAACGATCCGCTGCCGCGCGGCCTTGATGCCGGCGACGAACGGCGCAGGCGAGGAATTCGCGAAGCTTGTCAGCGCGGGAGCCGCTTCATGGGCAAACCGCTGCGCCGCAAATTTGGAATGCCGGATGGTGATCTCCTCAAAATTCTCGACGCCCCAGAGGTTGCGATTCATGCAGACAGCGCGAAGATAGAAACTGGCAATGCCGAGAGTTTTGCTCCCGACCTCGCTATTCCAGCAGTAGAAGCCACGGAAATACAAATCCGGCGATCCGTCCGGCAAACGGCCCGCCTCGATCGGATTGGTGTCGTCGACCAGAAACAAAAACACGTCGCGGTCACTGGCGTAGAGCGTCGTCGTGTCGTTGGTCACGTCGACAAAGGGATTGTGGGTCATGGTCGACCAATCCAGCACGCCCGGCACCTTCCATCGGGTGTCGCCGGTACGCGACGACCGTCTATCAAGCGCAGGGATTGACGGCCGAGAGCTGCACGGCAGTGGTCGATCCGCGTTACGATCGGAATTCGCTCTATGTGGCCGCCAGCCGGGCCCGTGGTCCGTTGTCGCTCGTCATCGATGTCGCCGAAGTCGATGCCCATGTCAGAGCCGCTCGTTCGCAAGAGACGAGACAAAACGACGTCACTGCCGAGGAGCGCCGAGCCCTCCTGCTGAAATTGCTCTCGCGCGAGAGCATCAAGACCAGCACGATCGAACCGACCGAGTTTGCAAAAGCCGAGGTGGCCAGCGTCCGCGACCGCCAGCGTCGCAAGAAGCGCGAGCTCAGCCATGAGCTCTAGGCAGACAAACCGGCACTCGCCAAACGATCGGCGATCACAGAACGCGACCGCGCTCCATCCAAACGTCGATCGGCCCGGCACGCGGCCGGCACTCTCAGCAACAAAGACGCGAGGGCGCTGCCAGTCGCAGGCGACGGATCTTCAGGTGACGACTGAGATGCCGCAGCCCATTCCCATCCTGGATAAGGAGCTGCGCGCGATCGAGATTCTGCTCGGCAATGAGCTCCTAAAGCTGCTCAGTAACGGCAGAAAAGACAGCTGATTTCGCAAGCTGATTTTCGTTGACAGAATGCCTCACGAGCTGCGCAGAATCTATCCAAGAGGCTCTTTTTCACTGCAATCCAACCGCAGATACTTCTCATGAACAAGCACGTTTTTCGCAATTCGATCCCGAAGCAATCAAACGCAACGAAGCGCGCCGCCACGTATTATAGAGTTAGCACGGGCCGACAACTCACCACCGAAGCCAGCATCCCGAGCCAACGAAAAATCACGGCCAGTTTCTGTGATCAGAACAGCTATTTGATCGTCGATGAATTCGTCGAAGCGAAGACCGCGACCGACGATCGCAGGCCCGTGCTGCAGGAGATGATCGACCGCGCTTGCGCATCTGATCATCCGTACGACGCGATCGTTTTTTACGCCTTCAATCGATTTTTCCGCAACGTCGCCGAAATGGAGCTGACGATCCGGAAACTACGCAAGCACGGCGTCGAAGTGGTTTCGGTCACGCAACCTACCGGCGACGATCCTAGCCAAATTCTCGTGCGACAGATCATTGGAGCGTTCGACGAGCACACCTCACGCGAAATTTCTAAAAATACGAAACGAGCAATGTTGGAGTCGGCGCGGCAGGGATTCTGGAATGGGGCAACGCCTCCGCTCGGGTACAAGATCGTTGAAGCGGAGCGACGCGGTCAGAAGATCAAGAAGAAGCTCGATACCGATCCGGTGGAAGCTGAAACCGTCAGGCTGATCTTCAAGCTGTACTTGGACGGGGATGGCACAACCGGCCCGCTCGGCGTGAAGGAAACGACGAAGTGGCTGAACAGCCACGGCTAAGCGCGGCGGCTGCGCCGTCACGTTCGGCGGGGTGGGCGATGGGCTGCCGGCGCGTTGCGAGCAGTACTTCGCGGGCAAGCATCTCGTGATCCTGGCCGACAACGATGACGAGGGATCGGATCACGCCGATGCAAAGGCGGCCCTCGCATTCGGCGTCGTCGAGAGCATCCGTGTCGTGCGGTTCCCAGAGCTGGAAAAGAAGCAGGACGTGTCCGACTGGTTCGAAGCCGGGCGCTCATTCCAGGATCTCGAGGAGAAGGCTCGGGCGACTGAGGAATGGAAGCCCTCAACGGAAGAGCCGAGCCAGGAGGAGGACGTTCAGGCCCGGGCCGAGAAGAAGAAGTCCGCCCTGCCGGTGGGCTACAGCTTCTCTGACCGGGGACTGATGTGGAGCAATCCGGACGATCTGGACAAGCCTGCGATCTTGGTAGCCGGCCACTTCGACGTCGTGGCGGAGACCCGTGACACGGATGGCGCAAGCTGGGGCGTGTTGTTGCGCTGGCGCGATCACGATGGTCGCGAGCACCAATTCGCGCTGCCGCGGGCGACCTTGGCTGGAGACGGCTCGGAGGCGCGTCGGATCCTGATGGATGGCGGGTTCTTCATCTCGCCCAGCAACACCGCTCGCAACCTGTTCAACTCATTCTTGCTTCAGGTGAGATCGCCGAAGCGGGCCAGGGCTACCCAGCGGGTGGGCTGGCACGGCAACTCGTTCGTCATGCCGGATGAGTGCTTCGCCGTTGACGATCGAGACCTCTTGCTGCTGCAGAGCGCGTCTGCCCACGAACACCCGTTCCGGCAGGCAGGCAGCCTGGAGAGCTGGCAACAGAACGTTGCTCGGTACGCCGTCGGTAACAGTCGGCTCGTGCTGGCGCTGTCGGCGGCCTTTGCCGGACCGCTGGTCGGCCCCTGCGCGGCCGAGGGTGGTGGCGTCCACTTCAAGGGCGCCTCATCCACGGGCAAGAGCACGGCCTTGCATGTCGCCGGCAGCGTCTGGGGCGGCGGCGATACCAATGGCTACATCCGCTCATGGCGATCGACGGCCAACGGCCTGGAGGGCGTCTCACTGGCGCACTGCGACACGCTGCTGTGCCTGGACGAGCTGTCCCAGCTGGCGGCGAAGGATGCCGGCGAAGCCGCCTACATGCTCGCGAACGGCTCGGGTAAGTCCCGCAGCACACGCGACGGCTCGGCCCGTCGGGCGGCGAAGTGGCGTGTCCTCTTCCTGTCGTCGGGTGAAATCGGCCTCTCCGACAAGGTGGCTGAGGATGGCCGCGGCAAGCGTCTGGCAGCCGGTCAGCAGATCCGGATCGTGGATGTGTCGGCAGATGCCGGCGCCGGGATGGGGATGTTCGAACAGCTGCACGGGTTCACCTCAGCGGACGCCCTCGCTGTTCACCTGAAGACCGCAACCCAACAGCACTACGGCGTCGCCTCCAGACAATACCTCGACGCCATCGTTCCGCACATCGAAGAGATCCGGAAGACCGTGAAGGATGTCGTGAAGAGCTTCTGCGACACCTATGTGCCGGCAGGAGCAGACGGGCAGGTTGGCCGCGTGGCTCAGCGGTTCGGGCTCATCGCTGCCGGCGGCGAGATCGCGACGCTGTACGAGATCTTGCCCTGGTCGCGAGGAGGCGCCGTGAAGGCAGCCGCCCTGTGCTTCGAGCAGTGGCTCGCAGCGCGCGGTGGGCATGAAGCGGCGGAGACGGCGGCCGGAATGGAGCAGGTGAGAACCTTCCTGCTGAAGGACGGTATGTCTCGCTTCATCCCGGCATGGGAGGACAACGCCCCCAAGGGGATGCAAGCTCGCGACGTCGCCGGCTTCAGAGAGCAGATGGGCGATGGTTGGGACTTCTACGTCACCACCACGGCATGGAAGGAAATCTGCGCCGGGCTCGACCCGCGGCGCGTAGCAGCGACGCTGAGGCAGAAGGGCTACATCGAGGGCGAAGGCTCCCACATGGCCAAGTCAGTTCGCGTCCCCGAGTACGGGAAGATGCGGCTCTACCACATCCGCTCGACGTTCCTGGAGGATGCAAATGAAGCATGACTTGCAAGCCTTCTCCCGGGACATCGCGGCCCTCATGAAAACGAGTGGGGACAGTGGTGGCAGTGGGGACACTTCCGAGAAGTCGCTGCAGCACAACGACTTTTTTGTCCCCACTCAAGAGACGACCGTGTCCCCACTCAAAAACGAGTGGGGACAGCCCCTGGTGGCGAGTGGGGACAGGAAAACGTCGGGAATTGAACTGGTTACGCGGAGTGTCCCCAGTGTCCCCACTGCCACCACTAATTTTGAAGAGGGGCGAACGGCCCAAATCTTCGAGGACGACACCTCCGGATGGCATGCAATTCTGCAGGAACTGAAGCGAATGCAAGTACCCGAGTGGGCCGGAGCAGAGCGATGGTTTCAGATGATCGAAGGCGCCGATGCCTTCCTGTCGAACTGGGGCCGCGCGGCTTGCGATCTCGGCTGGAGCGCTATGGATCTATTCGGTGTTCACGTCGCCGCGCCGGGGTGCCGATACGACGCCATGGGCTTGGTGATGTTGCTTGGAGGCGGAGCTGTATTCGCGATGACCGAGCAGACGGCGGCTTTCCGCCGGCCGTCAGCATCGACACTAACGTATCGACGGAAGCCCATGTCGGACGCCGCGCTCCTTTGCGGAGGTCAGCATGCAATCCGCTGAGGAGACCACATGGAGGGTGCTGACCCCGTACGATCCTCGGGAGGGCATTAGCTTAGCGACGGCGGCCAAGAGGGCCGGCAAGTCAGAAACGACCATCCGGAATTGGTGCCCTCAGCATGGGCTCGGGCGTCGTGTCGGAGGCGGCGTTTGGGTTGTCAGCCAAGTCGCTCTGGCGATGTTCCTGGACGGCGATATGGCGGCTCTCACTGCGTACCATGCGGGCGACCATTCGAGTTCGGAAGTTGCTGCGTACTTTGAGCGCTTCGGTCTGCCTAGGCCAAATCCTTCCGCAATCCGAGGCGGACCGGACATGCGCCGGAAGATCCGCGAGGAGCGCTTTTGACCCTACCGCACATTCGGCGCGACGCTTTCGTGCATCCACAGTCCGCGCCGGGTGACGTGACCTAGGAACTGAAAGGACCGGCAGCCGTTGGCCTGCATCACCGCCCGATCCTCTGCTGTTATCGGTGACTGAGAGCCCGTGTGCTCCCGCCTAAACTTCAGCGGTGAGCCGATGTGTGAAAAGTGCAAAGAGCTAGACGAGACAATCGCGCACTACTGGCGGCTGGCAGCCTTCCCCTTCGATCCCCTCACCGCGGAACGTATTACCGGCGTGATCTGCGACCTACAGCGGGAACGGGACGCAATGCATCCCATCGTTCTGCCGTGGTCAGAACTAGGCCGCTGACAGCCATTTCGCCGCGTTCCTGTGTGCATTTTTCGATATCGCTGCGCGCTATCTAAGCCTAGGGTGTCATCCATCACCGCTCGATCCGTGGCATCTA
Source organism: Bradyrhizobium sp. 1(2017) (assembly GCF_011602485.2). Taxonomy (NCBI): domain Bacteria; kingdom Pseudomonadati; phylum Pseudomonadota; class Alphaproteobacteria; order Hyphomicrobiales; family Nitrobacteraceae; genus Bradyrhizobium; species Bradyrhizobium sp. 1(2017). The sequence continues at coordinate 7,776,828 of NZ_CP050022.2, read as the reverse complement.
TCGGTGACTGAGAGCATTGCGCTCCCGCCTCAACCCAAAAGAAGGCGGTCAGATGTCCGATCCCGGCAAATTCAACATTCGTGAGTGGCTCGTACCACCGTTATTGGTGCCGATCTTCCTTGTACTGCTGATCGCGGTCGTGGCCATTCTATAGCGGTAGGTCCCCTCAATCGCGGCCGAGTACCCAGCCCCAAGCCGAGACTGGAGACAGAAATGGCAAACACAGCAATCATCAGGGATGCCTATGGGCTCCCGGCAGTTTTTGTTGGTTCGAAAACAGGACGGGACGATGCGCCCTTTGTTTTCGTCAGGGTCGGAGATGAGGAGCGCCGGATGCGTTGGTCCGAATGGGATGCTCTTCCGGCCTGGGCCGGCGAGCGGCCCTCTTGGGCAAGTAAAATTAAATAGAGGGGATGTTCAGCATGACGATGGCCCGAACACGGACATGGACGGCGGCGCTTTTCCTGGCATCAGTATTCGGTGCAGCCACGCCAGCCGCTTTCGCCGCGGACCCGAACTGCCGTGCTATCGAAATCCCCAGCGCGCGCCTCTCCTGTTACGACGCTGCGTATCCTCCAAAAACGAGGAAGCCCGCCGAGACCGGTACCGATTCATCGTCAGGCTACAAGGACCCATTCCTTGCGGAAGAAGCCCGAACCGCCGCAAAGCTGAAGAATATTTGTCGCGGTTGCTAAGTGCGCCGGTGTGTTCCGAACATCTCCGATTCAGAGGGCCAGTAGAATGACGAAAGAGGATGCTAAAGTTCGTCGAGTGGGCCGCCAGCGAAAGCGTGCTCTTCACCTGGCTGGCACTGTGATAGATGAAAGAGCAGACGCCTCCGCGAGCTCCAAGGTTCAATCGACGAGAAAGCAGCGTCTGCTTGAAGGGCCTGCGGAATTTCGAGCGGACCGCGTTGATCGTTCTAGCAAGAGATCGAGGGGCGACGAGTAATCTAGCCAGCTGCGAAACCCCGGGCCAGTTTGCAACGGGATGCCCCCTGGCATCCACCGCACGGGGAACAGTCATTGTCGAACGGTGGCAAGGCCGCTCGGCGGCGGCGAACGCTCTCGGCGTTACCGTGTCGCTCTCGCTGCTCGCCCGCGCCGATGCGTGGTACAGTTATTCCACTTGACCTAACCCAAGTTATTGGAGATGCGCTCCCACGCAAGCAGACTGGGGCCGCCATGAATGAGCTTCTAAGCCGCGCCACGCGCGCTATCGCTGACAGCCAATCCCTCCAAGACGAGCGCCAGCTGCTGGTTGACGAACAACGGCTTGAGCGATCGGAACTCCGACGCGCTGTTCTTGAAAGCGCGATGGCGCGCGTCGAGATCAGGGCTCGCCGAGACGACGCGGCGGCCAAGATGAGTTAGATCGGCTTCAAGGCGACAATAGTAATCGCGCCCAGCTTGAAGCGAGAGCAGTCAGCCAGCCAGTGACGTCAAGCAGCTTGCAGATAGTTCCTGCCAGAATCGAAACAAAGCGCTCGCTATTGGGCAAATAAAGGCGCACTGTCTCACTACCACCGAGCGGCCCTCAGCATCTATCGGTGGCGTGAACGCAAAATGCGCTCCCGCTCAACCCCAAGCGGAGCGTCAAACATGCCGGCTCAACGGTCCCCAGGACAATCCTTGACATTCGAATACCGCCTCGCGCAGGAGGCGATCAACCTCCGCCTACAGGCGAAGGGGATGCCCGCTGGCGTCCGCCGCACGGAGCTTCTGCGAAAGGCCAGGCAGATCGATGTTGCCGGAGAGGTCAACAAGTGGCTGACCTCGCCGGGACTACAGCCGCCATCTTGAATTTAGGTCTCGTTTTTTGTCCGACGTGATGAACTTCAGCATGCCACGGCGAGACCAACCTTTATCGGGATTTTACGCTCACCCTCCCGGGGCTGGTAAGCCGCCGCCTGCGCTTTTATTTAAGCGGGCGGCGTTTTTGCTTGAGAGGGAAAGCCGTTGCACGCGGCGTCCAGCTGCTGATCCCGATCCCTTTGGCTTTCTAGGAACGCCGCTGGGAGAATAGCTTTAAGCTAATCACCTTTTTGGATGCCCTAGGCATCTATCTGTGACTGAGAGCCGAATGCTCCCGCTTCGTACGGACTGGAGATGGTGATGCAAAACGGCGCCGGACCTTTTTCAAAGACTGAGCTGACGATCGTGGAGCGCTATAAGCGCGCCGCGGTCGAGGACTTGGATAGCCCCGAGATCCTGAACTTGCTTAAAAACATCGAGGACGAGATCAGAAGACGGATCGCCCTCAAGGGAGCGACCGATCGAGAATAGATCAGACTCGTCTCTCGGCCTGTGCTATCGAAACCAATGAGAGCAATTCCAGTCACATGTTTGGTCCTGATCTGGGCCACCTCGGCAGCGGCCCAAACGGCCGCGCGACAGCAGCTTCAGCAGGGCCTGGTCTCACGCCAGGCTAGCGCAGGAATGACAATGAGCTTCTCCTTTCTCAGCTCAAGGCCTTGCGTTAGCCTCTTCGATAATCCAGAAATCCGACTTAAGGACGTTCCGCAGGGAGCGGCTTCAATCCTCGTGCAGCTTACCCAAGCTGATCAAGAATACGGCGGCCAGGAAGTTCCCCTGCCAAAGAACGGCATCCTTCCGGCTGGCGCTCTTCGGACGTTCGGGCCTTGCAACCCCGGTGTCTACCAATATGAGGTGACGGTTAAGTCGGGTGCTGGCGAAGTATTGGGACGGGCGCGGCAATCGCGTACGTTCGGCGAGCAGCAATACTGCCTGGTCATCGACGGCGAGCTGATCTCAACTAGCTTCAGGCCGGCCGAGGATGACCGCGGCGGCGTGTGGCTGCCAATCGAGAACGAGGACAATCAGCCTTTCGATCCTGCGCTGCACTGGCGCCTGAAGCCCCTCCCGCTTCGACTTGATGGCGATCGAGTGGTGCGGACCTATCCGGTCGTCGCTAAGTGTCAGGAGCACGCCTGATGCCCATTGCTCCTCACATCCACGTTAGGGCCCGACGCGCCCGAATGGGCCCGCTGGGCGATTGCCTGCCTTCTGTTCGCCTATGCCGGGGTCATGCTCTTCGGCGCAAGCACGATCCTGCGCAAGCATCGGAGGCGTCCGTGAGCGGCGTTGCAAATAAAAAAAATCAGCGCTTCCGCTTCTTCAACCTCACGCTGGCCCCACAGCCGTTCTCCGGATGAACTGGACACTGACTTTCTTAAGGGCTCGAGGAGCGCTATTTTTTGCTCGTGCGACTGCCGGGGTAGAACCGGCTGAGCCAGTTTGATTTGGCTTGGATGAAGGAAGTTCGGCAAGCTGAGGCCGGCCCCCACCAGCCTGGAATGAATGAACCTAATATCTCCCCAACCTGAACGGCCAGCCTCCCTATTTCCGAGAGCTGCACCATCAACGCCCCTTTCTCGACGAACGGTCCGATGACGGCATCTCCGCCAATCTCAGGGCGGAGCATAAGAGCAGATTTCATTGTTGGATGAGCGGCCAGCTCCGAAAATAGTTGATAAAGCTCCGCTCTTCTTTTCGCAGTGTGCCCATACCTTTTGTCGAGGGCCTCCCTCACCTTCACTGGTGAGAATTTTTTTCTGATCTGTTGCTTGTCTGCAAATCTCCACTCCCTGATCAAGGATGGCTCGCCTCTGAAGAGATCAAGGAGAAAAACAGTTTCAAGTATGTCGCGCATCACAAGTGCGCTGTTCTGCATATACCCGGACAACGCCAGCTTGAGAGATGAGGCGAAGGCGTTGAACGTCCGCATTCCGAGGAGTTGGACAACCTTGAGATCTTCATCGTCGGTTGGGAACTGTCTCAATATGTCGGCCAAGTCCATTGCCAGCTCGACGATTGCGAGATGTGCTTTCAAGTCGTTGTCGCGGATGATGTCCAGTGATTTGCCTCGCAATAACTCCTCGGCTTCATGGAGCCTTTGAAAGTTCTGTGGAAGATCGTATTCCATGGACCTATCTCGTCTTCTACTTTCGCTTTCCTCTCCTCGCCAGTCTCACGCCGGCACCGCCGCCATTTTCCGGGATGAACTCGACGCCGGCTTTCTCGAGCGCAGCGCGGACTGCATCCCGAACATCTTCGGACACGGCCGATCCGTCATCGCTCTCGCGCTCTAGGCGTTTGATGGTTGGCAACGACCTTCCTGCAGCTTCCGCGAGGTCGGTCTGAGACCAACCCAGTAGTCCCCGCGCAGCTCTTATCTGTTCGATCGAAATCATCTCAATTCCTACTTGACACTTTTTGGATCATCTCTATGATCCATTTTGTATCAAGACCGCAGCACAAAGGCAACCCAGATGAGCAACAGCACCTCTCCGGTGAACGGCGGAGCTATGTCCGCCTCTTTCCTCACCGAGCAGGTAAGGCAATCCATCCCCACCCCAGCTTTGGGCCGCCGTGAAGCTTCCGTTAGCACCAAGCCGCGCTCATCGGCCAACGCGCTCCGCTCCAAGCTCATGACCGAGGCCCACGCCCGCGCCAAGGCAGACTATGCCGACGAGCTCGCCAGCCGCGGTCGCGCCCACCACGTCAACCGACCCTATAGCTATTACCTCGCGCTCCAGATGCGCAGCGGCTTCGCTGAGGCCCGCGTTGCGCGCACTGGCACGGCGCCGGCTTTCGAACTTCCCCCGCAGCATTGGGCATAAAGGACCAGGGCATGCTTTCCCCTACCACCAACACCGACCGCGTTCGCGTCCCGGCTCGCCTGCTGCTTAAGGGCGATGTCACCGGCTCCGGCGAAACCGTCCTCAGTGTGAGCGCTGGCGTTGCAACGCCGCGCGGCAAGGTCGAAGTGTCTCTAAGCAAGGGCGAGCACGGTCGTGTGGCGATATGGAACGCCGGTACAATCATCGTCGTGCGCCGCAGCACTTCCAATGCCACCGCACTTGAGGTGGCCAACGATACCGCCGAAATCCCCCTATCTGATCGGCTGCCTACATTTAATGAGCTGGCCAGCTTCGATGCTGGCAAGGCATGGGACCTGCTCTCTCCCGAACAGCAGCGAGTAATCGGCATGCTCGCAGTCAGGCTCGGCACGGTTGGCCAGTGTGAGGGCTACTTCCACGACACCATTGAAGGCGTGCGCAAGGGCTTCAACTCAGCCCACTGGACGCCCCAGGTTCAGGCGACGGCTGTTTGGCCGCGCCTGCAAGTCGAGCTGATCGAGAGCGCAGCTCAGGTCGCGTTTCATGACCTTTGCGAGCACTTCGATCCCCTGTGGTCCCAGCTATTCGGCTGGCAAGCTCGGAAGGAGGTGAAGCAACCTTAGGCTTGCCGCCTTTCACGGACCGAGCACGGGCGGTGTTCGGTCAATCATCAATCCGCAATATAGAGAAAGACATGAGCAACGCGGTAGCTAAGTGCGCCACGGGCGCCGGACTATTTTCATCATCATCCCACAAGCAGGAAAGCGGGCCTGACGCATGTCAGCCCGGATCAGCGCGATCAGAACCAACCGCCCCTTCAAGCATTTCTGAGCGCGGGGCGCAGATCAGCAGGAGATCAATCATGAATGTTTTCGTCGGCGCAGCTGCGCTTACCGCAACATCAACCCCGGTTCATGCTGGTGTCGATGCGACACTGATTGCCGCCCTCGAAAAGCTTCGCGAGCTCAAACCGGTCTACGATGAGGCACAAGCCCGCTTTGACGAGACATGGTCCGTGTACAACAGTAGCCGACCCGCTTGGCCCGCCGCATTGCGCTGGCGTCCTATGGACGGCTTGAACATTCGCCCTTGGAAGACGAAAGATGGCACCATCTTGGACCCAACCGATCTGGGGAAAATGCGAGACGTTCCGCAACTCTCGTGGGAGTACATTGGTCCAGAGGACGCCGAGGCTGCCGACATGTGGGACGCCGGTCTAGCTCGACCGAAAGACGGGTTTCTGCATCTGTTCAAGAGCAAGCCTGACGAACTGAAACAGCGGCGTCTCGACGAGGCTCTGAAAGCTGCTGATGAGCACCGCGCCGTCTGCGATGCGCTCAAGATCAAGACAGGTTTCCGGGAAGCCGAGGACCACCTGAACGACGTCTACTTCAATCAGATTATCCCCATCCAAAAAGTAATTATCGACGCGGACCCGTCTACGCCCGGTGCTACGCAGGCAAAGGCGGCCTTGCTGGTGGAGTGGTTCTTTGAGGACAGATCCGACGAACAAGAATTGAACGACTACGACAAGCTCGTTTGTGATGTCGTGTGCGGCGTCGCCGCCGCTTAACATTCGACTTTCGACAATAGGCCCGCCGGTTCAAGCTGGCGGGCCGATGCGGCGGCAGTAGCGAACAAAACCGTCGCCGGCCTCGAAATGCGACGATGTTCATTCCACAGCCCCTAGGGAATCAGCAAAAATCCTTGAGCATGGAGGCAGCCGTATGATGTAGTTCACAATTGGCAGGTATCCCCAGGTATAGAGTGCGCGCCTCAAGCTGGAGGAAAGCGCGATGGAATTTGATTGGACGACCTCGCGAATGCTCGCTTTGACGGCCGTTTTTCTGGTTGCGGCTGGCGCCATTATTGCAATCGGTACCCCCCGCAGGGTGTTTGAGCCGACCTTGGGGCAAGATTGGCAATGCAGTCGATCCATGCTGCTCATGACCACTTGTTCTCATATTGCGAGACTAGGATGAGTGGCTTGCGAGGCGTGACACACTGGGGTCCTTCTGAAATTGAGTTTGCTTTCCAAGGATAAGAAGCGCACTGTCTAAACATCATCGCGCGGGTATTGGCTTCTATCGGTGACTGTGAGCCCCAGGCAGCGCTCACGCCCAACCGAGGATGCGCATTATGGTATCCCGTGCTCACTTGATGCCCTGGTCGCCGACCTTCCTCAGGACTTGCGGAATCATTTTCGCCGCGCTCGTCGGGGGCGTGGCTTGCGCGCACGCGTATGAGTTTCAGGTCCCGGAGCGGCCATCCTCTGCCGACAACGCCTGTGCATCAGCGGCAGCCTATGCAGTGACGCACGCGGAAGCTGAGATGCTCCCATATATAAAGTCGTGCGGCGAAAACCCTAACAAGCCCGTGTGCGAGCAAACGATCCGTTTGATGAAGGAGATTGCAGGGGGAAGAACCTACGGGCTGACCTGTAGAGGAAGCCTTTGAAGGCGTATCTTCTCAGTCTTCCCCCAATGGGTGACTGAGAGCCGCAGTGCTCGCGCCTCAAATGGGGGATGGCGATGAAGAATCGTGCTGAACCTCTTTCAAAAGATGAGTTGACAATCGTACAGCGTTACAAGGACGCCGTCGGCGCTGCACTCGATGGCATGGATGTGCCAGAAATCGTCCAGTTGATCAGTGAGATCGAGGATGAGATCAGAAAGCGTCGAGCGCCAACTGAGACGGCCTGACGAGGATCGGCCCATCGCCAACGCGCGCATCGGTCGACGGGCCGTTCCGAATGGATGACGCAAGAGTGTCGCGCCACAGACCTAGATCTCAATGGCTCGCTGGAGAGTTCGTTCCTCTAACCTAGGGAAGGGTATCAAATTGTCATCTTCGAGCGAGCGCCTGATCCCGGCACGCAACGAGGCATCTGGATATTCAACGCCTGGTACGGCTGGTGCGTGATCTTGGCCGGACATCTCGCTTACTTATGTTGGACTGGCTCGTCTCAGTTGGCGCTTCTGCCCTCATAGGCCTGAGCAGACCTCTCGGCACTGTGCTGCGGATTCGGTGCGGACCTCTATCCAGGCTGCACGGGACCGCTACTCGGTGGAGATAGAGCGCAGACGCACGTAAGTGCCGCTCTCGTGCAGCTCCCGTCTGGACACGGGCGACGGCCTCCGTCTCCGCATCCTTTTATCTGAATCGCCTTGGCTCGGACGCTGGGGGCTGGTTTGCTTTGGAGATCGCCTTCCGAGCCCCCTGTGCTTCCTTGGCTAATCTTTGCTCCTTGAGGCGCGCCATGTTTTGGCGAACAATAACGGCCTTTTCTGCCTCTTCTTGCATGACTCCCTCGCGATGCGCGACTGCAAGGCGTTCTCTGTTCGCTTGGGCAGCTTGGCGAAGGGATCGTTCCTGATCGTCACTCATCGTATGGCCTCCGGCCTCAACGTGCGGCTTGGAACATGAGCATCCGCCATTAGGCGCTTGGCTCGTGCCAAATGCGAGTCCTTTAAGGTGTCGTCGGCATCTTGATCGGATCATGCTGCCGGTTTTTCAGAGCTGCCCCAGCAATCCAGGTATATCGCTTGGTCCAGTCCAGACCATTCCGGGGAGCGGACGCACGATTGTTGTCCCGGATCACCAACATCCGGTATCGGTCTCGGAGGATGACTTGAGGCCGCCTCGGGGCCGTGGGCTGCCTTTACTCTGGCGGTCGAAGATTTTTAAGTACCCGTTCGACCACTGGCGAGGTCATGGGGTCCGGCCGATCGCAATCCAGACACTGGAAGGTACGCGGGGGTTTACCGTCCGGCTGAAGCTCTAAAGTCATTGAGCGGTTGCAGCCAGGACAAATCGGACGGTTCTGAGTGTCTGGCATGAGCTCGCTCGCACTAGGCGGGAGCACAACACTCTCAGTCACCGATAACTGCCGATGATTAGGCGGTGATGGGCGTCACCTTGCGCTCTCTTCGGTCGCGAGTCGAGACATTCCGAAGGGCAAAATGAGGGCTTGCTGAAGCGAGCCAGGATTGAGAATTGGTTGACCTCTCAGGGCTCGCAACCCCGGAAGTGAGGTCGGTAAATTTCCCGATGAAGAATAGGGCCAGTTTGATTAGGAACGTCTGGGAGCCGGGGAGTTAAAAAGGGATCATCGCTCCGCCCCCGGGCTTTTATCGGTGACTGAGAGCTTATTGCTCCCGCCACCTTAGGCGGGTCGTCCATGTGTCACAAGTGCGATCAGATCGAGGATGAGATCCAACACTTTCGCAGGCTGGCAACGCCGGGCATGGACCGGTTTAGTCTCGCCATGATGCGCGCGGCCATCGAACTGCTAGAGTCCGACAAAGCGGCCCTGAGGTGCAAGGACATCCCGGCCAAGTAAGGCGCTAATTGTCGCGAAACGGACGGTATGAAAGTGAGCAATTTTGCTCAGACTCCGTCAGTGCCACGACCTTGCAGCCGCCGGAGTGAAGGCAGGCAACCTGGATCTAGCTCAATAAACGTTCAATGAATGCCATGGATCGGTACACCAGGCACTTCCGGCTCTCGCTTATCTGGCTAGCGGCTGCTGGCAGCCGGCTTCGCCTACCTGCTGTACATCGCGAAGTGAGCAATTCTGCTCATCATGCTGTTTCCAGACGTGCTACTTTTTCCCAATGAGTAACGAGTGGGTTTATCGTGGTGTTGTGATTGCGCTGGGGATGCTGCCGGTAGCGGCTGTCACCATTGGCCTCTTTTTCCGGTAAGGCCTCAGTTGCGCCGGTCTTTGGAGAGTGAGCAATTTTGCTCAGACACCACGATGTGGATATGCAATTTGTGCTGCCACCGGGGTTTTGCAAACCCACCCGGGGCTGGGAAGCCGCTGCCCGCGACACATATTAAGCGGGTGGCGTTTTTTCCAATGAAGTAAACCGCCTTAGTTGGCGGCCTCTTTCCTACTTGTGATTGCTCGCCGTGGATCGCCGCGCTCGAAGTCAGGTCGCACGTCGGCCCCGCGGCTGCCGCAGCCCTGGCAGACGAATTGCGGCTCGATTCTGATAACCGCACCTCGTCGCCCCAGCGCCGTGTTGGTGCCGTCCCATGCGAATGCTTGAGTGAGAGTGAGAGACGCGGTCACAACCGTGAGCAAAAGACCTCGGCGCATCACGAAGGCAATCCTGCTGCTTACCCGGTGCTTACCCGACCGGATGGGAAAGAAACAGAAAATCGACTAAGTGCTTGTTTTATATGGCGCACCCGACACGATTCGAACGTGTGACCTTTGCCTTCGGAGGGCAACGCTCTATCCAGCTGAGCTACGGGTGCTAGTCGAGGTTTCATGTAGCCGATTGGCGAGGGGCGGGCAACCGCTTCCCGCCACATTGCGCCAGAAGCGTTTTCAAGCCGTTTTGCGCCTGACAGGGCCCGGAACCGCTGCGGCCTCCCGGCCGAGGGCGGCGAATTCGGCGAGAACCCGTTCGGCGCAGATGACGCGGTTGCGGCCGAGCCGTTTGGCCACATAGAGCGCCTCGTCGGCTGCGCCGAGCAGCCGGTCGGGGCCGCCATCGGCGCCGGTGGGAATGTGGCTGGCGACGCCGACGCTGAGGGTGACGTGGCCGCCGGCCCCCATGGCGCCGTGGGCGATCTGCAGGGCCATGACGGCGCAGCGGATCTCCTCGGCGACGGTGCAGGCGCTGTCGCAATCCATGTCCGGCAGGATCAGCGCGAACTCCTCGCCGCCATAGCGGCTGGCGAGGTCGAGCGGACGCATGGCGTGCCGGCTGACGGCGGCGGCGACCGCACGCAGGCATTCGTCGCCGCTCTGATGGCCGTGGCGGTCGTTGAACAGCTTGAAATGGTCGACGTCGACGAACAGCAGCGCCAGCGGCTTCTGCGTGCGCTGGGCGCGGCCCCATTCGCTCATCAGCATCTGGTCGAAGGCGCGGCGGTTCGACAGGCCGGTCAGCCCGTCCTTGGTGGCGAGCTCCTTCAGCGCCATTTCCGCGCGCTTCTGGTCGGTGAGATCGCGCAGCGTCTCCACTACCGCGATCAGGTTGCCGGCCTCGTCATGGATCGGGCCGGCGTCGATGGCGAGATAGAGCTGGCTGCCGAGCTTTGGCATCACGCACCAGTTCTCCGCTGAAAAGCCGAGGCCGTTATGGCCGCGCGCGGCATATTCCGAATAGAATTCCGGCAGCTGCTCCGGCCGGTCGAGCGCGACGATATCGGCAAGGCAAGGGCGCCGTGTCTCGTAGAAGGCCTGCCAGTGCTTGCTCGTGCCGATCACCTCCGAGGCGGCGACGCCGGTCAGCCGCTCGCAGGCCCTGTTCCAGATCACGACGCGGCGCTTGGGGTCGATCACGAAGGTCGGCACCACCAGATGTTGCATCAGCCGCACTGCATAGGAATCCACGACGTCGACGGACTTCGTGGAGCTCTTGCGCGGCTTCGCCATCACGCCACCGCCGCCACCGGCACGGTACCGCCGGAGCCGAACAGCTTTCGCACCTCGCTGGCCGGCTTCGGCGCGCTGAACAGATAGCCCTGCATCTCCGTGCAGCCGAGGTTACGCAGCATCTCGCGCTGGGCCTCGGTCTCGACACCCTCGGCGACCGTGGTCATGTTGCTGGCGGCGGCGATGTTCACCACGGCCTGCACGATGACCGGGGCCCCGCTCGTCTCCGCGATGTCGGCGACGAAGCAGCGGTCGATCTTGATCTTGTCGAACGGGAAGCGCTTGAGATAGCTCAGCGAGGAATAGCCGGTGCCGAAATCGTCGAGCGCGATGCGGACGCCGATCGAACGGAGCTGATGCAGGATCGAGAGCGCCGCCTCGTCGTCGCGGATCAGCACGGCCTCGGTGATCTCGAGCTCGAGCCGGCGCGGGTCCAGCCCGGACGCGGCGAGCGCGCCGGCGATCCGCAAGGCCAGCGTGTCGCATTTGAGCTGCACCGGCGAGACGTTGACGGCGACGCGGACATGCGCGGGCCAGGTCGCGGCCTCGTTGCAGGCCATGCGCAACACCCAGTCGCCGAGCTCGTTGATCAGGCCGGTGTCCTCGGCGACCGGAATGAACTCCGCCGGCGATACCATGCCGCGGTCGGGGTGACGCCAGCGCAGCAGCGCTTCGCAGCCCGAGACCTCGCCGGAGCGTAGGTCCACCAGCGGCTGGTAGTGAATCTCGAAGCCGCCATTGACCAGGGCCTGGCGCAGATCCTGTTCCATGGTCAGGCGCGCCTTGGCGCTTGCATCCATCGCCGGCTCGAAGAAGCGGTGGGTGCGACGTCCCTCGGCCTTGGCGCCGTACATCGCGAGGTCGGCATTCTTGATGAGCTGATCGAGGTCGGAGCCGTCCTGCGGCGCCAGCGCGATGCCGATGCTCGCGTCGGTGGAGAGCTGATGGCCGAGACAATGATAGGGCTGCCGGATCGCCTCGTAGATCCGCGTCACGAACGCCACGACGTCCGCGGAGGAGGAGATTCCGGTCTGGATGACCGCGAATTCGTCGCCGCCGAGACGCGCGATGAGGTCGCCCTGCGTCAGGCAGCCGCGCAGGCGGCTCGCGATCGCCTTCAGCAGCTCGTCACCGACGTGATGGCCGAGCGAATCGTTGATGCCCTTGAACTCGTCGACGTCGATATAGAGCAGGGCGAACTGGCAGCTGTCGGAGGCCTTCGCCAGCTCGCGTTCGATCTGCTCGCGGAACAGCGTGCGGTTCGGCAGATCGGTCAGCGCATCGTAATGCGCCATGTGCGCGATCTTCTCGTCGGCGCGCCGCCGCTCGGTGACGTCATCAATGACATGGATGAGATAGCGTGGCTCGCCAGCTTCATCGCGAATGCCGATCCGTGTCGACGTGATGTAGCGCAGCCCCATACCCGGCATCTGCCAGGCATGTTCGTCCTTGAACAGCCCCTTGGCCGAGTTCAACGCTCTGCTGTCGTCTTCGGTGATGCGCGCGGCAGGTATCTCGGGGAATATGTCGAAGGCGGTCTTGCCCACGACGTCCTGACGAGACTGGCCGAACAGCTGTTCGGCGACGCCGTTGAGCAGCAGATATTGCCGCGTTCGGGCGTCCTTCACGGTAATCTGCGAGGGGATATGGTCGATGATCTCGCGCAGGAAGGTGTGGTTTCGGTCGCGCTCCTGCTCCAGGTTGCGGCGCTCGGTGATGTCCTCGATCGTGGCCACCCATCCGCCCTGCGCGAGCGGGGTGTTGATGACCTGGAAGGCGCGGCCGTTGGCCAGCTGATGCAATCTCGTGGAGACCGTGCCTTCACCGACGATCCTCATGACGTCGGTGCAGAATGCCTCGACGTCGCCGTCGAAGGCACCGCGCTCCTTGCGATGGTACATTGCCTCGCGGATGTGGCAGCCGGGCTTGATGACGTCGTGGGACAGGCCGAACATATCGGCATAGCGGCGGTTGCAGGTGACGATGTATCCGGCGGCGTCGTACAGGATCAGCCCTTGCGTCATATTGTTCAAGGCGGTGTCGAGCCGAAGCCGCTCCGCCTCGATCCGCTCCTGGGCTTCGCGGTTCTGCCGGTTGATCTGGCGAATGATCAGATAAAGAATGAGCGCGATCACGGCGGCCGAGAAGCCGGCCGTTGCGACCATGAAGCCGGTCTGCTGCCGCCAGTCGGCAAGCGCTGCCGCCGTGGTGTTGGTGGCGACGATGACGAGCGGGAAATGCATCAGCGACGCGGCGGAGCCGAGCCGCTCCTCGCCATCGACCGGGCTCGTGACGCGGAGCGTGTGCTGACCGCCCTTGGTCAGCACCTTCCGCATCAGCGGCGCGTCCTTGAAGCTCCGTCCGATCATTTCCTCGAGGTGGGGGTAGCGCGCCAGCATCTTGCCTTGGCGATCGAACAGCGAGATCGCGGTGCCCTCGGCCAGCGCGACAGATGCGAAATATTTCTGATAGCTGTCCGGATCGATCCGCCGGACCAATGCGCCGAGGAAGGTGCCGTCGGGGCCGCTCAGACGCCGCGCGACCACCGTGGTCCATTTGCCGATGATGAAGCTGCGGACGGATTCCAGGATGACCGGCTCGGACGTCAGGTTGGATTTGAACGACTGGAAATAGGCGCGCGAGGAGACGTTGATCTTGGGCAGCGGCTGGGCCCGCGACCAGTTGATCAGTTCGCCCTCGGCATCGTAGATCGCGATATCGCCGAGATAGGACACCGAGCTGATCTTGCTGCGCAGCATCTGGTTCGTCGCAGGCGTGGACATGCGCTCGCGGAACATCGCGGGCGAGGCGATGTCAGGCAGGTTCATCTGTCCGATCACATCGGTGGCGACGACGTCGGAATCCTCGAATTGCTGGTCGAAGTGCCGCGCGATCAGCTGTACCGTGTTCTCCAGCTCGCGCTCGCGGTTGACCAGGGTGCGCTCGCGAAACTCGCCGACGGCCATGGCGGTCACGGTGAAGATCCCGGCGACCAGCAACACGCCGCACAGGGTCAACCACAGCACGGGGCCACGCCGCATCGCCGCCCTCCAGCCGTTGTTCACGGCTAGCGACATTCCGGCGGCGATCCCTGCAAAGACCTGGTGCATATCCCCTCCCTGGAGGGACAGAAATACACCGCACAAATGGCGCAAACCTTAGGAAAACCAGTTAGCTAAGCATTAATCCGGCTGCGCAGTCGCATCTCGCTGCCGCCCGGCGCGAATCGCGTCGCGGTTTGCGCCATCTGCAGCATAACCGCTGCGCTGCATCGTTAATCGCTGCTTAATGCGAGGTGCCCGCGCTCTTGTCGCCGCCGGCCTTGCGCAGCCGTCCGACCACGCCGGTGGGGAAGAAATAGACGCTGGCGATGAAGAGCAGGCCGAGCCACAGCAGCCAGCGGTCGGGATGCAGCAGACCCGGCAGCAGCGGCAGGCCGGCTTCCGACGCCGCCGTGGACGCGACCCCCATCAGCGATTGCAAATAGTTCTGGGCGAGGATGAAGATGGTGGCGCCGATGATCGCGCCGTAGATCGTGCCCATGCCGCCGATCACGACCATCAGCAGGATGTCCAGCATGATCGAGAAGCTGAGCGAGGTGTCGGGCCCGGCATAGCGCAGCCACAGCGCGTTCAGGATGCCGGCGCTCGCGGCGACCAGCGCGGCGAGGCAGTTGGCGTAGGTCAGATGGAAGACGGTGCGGAAGCCGAGCGCCTCGGCGCGGAAACGGTTCTCGCGGATCGCCTGGAGCACGCGCCCGAACGGCGAATTCACCACCCGCAGCAGCGCGAGGATCATCAGTGCCGAAATGGCGAACACCAGGTAGAAGGTCAGGATGCGGCCGTTGATCTCGAAGCCGAACAGGTTCTTGGAGATCAGCACGGTGCCGGGCCGGAGCAGCTCGGGCAGCTGAAAGCTGCGTCCGTCCTCACCGCCGGTCAGCCAGGAGAGCTGCGAGGCCAGCACCTGGAAGGCCGAGGCGACCGCGAGCGTGATCATGGCAAAGAAGATCGCGGCGACCCGCAGCGAGAACAGCCCGATCGCGAGCGCCAGCAGTGCTGCGAGCGGCAGGCCGATGACGATGCCGGTTGCGACCGCTGCCCAGTTCGGGCCCATGCCGTACAGCGCGATGGCGATCGCGTAGCTGCCGATGCCGTAGAACATGGTGTGGGCGAACGACACCGAGCCGGTGTAACCGAGCAGCAGATCGTAGGACGCGACCAGCGCGGCAAAGACGCAGATCTTGGCCGCGACGTTCAGCGCCTTGGCGCCCGGGAACAGGAACGGCGTTGCCGCCAGCGCCAGGATGATGAGGACGAGAACCAGCGTGAGGACGCGGCTGCGCGGCGGGTCGCCGGAGAGGATCATCATCGGCTGGTCACCGCATAGAGGCCGCGCGGCCGCCACATCAGAATGGCGACCATCAGCAGGATGTTGGAGACGAGGGCGAGTTTCGGCACCAGGAAGCCGCCGTAATTGGCCACCATCGCCACCAGGATGGCGCCGATGAAACAGCCGCCGATCGACCCGAGCCCGCCGATGATGACGACGATGAAGATCAGCACGGTGAGGTCGTCGCTCATGGAGGCGTGAACCTGCTCGCGATAGAGCGCCCACATCACGCCGCCGAGCCCGGCGAGCGCCGATCCCGTCATGAACACGCCGAGGAACAGGCGGCGGATGCGATAGCCGAGCGCCTCCACCATCTCGCGGTTCTCGACGCCGGCACGGATCAGAAGTCCGAGCTTGCTGCGGTTGAGCACGAGCTGGATCGCGATGAAGATGGCGAGGCCGATCAGCATCGCCAGCACGCGATATTTTGCAATGGCGACGTCGTCGAGGATGAAGGACCCCCGTAGCGAGGTCGGCAGCGGCGTCGGGATGATCTGCGGCCCCCACAGCGCATAGAGCGTCTGCTCGGCGACGATCAGGCCGCCCGTGGTCATCAGGATCTGCTTCAGATGCTGGCCATAGACGGGAAGGATCAGCACGCGCTCGACGACCAGGCCGAGCGCGCCCGAGACCGCCATCGACAGCAGCGCTGCCGGGGCCAGCACCGCGAGATTGACCCAGAGCGAATCCGCCTGGATGGAGGCTGCGAACGGCGCCAGCACCAGGGTCGCGACATAGGCGCCGACCGCGATGAAGGCGCCATGGCCGAAATTGAGCACGTCCATCAGGCCGAACACGAGCGTCAGGCCGGAAGCCATGATGAAGATCATCATGCCCATGGCGAGACTCGCGACGGTCAGCGTCAGCCAGGACGAGGTCGAGCCGATCAGCGGGATCATGGCAAGGGCGAGCGCGACCGGCAGCAGGATCGGCGCGAGGTCGCGCTTCGGCTTCGGCAGCGGATCGTTTGCGGCAAGGTCAGTCACTGATGTGCCTCCAGGCTCAGGCCGAGCAGCCGCTCCTGCAGCGGCACGTCGGCGGCCAGCGCCGCCATCTCGCCGCGGTGGACGATGGTGCCGTTGTCCATGACCAGCACCTTGTCGCCGAGCTCGCGGGCAGCGAAGAAATTCTGCTCGACCAGCAGGATGGTGGCGCCCTTGCGCTTGATCTCCCTCAGGCACTCGATCAGTGCCATCACGATGGCGGGCGCGAGGCCCTTGGTCGGCTCGTCGATCAGGAGCAGCTTGCGCGGTTCGATGATGGCACGCGCGATCGACAACATCTGCTTCTGTCCGCCCGAGAGGCTTCCCGCCCGCGACAGCCAGAACCGGCGCAGCGCCGGGAAGAAGCCGAAGATCCAGTCGAGCTGGCTGTCGTCGAGCGGCCCGTCGCGCGCCGCCAGCACCAGATTCTCCTTGACCGTGAGGTCGGAGAACACGGCCATGCTCTCCGGCACATAGCCGACGCCGAGCCGCGCGATGTCGGGCGTGGCGCGGCTCTCGATGCGCATCCCGGCGAGACTGATCTCGCCGTGCGAGGCCTGCCACAGGCCCATGATGGTGCGCAGCGTCGTGGTCTTGCCGGCGCCGTTGCGGCCGAGCAGCATCGTGACCTGCCCCTGCGGGACCGCGAGGTCGATGCCCTGGAGGATGTGATAGCGGCCGATATGGGTGTGCACGCCGGAGAGCGTGAGGAGATCGGTCATGCGACGCTCTCTGCGTTCTTGGGGGCGACGCCGAGATAGGCTTCCTGCACGATCGGCGAGGCGATCACCTCGGCCGGCGGCCCGTCCGCAACGAGCTGCCCGTTATGCAGCACGATGATGCGGTCGGCCAGCGAGCGCACCACGTCCATCTTGTGCTCGACCAGCAGGATGATCTTGCTCCTGTCCTGCTTGAGCTGCGCGATCAGGTTCAAGACGACCGGCACCTCGTCGATGCTCATGCCCGCGGTCGGCTCGTCGAACATGAACACTTTCGGCTCCAGCGCGATCATCAGCGCCACCTCCAGCTTGCGCTGGTCGCCATGCGACAGCACGGTCGCGGCGACGCCGCGGCGGCTGCCGAGCGCGACCTGGTCGAGGATGGCGTCGGCCCGCGCGATCAGGTCGCGGCGGACCATCCAGGGCCGCAGCATGTCGTAATGCGTGCCATTGGCCGCCTGCACCGCGAGGCGGACATTCTCCTCCACGGTCAGGTTCGGGAACAGATTGGTGAGCTGGAACGCGCGCCCGAGACCCGCACGGGTCCGCATCGGCGCGGAATTCTGGGTGATGTCGGTGCCGCCGAACAGGATGCTTCCGCTCGAGGCGCGCAACTGACCTGAGATCAGATTGAAATAGGTGGTCTTCCCGGCGCCGTTCGGCCCGACGATCGCGGTGAGCTCTCCCGGGCGGAACGTGCAGGTGACGTTGTTGACCGCGACATGGCCGCCAAAGCGGATGGTGAGGTCGCGGGTTTCGAGGGTCAGCGTCATGACAGTCTGGTGAGTGAGAGTTGGGCTGTATCCACTATCACGGAGCGCCCCCTCCCCCGGGGAGGGTAGGGGAGAGGGTATCTCCGCAATGGGACAAATCCCCCAGAGGAGAAAGCCCTCACCCGGCGCTTCGCGACGACCTCTCCCGCAAGCGGGAGAGGTGAAGAACTCAGCGCTTGTTGCGGACCGGAACGTCCATGTCCTCGATCTTCAGCTCGCGCACCGGGTCGAGCACGGCCCAGGCGACGTTCGGATCGACCTTGACCTTGAAGTGATACATGCTCTGCAGCGCCTGATGGTCCTCTTTCCGGAACACCATCTTGCCCTTCGGCGTGTCGAACTCCAGGCCTTCCATCGCCGTGATCAGCTTCTCGGTGTCGGTCGACTTCGCCTTGGTGACGGCGGTCGCGACCGACATCGCGGCGGCGAAACCGCCGGCGGTGAAGAAGTCCGGCGGCGCGTTGAAGCGCTTCTGATGCTCGGCGACGAACCAGTCGTTCACCGGGTTCTTCGGGATCTCGTAGAAATAATAGGTCGCGCCTTCCATGCCGGGCAGGCTCTTATAGGCCGCGAGCGCCGGCAAGATGTTGCCGCCGGTCGACAGTTCGATACCGTAGCGCTTCGGATCCATGTCCTGGAGCTTGGCCAGCGGATTGCCGGCGCCGGCCCAGATCACCCAGATCACCTTGCGGCCCGGCTTGTCCTTCAGCGCGTCGAACAGGCGCTGGCCGACCGCGGTGAAGTCGGTGGTCGAGGTCGGAGCATATTCCTCGGCAGCGAGCGTCGCGCCGGTCTTGGCCAGGGCCTCCTTGAACGCGGCGACGCCGTCGCGGCCGAACGCGTAGTCCTGCGCCAGCGTCGCGACGGTAACGCCTTGCTTGCCGATCGCGACCGCGTTGGAGATCGCATCCTGCGAGGAGTTGCGCGCGGTGCGGAAGATGTAGCGGTTCCACTTCTCGCCGGTAATCTGATCCGCGACCGCGGGCTCGACGATCAGGATCTTCTTGTTCTCCTCGGCAACGGGCAGAATGGCGAGTGCCGCGGCCGACGAGGTCGTGCCGATCGCGATGTCGGCCTTGTCGTCCTGATAGGCTTCCGCGAGCGCGGCCTTCGAGAGGTCGGGCTTGCCCTGGTCGTCCTTGGTGATGATGACGATCTTGCGGCCGTCGAGCGTCATGGTGCCCTTGGTGGCGTATTCGAAGCCCATTTTCAGGCCGGTTTCGGTCTGCTTGGCATAGGCCTCGAGCGGGCCGGTCTTGCCGTAGATCAGCGCGACCTTGAGATCGTCGGCCCGGGCGGAGGTGCTCGCGGCGAGCGCGAGGATGGCTGTTGTTATGACGAGTGATCGACGCACGATGGGGTCCCTCCTTGAATGAACTGCCTTGGTCAAAGCGATTTGCACAAGTGTGCAGACATTGCAATTCCACCTTCCGGGTGTGCTTGCATGACGCTGCATGTGACAGTCTGTTGACGTATGCGTGCCGGATCGCCGCGAGCCGCGTTAACGATCCCGGCCCTGCATTTCCTCTCGCCGGCCCAGAGCAAGCTCCGCGCCAGAGGCGGCGCTTTGCGCGGGAGTGGCTGAAAATACGGCAATTGTCGGCGAGGGGTTCAGGCGAAGGCCGCGGGGTATGGTGTCAGGAATCTGAGACTCCGGACAGGTGCCGTCTCGAAACTCAGACGGGCGGCGATCCGGATGCGAGGCCGAATTTGGCGAGCTTCTTGTAGAAGGTCGCACGCGAGATACGGAGCATGCGCGCGGCTTCCGTGATCTGGCCGTTGCTGGCGGCGAGTGCCTGTTCCAGCGTGTGCTTCTCGAACTCGGCCTCGGCTTCGGCGTAAGGAACGACCGATCCGGTCATCCGTTGCGCCGGCGCCGGGCTTGCATCCGCGCCAACCGGCAAGATGTGGACGAAGTCATCGCCGGTCAGCCGCCCGGAATCGCTCAGGATCATCGCGCGCTCGAGAATGTTGCGGAGCTCGCGGACATTGCCGGGCCAGTCGTAGCGCGCGAGCGCCGAAAGCCCGCTCGGCGTGATCTTCACGTTGACGAAATCGCCGGAGGCGCTGATGTCCTCGATCAGCCGCGTGCAGATGTCGGGGAGATCTGCGAGACATTTGCGTAGCGGCGGCAGGTCGATCGAGAGCACGTTGAGGCGATAGTAGAGGTCGGGGCGGAACGTGCCGTCGCTGACGCGCTTGCGCAGGTCGACATTGGTGGCGGCGACGACGCGCACGTCCACCCGGGAGATCTTGTCCGAGCCGAGCGGCTCGATCTCGCGCTCCTGCAGCACGCGCAGCAGTTTGGCCTGCAATTGCAGCGGCATCTCCCCGATCTCGTCGAGGAACAGCGTGCCGCCGTCGGCGATGCGGAATTTGCCCTCGCGCCCCCTGCGGTCGGCGCCGGTATAGGCGCCCGGCGCGGTGCCGAAGAATTCCGATTCGATCAGCGTGTCGGGGATCGCAGCGACATTGACGCTGACGAAAGGCTTGTCCGCGCGCGACGAGGCGTTGTGGATCGCCTGCGCCAGCATCTCCTTGCCCGTTCCGGTCTCGCCGGTCAGCAGCACCGTGACGCTCTGCCGCGCGGCGCGGCTCGCCAGCTCCTTGGCCTGGGCGATGGCGGGCGTCGTGCCGACGTAATCGGCGAAGGTGAAGCGCGCGGCGCGGGCGTTGGACAATTGCCGCCGGGCCAGTCGCAGGTCGCTTTCGAGCTGGGTGACGCGGGCGAGCAGTGGTTTCAGGCTTTCGAGATGATCATAGAGCACGAAGCCGATCGCGCCGATCACCTGGCCGTCCTCGTCCTCGATCGGCATGCGGGTGACGACCAGCTGCTCGCCGCCCAGCTCCATGATGTCGAGCAGGATCGGCTCGCCGGTCTCGGCCACCTTCCGCATCAGGCTGTTGGGGATGACCTCCTCGATCGGCCGGCCGATCGCCTCACTGGTTAGGCTGAGGCCGAGCGCCGCGAGATATTTCTCGTTGACATAGGCGACCCGCCCGCCGCGATCGATCGCAATCGCGCCCTCGCAGAGCTTCTCGAGCCGCTCGAACAGCGTCTCCATCGCGCGCGCGCGGAGATAAGCGGGATCGCTGATGGAGGAGGCGGGCATGACGTACCTCGCGGGAAGTCTGGCTGTTTATTAGCAAAAGGGTAGCAATTTCAAAGGGGAGAATGGTCACTAGGCCAAGCTCAGCAGTTGCTGTCGTCCCGGGGCGCGAAGCGAACCCGGGACCCATACCCACAGGAAGAAGTTTGGCGATGACTCGGAGTGGGAGCCTCGCGTCACACTGTCCCCTGGGGTTATGGGTCCCAGGCTCGCGCTTCGCGCGCCCTGGGACGACACTGAGATTGTTGCGCCGCTTGCGTCCCTACCGCCGATACGCGCTCGCGCGCGAATAGGCCTGGCGGCTCTGCTGCGTGGGGCGGCTCGCGACGCTGGCGCGCGACTCGCTGGCGGCGGGTGTTGCGAGCTTCAGCTCCTCCAGGAAGATCGGCCGGGAGAAGTAATAGCCCTGCGCGTAGCGAATCTTGGTCGCGGCCTGGAGATAGGCCAGCTCCTCGTAGGATTCGAGGCCCTCGGCGATCACGGTCATGCCGAGCGCTTCGCTCAGGGATTCGATCGCGCGCAAGATGCCCTGGCTGCGCGGACGCTTATGGATGTCGGTGATGAAGGAGCGGTCGATCTTGATCTCGTCGGCGGTGATGTCGGCGAGCGCCGAGAGCGAGGAGTAGCCGGTGCCGAAATCGTCGATCGAGATGCCGACGCCGAGCTTGCGGAACATCGGCAGGATCTCGGCCTGGAAATGATTCTTGGCGACGAAGGCGTCTTCCGTCACCTCGATCATGAAACGTTGCGGGAAGCCGGTGTCGTCGAGCGCCTGCGCAAAGCTGCGCATGAATTCGGGGTTGCCGGCCTGCTTGGCGGCGACGTTGATGCTGATGGTCGCTTCCGCGCCGAAGGTCTCGTTGATCAGGTCGATCGATTTGACGATCTCGGCGAGCACGAGATGGGTCAGCTCGTCGATCAGCCCGAGCTCGCTGGCCAGGTTGATGAACGAGCCGGGCGCCTGGATCACGCCGTCGTCGTCGCGCAGCCGCACCAGGGCCTCGATACCCTTCACGGCCTCCGTGCGGATGTCGACCTTGGACTGGAACGCGCAGCAGAAACGCTTCTCCAGGATGGCGAGCCGCAGCGACTGCTCGACCTTCGTCCGCGCCAGGGCCTCGCGCTCCATGCCGGCGTCGAAGAACGCCGCCGAGCCCTTGCCGTCGTTCTTGATGCGGTACATCGCGATGTCGGCGTTCTGGCGCAGGGTCTCGAAGCTGCGACCGTGATCGGGGTAGAGGCTGATGCCGACCGAGGTGGAGGCGAAGAGCTCCGAATTGTCGATGAAGAACGGCGCGGTCAGCCGCTCCAGCGTCGACTGCATGAATTCGGCGACCTCCTCCTGGCTCTGGATCGGCGCGAGCAGCAGCAGGAATTCGTCGCCGGAGATGCGCGAGAGCATGTCGGAATCGCGCAGGTCGCGGCCGAGCCGTCTCGACAGCTCGACCAGCAGCGCATCGCCAACGGTATGGCCGTAATAGTCGTTGATGTGCTTGAAATTGTCGACGTCGAGAAAGGCCAGAGCAAAGCGCTCGCCGCCGCGATCGCGGCCGAGCAGGCCGTTGGCGCGATGCTCGATCACGCGCCGCGAGGGCAGCCCGGTCAGCTCGTCGAAATAGGCCGAGCGGAACAGCTGGTCCTCGAAGTTCTTCTGCTCGGTGATGTCGGAGGAGGCGGAGATCAGCAGCTCGCGTCCGGCGAGGCGGACGGGACGATGGGTCGTGAGCAGCACCTGGCGTGCGGCACCATCGTGAAGCGCTTCCTCGGTGACGACGGCCTGGCCGGCGCTGAGCGCCCGTCGGCAGGCTTCGCGGCGCGGCGCCAGATCGGGCGAGGGATGGCTGCCATCGATGCCGAGCTGGGCGGCCGCGGCATCGTTAACCAGCAGAAGCTCGCCATGCGCGTCCTGCACGGTCAGGCCGGCTGGCAGCATTCTAACGATTTCCTTGAGAAATCCGAGTTCGGCTTCGCTCGCGCCGGAATATCTGTTGTCGTTCATAGAAGTCATGAATCTTGCTGTTCAGCGCGCCTTTGCAATGCACGCAATCATGCGCAGTTCCCTCTTAAGTTTGGTTAAGGGCTCCGGAGAAATACGGGGGTGTTTTGGAAGAAACTTGCGACGATGCGACGCGCGCCGATCATCGTCATTAACAGAGGGTCAATGCGCTCAGCGAAACAGCGCGTGTTTCTCTTTGGCTTGTTTCTGGTCTGGCAGAATGAACTTGTGTTGAATCAATTGGCCGCGCGCCGGGTGAGGGTTCTCTCCTCGTGGGGAGGCGATTGCGGAGATACCCTCTCCCCAACCTAGCCGCTTGCGGGGATGCGACACTGCATGATGCAATGCAGGCCGGTGGCCAGATACGAGATTTCGGTCTTGCCGTCGAAGGCCGATAGCGCCGACTTCAGCAACTTGGTGCCGAAGCCGGGCGCCGATATCTCACCGATGCTCGGTCCCTCGGTCTCGTCCCACGTGACGGTGAGCCGGTCGCCGGTGATCGTCCAGGACACCTGCAACAATCCGCGCGGCGCGGAGAACGCGCCATACTTGCCCGCGTTGGTGGCGAGCTCGTGAAACATCAGCGACAGCGTCACCGCGAGCTTCGGCGGCAGGAACAGCCGCTCGCCATTGAGCGTGAAGCGGACGTGACCGTAAGGCCCGAGCTCCGCGATCAGGAGATCGCGAATGTCGCAGCCCCCCTTGTCGATCCGCGAGATCAGATCGTCGGTGGTGGCCAGCGACCGTAGCCTCGGATCGATCCGCGCCCAGACCTGCGGCTGGTCGTGCAGCACCTGATGCAGCACGGCGTGCACCGTCGACAGCTTGTTCTTCAGCCGGTGCTGGAGCTCGTCGACAAGCAGCTTGCGATACTCTTCTTCCTCGATCAGGCGTTTGGAAATCCGGCGCTGCTCGATCAGCAGCGTGCGATAATGCTCGACGCCCCAAATGGTGAGCGCGCAGACCACCCAATACAGCGTCAGCAGGGCAAACCGGGCTCGATCGGCGGAGGCATCGCCGAAATTCACGACGACGCCGAGCACGCCGCCGAACAACGCCGTCGCGACGCCGATGCGGAAGCCGCCGAAGGCCGTGGCAAAGAACACGGCGGGGAAGTAGGGGGTGAAGTAGACGTCGGGCCGCATATGCGCGAGGGCCCAGCGCGCCAGCGTCGCAACCAGCAGGCAAGCGACCGCGAAGGCGATGCTCAGACCGGGCGATGGCGGCGCCGCACCCTGCCAGCCTTTGCGGAACTCGTCGATCAGCTTCCCCATGCCCAACCCGGTCGCGATGCCCGTCCGAAAGTCGAGCGATGGGCGTGAATGTTACGCATGTCGAAAGCGCAAGCAACGCTTGCCTTACCGCGAGCCGGCGGGAATAGTGACCGTCGCGGCGCCGTCATCTGTCAGTGTCCGCCATCTGAAAATCAAATCATTCGAAAACGGGAACATTCCATGGGAAGGCTGGACGGCAAGGTTGCGGTCATCACCGGCGCGACGAGCGGGATCGGATTGCGTACGGCGGAAGTCTTCGTTGCCGAAGGTGCCAAAATTGTGATCGCGGGCCGGCGCGTCCCGGAAGGCGAGGCACTGGCGAAGCAGCTCGGGGCGGCCTGCGTTTTCCGCCAGACCGACGTCACGGTCGAAGCCCAGATGCAGGCGCTGATCGCGCTCGCGGTCGACAAGTTCGGCCGGATCGATTGCCTGTTCAACAATGCCGGCGGCCCGGCGCAGACCGGGGGCATCGAGGGCCTCGAGGCCGAACGGTTCGATGCCGCGATGGCGACGCTGGTACGCAGCGTCATGCTCGGGATGAAGCACGCCGCGCCCTATATGAGGAAGCAGGGCTCGGGCAGCATCATCAACAATGGCAGCATCGCCGGCCGTCTTGCCGGCTATTCGTCCTCGCTGGTCTACGGCGCGGCCAAGGCCGCGGTGATCCATCTGACCAAATGCGTCGCGATGGAGCTCGGTGAATCCAACGTGCGCGTCAACTCGATCTCGCCCGGCGCGATCGCGACCGGAATCTTCGGCAAGGCGCTGGGGCTCTCCACCGATGCAGCCGAGCAGACGCCTGCGATGTTGCGCGACGTCTACAAGACCGCGCAGCCGATCCCGCGGGCCGGCCTGCCCGACGACATTGCCTACGCGGCGGTGTTCCTGGCAAGCGACGAGTCCAGCTTCGTCAACGGCCATGATTTCGTCGTCGACGGCGCCGTCACCGGCGGCCGCAACTGGACCCAGCAGCAGCAGGGCCTCAGCGCCTTGCGCAAGGCGTTCGACGGGGGCGCGTAGCGGCGAGGCCGAGATGCCGTAGGGTGGGCAAAGCGAAGCGTGCCCACCAATTTTCCTTACGTGAAGGATGATGGGCACGGCGCTATGCGCCTTTGCCCACCGAGGCCTCGTGCCCCGGACGCGGTGCGGCGCAAAGAGCGGCTCCGCAGAGCCGGGGCCCATCTCTCCAGGCTGAACGAGTCGCAAGATTCTGGGTCCCGGCTCTGTGCAGCAACGCTACGCGTTGCAGCGCGTCCGGGACACGAGAAAACTCACGCCGCCCGCACCCGCACCTTCATCCCATCCCGCGGCTTCGGGATCGGCCACATCTGCCAGTCCGGCTTGTAGCCCGGCGCGAGCGACACCTCGATGTTCTGCAGGAAATGCCGCGCGAAGCATTTCGCCTGCATGTAGGCGAAGTGCAGGCCGAGGCACATATGCGCGCCGCCGCCGAACGGCACAAAGGCGAATCGGTGGCGGTTGCGCTGGGCTTCCTCGGTGAAGCGCAGCGGGTCGAAACGATCCGGCTCCGGCCAGATGTCCTTCATGTGATGGGTGTAGAGCGGATTGACGCCCACGGCGGTGCCGGCGGGGATCGTAAAGCCCTTGAAGCTGAAATCGCGCATCGCGCGGCGCGGCATCGATGGGACCGGCGGCTTGAGCCGCAGCGCCTCCTTGAACGCCATCTCCGTCAGCGGCATCTTTTCGAGGTCGTCGAAGCTGCTTGGTGCGCCGGGGGCGAGCCCGAGCGCGAGCACCTCGGCGCGCAGCCTGTCCTGCCAGTCCGGATTGGCGGCGAGTTCGCCGATGAAGGAGGTCAGCGATGAGGTCAGCGTGTCGTGCGCCGCCATCATCAGGAAGCTCATATGGTCGATGATGTCCTGCTCGGAGAGCAGCGCGCCGTCCTCATGGGTGGCGCGGCAGAGCTGCGAGAACAAATCGTCGCCGCCGTGATTGCCGCGCCGGAGCGGGATCTGCTCGCGAAAATAGGCGACGATGCGCTTGCGTCCCTTCACCCCGCGCGCCATCTGGGTGCCGGGCAGGGGCCGGCGGACCGGCGCGACGGCGGCGGCGACCATGTCGACGAAGGCGCGATTGATCTCGTCGACCTCAGGGCCGATGTCGGCGCCCAGGAAGGAGGCCGCGGCGAGATCGAGCGTCAGCTGCTTCATCGCCGGGTAGAGTTGCATCTCGCCGGGCTTGGCCTTCCATTGAGCCACCCGCGCCGCGATACCGCGGTCGAGATCGCTCAGATACGACTTCATCGGACCGGACTTGAACGCGACCGACAGCGCCTTGCGATGCAGGCGGTGCTCGTCGAAATCGAGCAGCATCAAGCCGCGCGGAAACAACAGGCCGAGGACCTTGTTCCAGCCATGCGTCGACGAAAACAATTTCTGCTGGTCGAACAGCACAAGCTCGTTGGCCTCGGGCCCGAGCAGCACGACATTGGTCTCGCCGAAAAAATGCGTGCGATAGACGAGGCCGTATTTGGCGCCGTTCGCCTCGATATGGCCCTTGGGGTCGGCGAGCACCTGAAAGGTCTTGCCGATGATCGGCCAGCCCTCGTCGCCGGGGATATGCGTGAGCTCGTTGCGCCTTGGCGGGGTGAAGCCGAGCGCAGGGGCCACATTCTGCATCGACATGACGATTGCTCCGGTTAACCGACCGAACAGCGCGCGAGCACAGATCGGCTGCGGCCCGCGCCAGCTGACCGGGAACAGCATAGCACAGGCCGGTATGCCTTTGTTGTGAACGTCGTTACAAGCGTAATGCCGAGGGGCCTATCGCTTCGCCGCTTCCTTCTGCAGATCCGGCGCATTGACGGCGGGAATGGCGACGCGGCCGGGGCCGGTCACCTTCAGCGCCTCGGCGGCCTTCTCGTTCTGCATGATCTTGGCCATCACGGCCTGGCCCGCGCGCTCGAAGATCGCGCGGTTCTCGATCACGAACTTTTGCGACCTGCGCAGGCCGTCGATATAGCCGTTGATCTCCGGTACGACATAGCGCGCCACCATGTCCCAGCTGCGACGGGTGTTCTCCGGATTGGCCCAGTCGTGCACGAAGCCAATGATGGCGCCGACGCCGCCGGACACCTGCATCACATTCTTGATGGTTTTGACGAGATCGTCGGGCGTGCCGATGGTGGAGGCCGCGCCCTCGACGAAAGCGGTCTTGTCCACGGCCTCGTCAGGCGAGGAGAACGCGGTGAGTCCCGGTCGCTGCAGCGTGCCGACATTATATTCGTTGTGCCAGCGCATCAGCCCGGCGCCGGCCTCGCGCCGCGCCTGCTCGCGGGTCTCGGCAATGTGAAACGTCAGGAGCACGCGCCAATCGGCGCGGCTCACCGTGGTGCCGTGCTTCTTCGCGGCGTCCTCGGCGAATTGCCATTGCTGCTGCAGCGACATCAGCCCCTGCGTCGTCATCGAGCCCAGCGAGATGATGCCGATGCCGTATTTTCCGGCCAGCGTCATGCCGGAGGGCGAGATCTGCGAAGCCACCACGAACGGCATTTCCTCCTGCAAGGGCAGGATCTGCAGCGCGGCGTCGTTCATGGTGAACCAGTCGCTCTTGGCGGTGACGCGCTCGCCATTGAAGAGGCGGCGGATCACGCCGATCGCCTCGTCCTGGCGGTCGCGCTGCGTCATCGGATCGATGCCGAGCGTGTGTGCGTCCGACGCCAGCGCGCCCGGGCCGGAGCCGAAGATGGCGCGGCCGCCGGTCATGTGGTCGAGCTGCACCATGCGCTGGGCGACGTTGAAGGGATGGTGATAGGGCAGCGACACCACGCCGGTGCCGAGCTTGATCCGCTTGGTGCGCTCGCCGGCCGCGGCCAGGAACATCTCGGGCGAGGCGATCATCTCCCAGCCGGAGGAATGATGCTCGCCGCACCAGAACTCGTCATAACCGAGCGCATCGAGCTGCTCGACCAGGTCGAGATCGCGCCGGAACTGGAGCATCGGGTGCTCCCCGATCGGGTGATGCGGGGCAAGGAAGGCTCCGAACTTCAGGCGCGCCATGGCGGTCTCTCCGGCTTGATTTTCTGTTTGTTGAGGCGGTGAAGCTACGTGCCGGATGGCACGAACGCAATCGCGCGATGTCCCGCGCGGCGGAATGCAGCCATGCGTGAAGCTTCGCTACCTGCGAGGTAATCGCGGCACCGTCTGCGATCTGAAATCCTGAGAACAACGAAGTTCCAGAGCCATGCGCCGATGCATCAGATCGTCACACAACAACGTGATTCCACCCGCCGCTGGTGGGTGCTGGCCATCGTCGTGGCCGCCCAGTTCATGTTCGGCGTCGATGCCTTCGTGGTCAACGTCGCCATTCCCACCATCGCGGTGGAGCTGAAGGCGTCGCCGGCGCAGATCGAGTCGATCATTGCGATCTACCTGATCGCCTATGCCACGCTGGTCGTCACCGGCGGCCGGCTCGGCGAC
The DNA here is from genome assembly GCF_011602485.2 of Bradyrhizobium sp. 1(2017). Lineage (NCBI taxonomy): Bacteria > Pseudomonadati > Pseudomonadota > Alphaproteobacteria > Hyphomicrobiales > Nitrobacteraceae > Bradyrhizobium > Bradyrhizobium sp. 1(2017). The sequence continues at coordinate 7,748,106 of NZ_CP050022.2, read as the reverse complement.
ATCCACGGCACCAAGACCATCTTCCTGGCCGGCGTGCTCGGCTTCACCGCGACCTCGCTGTGGTGCGGGCTCGCGCAATCCGGGCTGGAGCTGATCGTCGCGCGATTGGCACAGGGCGCGACCGCGGCGCTGATGGTGCCGCAGGTGCTGGCGACGCTGCACCTGCTGTTCGCCGACGGTCAGCGCAGCCGCGCCTTCGCGATCTACGGCATCGTGCTCGGACTTGCGGGCGCCGCCGGCTTCCTGCTCGGTGGGCTGCTGGTCACGATCGATCTCGCCGGCACCGGCTGGCGTTCGGTGTTCTTCGTCAACGTGCCCTGCGGGCTCGTGATCGCCGCTGCCGCCTGGCGCATCATGCCGTCGGTGCCGCGGCGATCAGGCACGAAGCTCGACATCAAGGGCAGCATTGTCCTGTTCGCAGGCCTTTTGTGCCTGATCGGCCCGTTGCTGTTCGGCCATGATGTCGGATGGGCGCCGTGGCTGTGGGCGGTGATGGCGACGGGCGGTGCGATCCTCGCCGCGTTCCTGAAGCTGGAGCGGAAGGTCGCGCGCGCCGGCGGCATGCCGCTGGTCGATCTCGCGCTGCTGTCGGACGTCGCCTTCCTGCGCGGTCTCGGCGCGGCATTCTTCTTCTTTGCCGCCAATCTCTCGTTCTATCTGGTGATGACGCTCTACATGCAGCGCGGCCTCGAGATCCCGCCGCTCACGGCGGGCCTCGCCTTCATTCCGCTCGCGCTCGCTTTTGTCGTGGCCTCGCGTCACAGCGGCGTGCGAGCCCGCCATCGCGGCACCAAGGTGTTGATCGAGGGCTGCGTGCTCCAGATCGTAGGGCTTGCTGCACTCGCACTTGTTGTCTTCCATTTGGCCGCGCCGACGCCGATGGCGCTCGCGCTCGCGATGGTCGTCTTCGGCTACGGTCAGGGCCTGGTGATGGCGCCGCTCTCCGGTGCAGTGCTGTCGAGCGTGAAACCCGCCGCCGCAGGCTCGGCTTCCGGCATTTATGGCACGACGGCCCAGATCGGGAATGCGGCCGGAGTGGCCGCAATCGGCGCGGTATTCTTCGCCGTCGAAGCCGTGCAATCAGCGCGCGCAGGATTTCTCGTCTCGCTTGCGCTGTTTGTGGCCTTAATCATGATCTGCGCCGCATTTCTGGCATGGATGCGCCGCGCCTCTGCATCAAGTTGAGGCATTGCGGTTAATGCGCGCGGATTCCGCGGGAAATCCCAGCGATTTTCGCTGGATTGACAGCGCACGGTCTTTTTATTTTGCAATGCAGCAACTATCTGGTTTGGCTGGACGTTGAACGTCGCCCACCAGGAAGTTGCCGTGTCGTTAGCCCGAAATGTCGATCTGTTGAGACGTCTGCCCAAGCTGGACGGTCTGCGCTTTGCCGAGCTCGGCCGCAGTGCGGATTCATCCAGCCCGCTGCAGGAGGTCACCGGCTTCGGCGACAATCCCGGCGCCTTGCGCATGTTCGCCTTCGTGCCCACGCAGCTCCAGAGGCCGCGCGCGCTCGTCGTCGTGCTGCATGGCTGCGGTCAGACCGCGGCCGGCTACGATCTCGGCGCGGGGTGGGCGACACTCGCAAGACATTACGGCTTCGCGCTGCTGATGCCCGAGCAGCAGCGCGTCAACAACGGCAACACCTGCTTCAACTGGTTCAATCCGGAAGACACGGCGCGGGACTCCGGCGAGGCGCGTTCGATCCGCGAGATGATTGCGCATATGGTCGAGGCGCATCGCATCGATCCCAGGCGCATCTTCATCACGGGCCTCTCGGCCGGTGGCGGCATGACGTCGGTGATGCTCGCGACCTATCCGGAAGTGTTTGCTGCCGGTGCGGTCATCGCGGGGCTTCCTTACGGCATCGCCTCGAATCTGCGCGAGGCGCTGGACGGCATGTTTCATTCTCCGACGCGTCCCGCGCGCGATCTCGGCGATCTCGTGCGGAACGCCTCCGACCATCGCGGGCCATGGCCGAGGATCTCGGTGTGGCACGGCAGCGCCGATCGCACCGTCAATCCCGGCAATGCGAACGAGATCGTCAAGCAATGGCTCGATCTGCACGATCTGCCTGACGTGCCGATGGCCGAGACCAATGTCGACGGCTATCCGCGTCAGGCCTGGTGGAACAAGGACGGCGAGACGCTGGTCGAGTCCTACGCCATCACCGACATGGCGCACGGCACGCCGCTTGGACTTGCCGACAACGACCAGCGATACGGCATGGAAGGCGCGTTCCTGATCGAGGCCGGCATCTCCTCGTCCTACCACATCGCAAAGTTCTTCGGCCTCACCGGCTGGATTCCGGACGCGACGAAGAAGTCGGAGGCAAAGCCCGCAAAGCCGGCGCTGACGCCCGCGCCGCATCTCGCCCGCTCGATCCGCACCGCGGCCGCCGAACAGCCCGCTGACGCCAAGGGCGAAGCCACCCGCAGCTTCGATCTCGGCCAGATCATCACACGCGCACTGACCGCCGCGGGGCTGATGAAGTAGCTTTCGTCACCCGGTAGCGCCACAAACTCAGCTGTCGTCCCGGACAAGCGCAGCGAAGCGGAGCGCCGATCCGGGACCCATAATCACAGGACAGGCCGGAATGACGATTCAGGCCGTGGCGCCGATCCATTCGATCGGCGTCACCGTCACCTCGCCGCCGGCGACCTTCCGCGTCATCTCCTGATAAGCCCTAAAGAAGTCGCGCGATTGCAGTGTCTTTTGCGCGGCATCGTCGCTGACGCTGGCGAGGTGGAAATAACTGCCGTCGTCGCGGCTCTTCAGGACGCGATAGCCGATCCGCCCTTTTAGCTCCGGATCGCCGTCGATCGCCCTAACGAAGCGGCCGACCTCCTGGTGCCAGGCCTCTGTCGTGCCGTTCCTGAACTCGTACCTGATCATGAAGTGCTTCATGTGACGCTCCCTGTTCGTCATGTGCGTCATCATCTGCCCCTTGCAAACGATCCTGCAAGTATGGACAAAATTGATAGTATGGACTTTTTCGACGTTGCTCCTATCCTCGTCGCATAGCGTTTTCGAGCGAAGTGGATACCGGTTCGCGTTAAGAAAACGCGTCAAAGCAAGAATGGCCAACGCATGGAGCAGACGAGATGGCGAAGGCAACGGCATCCCCGGCGCGCGCCTGCCCGGTCGCGGCTTTTCAAAAGATGATCAGCGGCAAGTACAAGCTGCGCATCGTCTGGGACCTCAAGGACGGCCCGCGCCGCTATGGCGAGATCCGGAGCGGTCTGTTGCGCGGCACGACCGGAAGCGCGGAGATCACCCCGCGTGTGCTCAGCCGCGAATTGAAGGCGCTGGCGCAAAGCGGCCTGATCGATCGCAAGGATTTCGGCGAGGTGCCGCCGAAGGTCGAGTATCGCCTGACCCGCAAGGGCAAGAGCTTCGTGCCAGTCGTTGCGGCGATCCGCGAATGGGGCGAGCGTAACTTGAGCGAACCCGCGGCGCTGGCAGACGCCGCGGAATAGGCCCTTACATCTCTCCCGTGATGAACGGATTGGTCATCCGCTCCTGGCCGATGCTCGAGCCGGCGCCGTGGCCGCAGATGAAGCCGACATCGTCGCCGAGCGGCAGCAGTTTCGTCTTGATCGAGTCGATCAGCGTTGCGTGATTGCCGCCGGGCAGATCGGTGCGGCCGACCGAGCCCGCGAACAGCACGTCCCCGACATGGGCGAAACGCAAATCCTTGTTGAAGAACACCACGCTGCCCGGCGAATGGCCGGGGCAGTGCAGGATGTCGAAATGCAGGTCGCCGATCGAGACGCGGTCGCCCTCGTCGAGCCAGCGGTCCGGCGCAAAGTTGCGCCCGCCCGTCATGCCGAAGCGCGCGCCGCTCTCGACCACGTTGTCGAGCAGGAACTTGTCCGCCTCATGCGGGCCCTCGATCGGCACCTTCAGCGCATCGCGCAGATCGGCGGCGCCACCGACATGGTCGATATGGCCGTGGGTCAGCCAGATCTTCTCCACGGTGACGCCGGTCTGCTTGATCGCATCCAGGATTTTCGGCACGTCGCCGCCGGGATCGATCACCACGGCCTTCTTGGTGGGCTCGTCCCAGATGATGGTGCAGTTCTGCTCGAACAGCGTCACGGGCACGATGATCGCGCCGGCCTTCGCTGTGGTGTCATTTTGATCGGTCATGGCCTCACAATGCCGATTTTTGCGAGGGCGCCAAGCAAAAGATTCGGCGGAAAGCCGGAACGCGCCCCGCGGGAACAGCCGTCACACGGCCGTCCCAATTGACCTGCCAATTTGAACCGGGGCGTTGCTGTCGCGTTCTCCCGCGCGAGGCGCAGATTCGGGTGGTCTTTCGGCATGGCTCACGGCAGCGAGAATTGGTGGCGCGACGGCATCTTCTACCAGATCTATCCGCGCTCGTTTCAGGACTCGAACGGCGACGGCGTCGGCGATCTCGCCGGCATCCTCAGGCGGCTGCGTTACGTCAAATCGCTCGGCGTCGACGCGATCTGGCTGTCGCCGATCTTCCCCTCGCCAATGGCCGATTTCGGCTACGACATCTCCGACTACACCGGCATCGAGCCGCTGTTCGGCACCATGGCGGATTTCGATGCGCTGATCGCGGCGGCCCATGACAATGGCCTGAAGCTGATCCTCGACCTCGTGCCCAACCACACCTCCGACCAGCATCCCTGGTTCGTCGAAAGCCGCGCCTCGCGCGACAATCCCAGGCGCGACTGGTACGTCTGGCGCGATCCGGCGGCGGATGGCGGCGTGCCGAACAACTGGCTGTCCGAGTTCGGCGGCAGCGCGTGGCAGTTCGACGAGGCCACGGGCCAATATTACTACCACGCCTTCCTCGCCCAGCAGCCGGATCTCAACTGGCGCAATCCCGACGTCCGCGCCGCGATCTACGACGTGATGCGGTTCTGGCTGGAGAAGGGCGTCGACGGCTTTCGCGTCGACGTGATCTGGCACCTGATCAAGGACGCCGAATTCCGCGACAATCCGCCGAACCCGCATTACGTCGAGGGTCGGCCGCCGAACGAGAAGATTCTCACGCAATATTCCACCGACCAGCCCGAGGTGCACGACGTGATCGCCGAGATGCGGCGCGTGACTGATGCCTTTGGTGCGCGCGTCCTGATCGGCGAGATCTATCTGCCGCTGCACCGCCTGATGGCCTACTACGGCAACGACCTCACCGGCGCGCAGATGCCGTTCAACTTTGCGCTGCTCTCGACGTTCTGGAGTGCCCGCTCGATCGAGAAGATCATCGAGGATTACGAGAAGGCGCTGCCGCGCGGCGCCTGGCCGAACTGGGTGCTCGGCAATCACGATCGTCCGCGCGTCGCAAGCCGCGTCGGCCCCGAGCAGGCCCGCGTCGCCGCCATGCTGCTGCTGACCCTGCGCGGCACGCCGACGCTCTACTACGGCGACGAGATCGGCATGCATCAGGTGACGATCGCGCCGGAGGACGTGCGCGATCCCTTCGAGAAGAACGTGCCGGGAATCGGCGTCGGGCGCGACGGCTGCCGCACGCCGATGCAATGGGACGCGTCCGACTTCGCCGGCTTCTCCACGGTGCGGCCCTGGCTGCCGCTGCCGGAGCACTATGCCAGGGACAATGTCGTCAACCTCGAAGCCGACAGCCGCTCGATCCTCGCGCTTTACCGTCGCCTAGTCGGCCTGCGCAAGGCTTTGCCGCCGCTGGTGGCGGGCGACTATCACCCGATCGCGGCGCAGGGCGATCTCCTGATCTATCGCCGCGAGGCCGGCGGCAGGGCCGTGGTCGTGGCGCTCAATCTCGGCCCCGATCCGATCGCCGTAACCACCAGCGCCATCCGCTTCGGCAGCGAGATCCTGCTGTCGACGTTCCTGGATCGCGAGGGGGAGAAGCTGGAGGGCGTGCTGGATCTGCGCGGGAACGAGGGCGTCATCGTCGCGTCGGCGTAAAGGAAGAATGAAGCGGCGGCCTCATCCCCCGACGTCGTCCTGGACAAGCAAAGCGCAGATCCAGGACCCGTTACCCCAGGGTGTAGTTTGGCGAAGATTTGTGGTTACCGCCAACGCGCTACAACGACCTATCGGGTAATGGGTGCTGGCTTTCGCCAGGACGACGCGATCATCCCGGATGCTTGTTGCCCGCGGTGCTCTTGTCAATGTCGCTCCGCTTCAAGAGATAATCCAGCCCGCCGACGCGGTACCAGCGATAGCCGTAGGGCTCCAGCACGACATGATGCTGGCCACGCTTGTCGGCGTGGCTGTGATCTTCCGTCAGCAGATTGATGAGGTGCGCGCCGGCGTCCCTGGATAGCCCCGCCGAGAACGCGATCTCGCGCGGCTTGTCGTCGAGATTATGTACGAACAGCACCGAATTGTTGCGCCAGTCATAGCGCATGATGAACACGGCGGGATCGCGCAGCGGAATGATGGCGAAATCGCCCCAGCCCACCTCGGGTACCTCCTTGCGCATGCGCACGATGCGCTCGGTCCAGTTCAGCATCGAGTTGGGATCGCGCCGCTGCTTGGCGACGTTGACGTGGTCAAAACCGTAAGGTCCCTTGTCGATGACCGGGCAGGCGGGCTTGTCGCTCTTGGTGAAGCCGCCATGTGGCTCGGTCGACCATTGCATCGGCGTGCGTGCGCAATTGCGCTCGGGCAGCGCCAGGTCATCGCCCATCGCGATCTCGTCGCCATAGCGGATCACGGGCGTTCCCGGCAGCGTGCACATCAGGCTGTAGGCGAGCTCGAGCCGCCGGCGATCGCCGCCCAGCATCGGTGCGAGCCGCCGCCTGATGCCGCGGTCGTAGAGTTGCATGTCCTTGTCTGGCCCGAACTTCTTGAACACGATCTCGCGCTGGACCTTGGTCAGACGCCCGAGATCGAGCTCGTCGTGATTGCGCAGGAACAGGCCCCATTGCGCCGTGGCCGGCCGCGGCCTGGTCGCCTTCAACGCCTTCGCCAGCGGGCGCGAATCGCCCGAGGCCAGCGCATAGAACAGGTGCTGGTTGACGTGGAAGTTGAACATCATGTGCATGCGGTCGGCATCGCGGCCGAAATATTCCATGTCCGTCTTCGGTAGCACGTTGGCCTCGGCGAGGATGAGGGCGTCGCCCTGCCGCCATTGCAGGAATTCGCGGAACGCGCGCAGCATGTCGTATTGCTCGACCGGCTTCTTCACCTTCGCGCCCTTGGTCGCGATCACGAACGGCACCGCATCCATGCGGAAGCCGGAGACGCCGAGCTGGATCCAGAAGCCCATGATCTTCAGGATCTCGGCCTGCACATGCGGGTTCGAGGTGTTGAGGTCGGGCTGGAAATCGTAGAAGCGGTGGAAGTAGTACGCGCCGGCTTCCTTGTCGCGCGTCCAGGTCGTTTTCTGCACGCCGGGAAACACCATGCCCTTGTCGGCGCCTGCCGGCTTCTTGTCCGACCAGACGTACCAATCGCGATAGGGCGAGTTCTTGTCGCGCCGCGCCTCCTTGAACCAGTGATGCTGGTCCGAGGTGTGGTTGACGACGAGGTCGATGATGACGCGGATGCCGCGCTGCTTGCAGCCATGGGTGAATTCGACGAAGTCGCCGAGCGTGCCGTAGCGGCGATCGACGCTGTAATAATCGGCGATGTCGTAACCGTCGTCACGTCCCGGTGAGGTCTGGAACGGCATCAGCCAGATCGTGGTGATGCCGAGCCCGTGCAGATAGTCGAGCCGCCGCAGCAGGCCCTTGAAGTCGCCGATGCCGTCGCCGTTGGCATCCATATAGGTGCCGACGGACAGGCAATAGATCACGCCGTTCTTGTACCAGAGATCGTCGATCATGCCGCAGCCTCGGTGGTCCCGCCGAGGTGCGGCGGCTGCGTGATAAGTGTGAGGGAGGAGGGAGGTTCCGTGTTCCGCACACGCTGTCGTCCCCGCGAACGCGGGGACCCATACCGCGTGGATCTATCAATCGTGGTCGGTGAGAGTACCGGACGACGAGTCTTCGCCAAACTCCGCCCCGTGGTTATGGGTCGCCGCGTTCGCGGGGACGACGCCGCGTGCATGGCCGCAGCTCGCTTCTATCGACGGTGTTCGCCAATCATGGAATCGGCTATCCTCCCTCCATGGACAACACCGCCCGCAACATCGCGCTCGTGCCGCCGCCGGATCGCCGCCAGTCGGAGACGGCGCTGGCGGTCGCGCGCGGAACGGCGCGGCTGTTACGCTCGCTCGGCTTCTCCTGCATCAGCGAATTGCCGCTGCCGTCGGGCCGGCGTGCCGATCTCGTGGCGCTGAACGAGCGCGGCGAGATCTGGATCGTCGAGATCAAATCGTCGGTCGAGGATCTGCGCGCCGATCAGAAATGGCACGAATACCGCGCCCACTGCGACCGGCTGTTCTTCGCCTTCACGCAGGACCTGCCCTGCGAAATCTTCCCTGGCGACACCGGCCTGATCGTCGCCGACGCCTATGGCGCGCACATGCATTGCGAGGCGCCCGAGCACAAGCTCGCCGCCGCCACGCGCAAGCAGATGACGGTACGCTTCGCCATGGCGGCGGCGCTGCGGATCAACCGCCTGGTGGACCCGCAAGGGCACGCGGATTTCTGGGAATAGCTTTTATAGTCCGTAGGGTGGGTTAGCCGAAGGCGTAACCCACCTCTTCTCGTTGCGGCAGCCAAGTGGTGGGTTGCGCTTCGCTAACCCACCCTACGAGATCTACGAGATCGTCACCTCGGCGCGCGCTTGGCCAGGATGCGCTGCAGCGTGCGGCGGTGCATGTTCAGCCGGCGCGCCGTTTCCGAGACGTTGCGGTTGCACATTTCGTAGATGCGCTGGATGTGCTCCCAGCGGACGCGGTCCGCCGACATCGGGTTGGTCGGCAGCTCGGATTTCTCCGCGCTGGTCGAGAGCAGCGCGGCAACGACGTCGTCGGCGTCGGCCGGCTTCGACAGATAATCGATCGCACCCATCTTCACCGCGGTCACGGCGGTGGCGATGTTGCCATAGCCGGTGAGCACGATCGCGCGCGCATCCGGGCGCTTCTTCTTCAGCGCCGAGACCACGTCGAGACCGTTGCCGTCGCCGAGCCGCAGATCCACCACCGCGAAGGCCGGTGCGGATCTGCCGATCTGCGCGAGACCGTCCGAAACGGTGTCGCACGATGTCACGGCAAAGCCCCGCGTCTCCATCGCGCGCGACAGCCGTTCCAGAAACGGCTTGTCGTCCTCCACGATGAGAAGCGAGCGGTCGGTCTGTTCGTTCAGTTCGGCAATGGCGTTCAAGGTGTTGTCCTTTTTCCAGCACATTGACATATGGCGTCGCGATCGACCGGTGCCAAGGCGGCAAATAGTCGATCGGCGCCGTTGTGCGACGCAAGGTCGCGCCCTATCCTATTGTTTCTTCGAGCGTCTCGATAGCCTCAAAACGCTGTCTCGGCCATGTGATCTGAACCACCGCGCCGTGTTCCGGAAAGGTCCGGTTGGTAAACGAGACCTTGGCGCCGGTGCGTTCGAGCAGTGTGCGCGCGATGAACACGCCCAGCCCGAGGCCGCGCCGCTCGCTCCCGCCTTCGTCCTGGGGGCGCCGCCGCGACAGATAGGGCTCGCCGATCCGGTTGAGGATATCGGGCGGGATGCCGGGTCCGTCGTCGGAGATCACAAGCTCGATATGATCCTTGTTCCACCATGCGTTCACCTCGACGGTGGTGCGGGCGAAATCGACCGCGTTCTCGACGATGTTGCCGATGCCGTAGAGGATCGCCGGATTGCGCGATCCGACCGGTTCGGCCGCGACGGCCACCGCGATCCGTACCTTGATGTCGACGCCGAAATCGCGGTGCGGTGCCACCACCTCCTCGATCAGCTCCGACAGCTTCATGTGGTCGAATGGCGCACCGGTGGAGGAGAGCTGGGTGATCTTGCTCAGGATGTCGCGGCAGCGCTGGGTCTGCTCGCGCAGGGTCTTGAGGTCGGCGGAGATGCTCGCGTCCTTCACCGTCTTTTCGAGCTCGCGCGAGATCAGGAAGATGGTCGCGAGCGGCGTGCCGAGCTCATGCGCGGCCGCGGCCGCCAATCCGTCGAGCTGGGTCAGATGCTGCTCGCGCGTCAGCACCAGCTCGGTTGCGGCCAGCGCGTCCGCGAGCTTGCGCGCCTCCTCGGTCACCTGGAACGAGTAGAGGCTGGTGACGCCGATCGCGAGCGCGATCGAGAGCCAGACGCCGACGAGATACACTGGCGGCAGCACCAGGGGATCGTCGGAATCCCACGGCAGCGAAAAATGGAAGAAGAACAGGATCGAGGCGCAGGCAACGGCGAGAAGCCCGAGGCCGAAGGTGAAGCGGGCCGGCAGCGCCGTGGCCGAAATCAGCACGGGCGCCAGGAACAGGAACGAGAACGGATTCTGCAGACCGCCGGTGAAGAACAACAGCCCCGCCAGCTCCACGATGTTGAGCGCGAGCAGGCCGGCCGCCTGCATCGGCTCCAGCCGCTGCATCGGATTGGCCGCCGTCTGGAGCCCAAGGTTGAGTGCCGCCGACAGGGCGATGATGCTGACACAGGGGGCGATCTCGACGTTGAACTCCAGCCCCTGCGCCACGATGAAGATCGCGGCGAGCTGGCCCAGCACCGCGAGCCACCGCAGCCGCAGGATCGTGTCCAGCCGGATATGCCGCTGCGCGTGGTGAAAGTCGGAATCGGCAATTTCGGTCATATCGGCCAATGGGGCGGCGCCTTCTCGTTCACGAACGCTGGACCTGCGGAACCACCCAGGAATTACAAGCCTTGCGCTATCGGCTGCAATAGCAGAAGAACGGCCAGCATGACCGAGAATGACGAGGCTTCAAGTCGGCCGACTGTCGCGGATCGCAGTCCTTCCGCGGCGATTGCGGTCGATCATCTCGTCAAGGTCTACAAGCAGACCCGCGCCGTCGACGACATCTCCTTTTCGCTTCCGCGCGGCAGCATCACCGGGCTGCTTGGCGGCAACGGTGCCGGCAAGACCACGACCATCGCGATGATCATGGGCCTGGTGCTGCCGACCGCCGGCCGCGTCCAGGTGCTCGGGCATCGGATGCCGGAGGAGAGCGCCGCCGTGCTGGGGCGGATGAACTTCGAAAGCCCCTATGTCGACATGCCGATGCGGCTCACGGTGCGGCAGAACCTCACCGTGTTCGGCAAGCTCTATGCGGTGAAGAACCTCGCTGGCCGTATTGCCGAGCTCGCCGACGATCTCGACCTCACCGATTTCATCGATCGCGCCAACGGCAAGCTCTCCGCCGGCCAGAAGACGCGCGTCGCGCTGGCCAAGGCGCTGATCAACCAGCCCGAGCTGCTCTTGCTGGACGAGCCGACCGCCTCGCTCGACCCTGATACCGCGGACTGGGTGCGGGCGCATCTGGAGCGCTACCGCAAGCGGCACGATGCCACCATCCTCCTGGCCTCGCACAACATGCTCGAGGTCGAGCGGCTCTGCGACCGCGTCATCATCATGAAGCGCGGCCGCATCGAGGACGACGACACGCCCGAAGCCATCATGGCCCGCTACAACCGCACCACGCTGGAGGAGGTGTTCCTGGACGTCGCGCGCGGCCGGGTGAACGGTGCGAAGGAGGCGGCGCGGTGAGGGGACATTGTTCCTGCCGTAGCCCGGGTGAGCGCAGCGATACCCGGGACCGCCGCCGGCAAAGTCCCGGATGCGGCTTCGCTCATCCGGGCGACAGGGGACCGCAGTGACCGACATCTCCCTTCACCGCGGCATCTCCGTGCAACGCATCGGCGCGATGATCCTGCGCTATTGGTACCTCCTGATGTCGTCCTGGCCGCGGCTGCTGGAGCTGCTGTACTGGCCGGCGCTGCAAGTCATCACCTGGGGCTTCCTCCAGCTCTACATCGCCGAAAACGCCAATTTCTTCGCGCGCGCCGGCGGCACGCTGATCGGCGCCGTCATCCTCTGGGACATCCTGTTCCGCGGGCAGCTCGGTTTCTCCATTTCGTTCCTGGAGGAGATGTGGGCGCGCAACATCGGCAACCTCATGATGAGCCCGCTGAAGCCGATCGAGTTTCTGCTGTCGCTGATGGTCATGAGCCTGATCCGGCTCGCGATCGGGATCATTCCGATGACCCTGCTCGCGCTGTTCATGTTTCACTTCAATGTCTATGCCCTCGGCCTGCCGCTGATCGCCTTCTTCTGCAATCTGATCTTCACCAGCTGGTCGGTCGGCATCTTCGTGTCGGGCCTCGTGCTGCGAAACGGCCTCGGCGCCGAGAGCATCGTCTGGACCCTGATGTTCGCGATCCTGCCGCTCGCCTGTGTCTATTATCCCGTCAGCGTGCTGCCGGTCTGGCTGCAATACGTCGCCTGGGCGTTGCCGCCGACCTACGCCTTCGAGGGGATGCGCGCACTGCTGATCGAGCAGACCTTCAGGACCGATCTGATGCTGGAGGCGTTGGTGATCAACGCGATCCTTCTGGCTGCATCTTTTGCAGCCTTCCTTGCCCTTTTACGCAGCGCCAAGCGCCACGGCTCGCTGCTGTCGGGCGGGGAATAACGTCACTTTCCCGTGGATTCAGGCGGTTTTTCCCGTTGTGCTTACGTAGATGTACGGAACCATGCATTGACGCAATATTACGCATTCGGCAGTATGTTGCGATGCGAAGAGGAATATAACGATGCCTATTGGTGAGTTTGGCGGCGCGCCGCCCCTGGCTGCCGAAGGCAGTCCGGTTCTGACGACGCCGATGTACTGGATGTATGAGATGGCGCACGCCTCTCTCAATCCGGCGCGCGCCGTCACCGACGCGACCAGGCTGCTGTTTCAAAATCCCCTCAATCCATGGGCACGCACCGAAGTCGGCAAGTCGGTCGCCGCGGCCTGCGAGTTGTTCGAGCGCACCACGCGCCGCTACGGCAAGCCGGAATGGGGTCTCAACGACACCGAGGTCAACGGCCTCCGCGTTCCGGTCGAGGTCCGCTCGGTCTGGGAAAAGCCGTTCTGCCGGCTGCTCTATTTCGATCGCAAGTTCGCCCGTCCCCTGCGCAGCCCGCAGCCGCGCGTGCTGATCGTGGCGCCGATGTCGGGCCATTACGCGACGCTGCTCCGCGGCACGGTCGAAGCCTTCCTGCCCGCGCATGAGGTCTACATCACCGATTGGGCCGACGCCCGCATGGTGCCGCTCAGCGATGGCCGCTTCGATCTCGACGATTACATCGATTACATCATCGAGATGCTGCACGTTCTCGGCGGCAACACCCATGTCATGGCGGTGTGCCAGCCCTCGGTGCCCGTCGTTGCCGCGGTCTCGATCATGGAGGCGCGGCGCGATCCCTTCGTGCCGACCTCGATGACGCTGATGGGCGGTCCGATCGACACCCGGCGCAATCCGACCGCGGTGAACGACCTCGCCCAGGAGCGCGGCATTGACTGGTTCCGCAACCACGTCATCACCAAGGTGCCGTTCCCGCATCCGGGCATGATGCGCGATGTCTATCCGGGATTCCTGCAGCTCAACGGCTTCATCAGCATGAATCTCGACCGGCACATGGATGCGCACAAGCAGCTCTTCGCCAATCTGGTGAAGGGCGACGGCGATCTCGTCGACAAGCACCGTGAGTTCTACGACGAATATCTCGCGGTGATGGATCTCTCCGCCGAGTATTACCTGCAGACCGTCGACACCGTGTTCGTGAAGCACTCGCTGCCGAAGGGCGAGATGACCCACCGCGGAACACTCGTCGATCCCTCCAGGGTCACGCGTGTGGCGTTGATGACGGTCGAAGGCGAGAACGACGACATCTCCGGCCTCGGTCAGACCGAAGCAACGCACGCATTGTGCAGCTCGATCCCCGATCATCGCCGCGTTCACTACGTCCAGAAGGGCGTTGGACATTACGGCGTGTTCAATGGCTCGCGCTTCAAGTCGGAAATCGTGCCGCGCATCCATGACTTCATGGTTTCGGCGGCGAATCCTGCTTCGTTGCAGGCTCTCGCAGCTGAATAGTCGCGTTTTTCGGCTTTCCCGTCGAAAATCCGGATGCTTTTGAGGGGCTCGGGAGGGGTAAGTTCCCTCCAGCTTCGAGGTATTTAGGTAGTCTTATAGGAGTGAGTCGGTACTCACCCCTTGGGGGTGCCGCATGCATCCAGCGGGGGCGAAAAAAACGGGTTCCAACCCCAGTCTGTAGGGTCTCCCGGTCGCCTGACCCCTGTATATTGGGCAAATGATTTGTTTTTGCGCCGAGCGCTTCCCATGGCGGCGGTTATGGCAGAATCCGGGCGCCCTCCTGCCCCCCGGACTGACAGACATGGCCACTCGCGCGCTCCTCTATCGGCGGCCCCACGAACCGAAGACCCTCGTGATCACCCACGGATCGCAATATTTTGCCATCCGACTGCGCCGGCACCGCCGCGCGCGCCGCTACACGCTCAGGATTCATCCGAGCGATCGCGAAGCCATTCTCACCATGCCGCCGCGCGGCACGCTCGCCGACGCCAAGGATTTCGCGCAGCGTCACGGCGCGTGGATCGCGGCTCGTCTCGGTCGATTGCCGAAGGCCGCGCCGTTCCAGCCGGGCACGGTGATACCGCTGCGCGGCACCTCCCATCGCATCGTGCATCGCGCCGGCCAGCGCGGCACGGTGTGGACCGAGACGCGCGAGTCCGGTGAACGCATTCTCTGCGTCGCCGGTGGGCTCGAGCATGTCGACCGTCGCGTCAGTGATTTCCTCAAGCGCGAGGCGCGCCGCGACCTGCAGCGCTCGGCGGAAGCCTACGCCGCCGAGCTCGGCGTCCGCGTTAAGCGCCTCTCGATCCGCGACCAGTCCAGCCGCTGGGGCTCCTGCACCTCGGCCGGTTCGCTGTCGTTCTCCTGGCGCCTGATCCTTGCGCCGCCCTTCGTGCTCGACTACCTCGCCGCCCACGAGGTCGCCCATCTCGTCGAGATGAACCATTCGGCCCGGTTCTGGCGCGTCTGCGGCAAGATGTGCCCGTCGATGGAACGCGCCAAGAAGTGGCTCGACACGCACGGGAACGACCTGCACCGGTACGGGGTCGAGGATTAGGGCGGGCTACTCGTTTCGCCGTCCAAACTCTCTCGTCGTCCCGGCCCCGTGCGCAATCGCGCACCAGGCCGGGACGACACCGAAGGTCAGGCGGCGGACTGCCTCCCCGATCAAAGCGCGTTTCAAAATCGTCCAACGCTCACGCGCTGAGATCCGCACTCGTCCCCGGCTGCGTGCGTGATGCCAAATAAGACGATTGCTGTTGCGCAGCCGCCTTCTGGCCCTCGGCCAGCATGGCCTGGAAGGCTGCGTCGAGTTGTTCGCGGCTGTAAGTCGTGGACGTGCTCTCGCGCGGCGTCCATTGCGATTGCGTGATGGCGGTGGGCGCCTTCTCGACGGTGCCGCCAAGCAGTCTCGCATAAGTGTCGGCGCGCCACTGCGCCAGGTCCGGTCCACCCAGGCCGGGAGGATCTTCGAGCTTGCCGATCTGCCCGGCCGCCGCGTTGGTCATCGTCGAGGAGCCGCCATTGTAGACCGTGGCCACCACCTTGCCGTCGACTTTCACCTGCGCGTAGGTGTTTTGAGGCGCGTCGTCCGAGACGAATGATTGCGTTGCGTTGGTGTCGTGAGTCCTCAGCCAGTTTGCCGCCATCAGGTCGCGTACGACCGGAACATCCGCCACCGATATGAGCTTCGCCCCTTGCAACAGCTTCACCTGGGAGACGTCAACCCGAAAGCCGCTGCTCGTCGCGTCAGGCGCCTCGGTCGCCGCTGTCACCACCGGCTGAAGACCCGATGTCGCATGTGAGGTGGACGCCGATGCGGGACGCAGATGGGGCAACGCCGCGCCGGATAGATTTGAAATCATGGAACGCTCCCTGGCAATCGCTCAACCTGTGAGAGCAAATCCCGGGCCGCTGACGGGAGCTTGAAGAGATTGGTGTTTTTGCTTTCCGAGCGTCGCCGGCCCTGGTCGATCTTGCCGCGATAGGCAGGACTTGCCGAAGCGATGGCGCGATCTGCAGGTTGCCGTCGCTCGCCGTCGCGGGGAATGACGGCAGACTGGCAGCGCGCGCTTCAACCCCGCGGTGCTGTCTCCGCAAGCCGTTGATTTTGCTGTCGCCGGCTACTGTGCATGGGGTTGTTTTCGCACTTTTTGTCTTGGGGCCTCGTGTCCTCAGCCCGAAGCTATCGGTTTCCACCAAACAGCCGGTCCATCAGCCAGCCATCGAGTCCCGCGGCGGCTTCCGGCCGTACATTGGCGCGCGTCGGGGGCGGCGGACGATAGCCGGCATTCGCCGGCGGTCCCGCCGGTGTCGGTGACGATACCTGCGACGCCGCCTGCGCGAGATTCGACAGGCCCCAGCCACCTGGCGTGCTCGGCAATGCTGCGACCGGCACGCCCTCGTGCGCCGTCTTCATGAAGCGCGTCCAGACTTCCACCGGCAGGCCGCCGCCGGTCGCCTTCTTGGTCGGCGAGTTGTCGTCATTGCCGAGCCAGACGCCGGTGACGAGGTTGGCGGTGTAGCCGATGAACCAGGCGTCGCGGTAATCCTGGCTGGTGCCGGTCTTGCCGGCTGCCGGCCAGCCGGGAATCTCGGCCTTCTTGGCGGTGCCCGATATCAGCGTCTCCCGCATCATTGCGTTCATCATGCCGACATAGCGGGCGTCGATGACCTGATTGCGCTCCTCGGGCTGGCGCATGTAGAGCAGCTTGCCGCCCAGCGTCTTGATCCGCGTCACCACATGCGGCGTCACCGCGAGGCCGCCATTGGCGAACGGCGCATAGGCGCCGACCAGCTCGACCACGGAGACTTCGGAGGTGCCGAGCGCAATCGAGGCGTTCGGCTCGAGCTTGGAGGAGATGCCGAGCCGGTGCGCGGTGCGCACCACGTTCTTCGGTCCGACCTCGAGGCCGAGGCGGATCGCGACCGTGTTGAGCGACATCGCCAGCGCCTGGGTCAGCGTCACCGACCCGAAATATTCGTGCGTGTAATTCTCAGGTCGCCAGCCCTTGACCTCGATCGGCGCGTCCTGGCGCATCGTGTCGGGCGTCAGCCCCTGCTCGAGCGCGGTGAGATACACGAACGGCTTGAACGAGGAGCCCGGCTGGCGCTTGGCGGTGACGGCGCGGTTGTACTGGCTCTCGGAATAGTTCCGCCCGCCGACCATGGCGCGCACGGCGCCGTCGGGCGTCATCGCCACCAGCGCGCCCTGGCTGACGTTGAACTTCACGCTCTTGGCCGCGAGCTCGTCGATGATGGCGGCTTCCGCCACGCTCTGGAGCTTGGGATCGATGGTGGTCTCGACCTTGATGCTGTCGTCGATCTGGCCGACCAGATCGTCCAGCACCTCGCCGATCCAGTCGGCGACGTAGTTGACCGTGCCGGCGCCAACCGGCTTCACATTGTAGGAGGCATGGCCGGTCGAGGCCTTGGCCTGCGCTTCGGTGATGAATTTCGCGTCCGCCATCGCCGCGAGCACGATCTGCGCACGCGCCTCCGCGCCTTCGGGATTGCGGTTGGGTGCAAGACGCGAGGGCGACTTGACGAGACCGGCGAGCATCGCCGCTTCGGCGATCGTCACGTTCTTGGCCGACTTGCCGAAATAACGCTGCGCCGCGGCCTCGACGCCGTAGGCGCCCGAACCGAAATAGACGCGGTTCAGGTACAGCTCCAGAATCTCGTCCTTGGAATGCTTGCGCTCCAGCCAGATCGCGAGCTCCACCTCCTGCAGCTTGCGCTGCATGGTGCGCTCCTGGGTCAGGAACAGGTTCTTGGCGAGTTGCTGGGTCAGCGTCGAGCCGCCCTGCGAGACGCCGCGATGGAGCACGTTGGTGACGAGGGCGCGCAGGATGCCGACCGGGTCGATGCCGTAATGCGAATAGAAGCGGCGGTCCTCGATGGCGATGAACGCTTTCGGCAGGTACGGCGGCAGGTCCTTCAGCGCGACATTGGCGCCGGCCATCTCGCCGCGCTGCGCCAGCACGCTGCCGTCGATGCCGACGATCTGGATCGTCGGTGGCCGCTTGGGGATTTCCAGCGACTGGATCGGCGGCAGATGGGCGCCGACATAGATCACGACGCCGATGACGGCGATTACGCCCCACAGGCTCAGCACCGCGCCCCAATAGACTAGGCGGCCGAGACCGAAGCCGCCGCGCGACTTCGCGCGCCGCTTGGCGCCGCTGCGGCTGGCTTGCGCCTTACGCTCGCGCGGCGGCTCGTCGCCGGCATCCTCGCTCTTGCGCTTGGGAGATGATTTCGCAGATTTCTTGGGCTTGTCCTCGCCGCCGGGAATGCGGTCCGCCGCGGTGAGGCGCAGATCGGCGAGCGCCGCGGGCAAGCCGAACAGCGGCTCCTTCCGCCCACCTTTTTTCTTTCCCCACGCCATACGCAAAACGCCCGGTCAGTCCGCCCCGCCGCACGCTAGCGGTCGCTGTTTAAGGCCCGGTTACCCCGGCGTTAACGCGCGATTAGGAGGTGCGGCATTCGCCGGCCGCAGTTCCGGTTCCCGGGCGCCGAAGCTAGGATCGTCTGCATCAAGAAAGAGGGAACTCGCATGGGCCATATCGATCCGACCAAGGAGATCTTCGCGCAATTCCGGGAGAACGACCGCCCCGGTCCGATCCACATGCTCAATCTGGTGCGCCTGCGCAAAGAGGCGGCCTATCCCGATGGCCGCAAGGCGAGCGGCGCGGAAGCCTATGCGACCTATGGCCGCGAGAGCGGCCCGGTGTTCGAACGCCTCGGCGGCCGCATCGTCTGGCAGGGCCGCTTCGAGCTGATGCTGATCGGCCCGCAGGACGAGCGCTGGGACCATTGCTTCATCGCCGAATATCCGAGCGTCTCGGCCTTCGTCGAGATGATCCGCGATCCCGTCTATCGCGAGGCGGTGAAGCACCGCCAGGCCGCCGTGGAGGACTCGCGGCTGATCCGGCACGCGGTGCTGCCGGTGGGGAAGAATTTTGGCGAGATACCGACCTAGGTCTCGTCATGGCCGGGCATAGCCGTCCGAAGGACGGCGTCGCTTCCGCGCGCCTATGACCCGGCCATCTACGGATTTTTTGCTCGGTCATTCCGGGACGGCTCGAAGAGCCGAACCCGGAATCCCGAGATTCTCAGGTGCGCAACTGCGCACCGTAGTTCGATGCTGTCGCATCGCCCCGGAATGACAACGAGAGAGCCTAACCCGCCGGACCGGCATCCTCCAGGATCGGGCCGAACAGCTCCCAGCGCTCGCCGTTGAACTTCATCATCTGAAGCTGCTTGTTGACGCGGTAGTCGGTCGGCGAGGTGTTGGCCTTGATGCCGGGCAGCGCGGTGTCGCTGGTGACGTCCTTCAGCGAGGCCGCTTGCTTCATGACGTTCTCGCGCGTCAGATCGTCACCGCATTGCTTCAGCACATGCACCAGCAGCTGCGCCGTGCTGTAGCCGTAGGTGTTGAAGTTCGAGTCCTTGTCGCCGTCAGGATAGTACTTGGCCATGAAGTCGAAATACCTCTTCATGCCGGCATCGTCTTTCCAGGTGGGATCGAGCGGTTCCTTGCCGTAATTGACGCTGATCAGGCCCTTGGCGGCATCGAGGCCCGCCGGCTTCAGCACCGCGCCGACCGAGGTGGCATTGATGTCGACGATCTGCACCGGATGCCAGCCCATCTCGGCGATCTTCTTGATCGCCTGCGCGGCCTGCTTCGGCGTCGTCGCGCTGAAGAACAGATCGGCGCCGGCATCCTTGATCTTGAGGATCTGCGAGTCGACCGTGGGATCGGAAACCTCGTAGGAGGCTTCGGTCACGATCATCTTGGCGGCCTTGTCACCGAGGCCGGCCTTGAGGCCGTTCAGATAGTCTTTCCCAAGGTCGTCGTTCTGATAGAGCACGCCGATCTTCGCGTTCGGATGCTCCTTCAGGATGTACTGGCCGTAGATTCGGCCCTCGACGAAGTAGTTCGGGTTGTAGCCCATGGTCCACGGAAAGTTCTTCGGATCGGTGAACCTCGAGGCGCCGGTCGCCGCGAACAGCTGCGGCACCTTCTTGGAATTGAGATATTTTTGGACGGCCGCGTTCACGGGCGTGCCGATGATCTGGAACGTCAGCAGCACCTCGTCGCTCTCGACGAGCTTGCGGATCTGCTCCACGGCCTTCGGCGGCGAATAGGCGTCGTCATACTGGATCAAATTGATCTTGCGGCCGTTGATGCCGCCCTGGTCGTTGATCATCTTGAAATAGGCGGCCTGGGTCTTGCCGATCGATGAATAGGCCGACGCCGGTCCCGAAAACGGCATGGTCTGGCCGACCTTGATCTCGGTGTCGCTGGCGCCCGGATCATATTTTTTCTGGGCATTGGCCGCGGAGACCGACAGCGCCAGGGTCAGCGCCGTTGCCGTGGCCAGATGCAGCATTCCATTCCTCATTCGCAATTTCCTCAGTCTGTTATTGCCGATGGTCTGCCGGACGCACTGCGCGTCCGACGCCATCGCTGAGACCGAGTGTGGAGGAGCGGTTGCTGCAACGCAAGGTGGGAAGGTAACCGCCGTTCGTGGGTGGGTTAGCCCGCGGATGCGCGAAGCGCAGTCCGCTGGCGTAACCCACCACTTCCTTTCCCGCGGAAATCAAAGAGGGGGGTTACGCTACGCTAACCCACCCTACGAAATCGCGACTAACCTGAGGGGCCCGAGTCTTCGATGATCGGTCCGAACAGCTCCCAGCGTTCACCGTTGAACTTCATCATCTGCATCTGCTTGTTGACGCGGTAGTCGTTCGGCCCGGTGTTGATCTTGATGCCGGGCAGCGCCAGGCTCGGCGTGTAGCCCTTGATGCCGGCGGCCTGCTTCATCACGTTCTCGCGCGTCAGATCGTCGCCGCATTGCTTCAAGACCTGCACCAGCAGCTCAGCCACCGAATAGGCATAGGTATTGATGGTGTTCAGCTTGTCGCCTTCCGGGAAATATTTGTCCATGAAGGCGAAGAAGGCCTTCACGCCCGCATCGTCCTTCCACTGCGGATCGCCGGGGTCCTTGCCGTAGTTGGTCGAGATGATGCCCTTGGAAATGTCGAGGCCGGCGGGCTTCAGGGTCGCAGACACCGGGCTCGCATTGATGTCGAGGATGTGCACCGGCGTCCAGCCGAGATCGGCAAGCTTCTTGATGGCCTGCGCGGCGAACTTCGGCGTCGAGGCATCGTAGAACAGATCGACACCCATCGACTTCAGCTTGACCACTTGCGAGTCCACCGTCGGGTCGGTGACTTCGTAGGAGACTTCGCCGACGATCATGTTGGCCTTGTTGCCGAGGCCGCTCTTGAGGCCCGCGAGATAGTCGCGGCCCATGTCGTCGTTCTGGTAGAGCACGCCGATCTTGGCGTTGGGGTGATTGGCAAGAATGTATTTTGCGTAGATCCGCCCCTCGGACACGTAGTTGGGATTATAGGCCATGGTCCAGGGATAGTTTTGCGGATCGTTGAAGCGCGCCGCTCCGGTCGAGGCCAGCAGCTGCGGCACCTTCTTGCCGTTGAGATATTTTTGCACGGCGGCGTTCGCTGCCGTGCCGATGAGCTGGAAGGTGAACAGCACTTCGTCGCCTTCGACCAGCTTGCGCACCTGCTCGACCGTCTTCGGCGGCGAATAGGCGTCGTCATACTGGATCAGGTTGATCTTGCGGCCGTTGATGCCGCCCTGATCGTTGATCATCTTGAAGTAGGCGGCCTGGGTCTTGCCGATATTGGCATAGACGGAATAGGCGCCGGAGAACGGCACGGTCTGGCCGATCTTGATCTCGATGTCGCTCGCGCCGATGTCATATTTCTTCTGGGCGAGGGCTTGGCCGGCGGAGAACGCGAAGGCGAGCGCCGTCGTTGCAGCTAGGAAAGCTCTGCGATTGTTCATGTTGGGATGTTCCTCCTGACGGAATTTCCGGTCGACGGTCTTTTCCCGTTGATTGCAACGGTCGCCATCGCTGCCGAAGATTGTGGAGGAAGGCGCCGCGCCGCGCAAGGATCGCGACGCTGCGCCGTAGCGTCTCAGGCGACAGCTAAGTCAGGAACACTGCCGCCAGCGCGATGGCTGCCGGCAGCGCCTGCACCATCAGGATGCGTGAGCTGACGGTCGCGGCGCCATAAGCGCCGGCTACGATCACGCAAAGCAGGAAGAACGCTTTGATCTGGAACGCGAACGCGGGATTGCCTTGGACCAGACCCCAGATCAGGCCGGCGGCGAGGAAGCCGTTATAGAGTCCCTGATTGGCGGCCAGCACCTTCGTGATCTCGGCCTTCTCGGGCGTATTGCGAAACACCTTCAGGCCCAGCGGCCTGTCCCAGAGAAACATCTCCAGGACCAGGAAGAAGCCATGCAGAATGGCGACCAGCGCCACCAGAAGATTGGCGATCAAAATCAAGTTGAGCTCCCCCAAAGCGTCAGCTTTCGGGTGGACGTTAGCACGGCCGGCGTGGCAAGTGCGACTGGCGTGTTTCGCTCACCTGGTACCGCAATGTCCGCTCGATCAACCAAGACGCCCGAACGCTTCGGCCTCGACCGCCTGACGACGCCGATCGGGATCGCCCTGCTCGTCACCGACGCCGATGGCGCGTTGCGCGCGCTCGATTGGGAGGACTATGAGCACCGCATGCGCGAGCTGTTGCGCCTGCACTACGGTCCGGTGAATCTGAGCGATCGGCCTGCGCCGACGGACATGCGGACTGCGCTGTCGCGCTATTTCGAAGGCGATCTCGGCCAGCTCTCAGGCATCGCGTGGCGGATCGCCGGCACCCCGTTCCAGCAGAAGGTCTGGAATGCGCTTGCGCAGATCCCCGCGGGCACCACGATGAGCTACGGCGCGCTCGCCGCGAAGATCGACGTGCCCAAGGCCATTCGCGCCGTCGGCCACGCCAACGGCTCCAACCCGATCAGCGTGGTGTTGCCCTGCCATCGCCTGATCGGCGCCGATGGTTCACTGGTGAAATATGGCGGCGGCTTGGAGCGCAAGCGCTGGCTGCTGCGGCATGAGGGGGTGGAGATCTAGGTCTCTCTTCTCGTCATTCCGGGGCGCGCGAAGCGCGAACCCGGAATCCATCGGGCCACACCGACGGTGCAGATGAATGGATTCCGGGGCTCGCCGCTGCGCGGCGCCCCGGAATGACGAGTGGAGAGAAACGCGCGCGCCCGCGTCACGCCGCCGGCTGAACCGCCTTGTCACCGGCCATCACATGGGTCAGCGCGCTCTTGATCGCGGCCTGGCGGGTCGGCGCGTTGATCTGCGCGCCCAGCAGATCGGTGACGTAGAACACGTCGCGGGCGCGCTCGCCGAAGGTCGCGACATGGGCCGAGGCGATGTTGAGGTTGAGCTTCGAGATTGCGGTGGTCAGCTCGTAGAGCAGGCCGGGCCGGTCGAGCCCGGAGACCTCGATCACGGTGTAGCGGTCGGACCATTGGTTGTTGATGGTCACTTCCGGCTCGATCACGAAGGGCTTTGCCTTGCTGCGCACGGTGCGCCGCGCCACCACTTCGGGCAGGCGCAGCTTGCCTTCCAGCACGTCCTCGATCATCTCGCCGATGCGCGTGGCGCGCCTTCCCTCGTCCTCGTCGCGGTCGTATTCCCGGGAGATCGAGATGGTGTCGAGCGCGCGGCCGTCGGTGGTGGTGTAGATCTGGGCGTCGACGATGTTGGCGCCGGCCGAGGCGCAGGCGCCGGCGATGATCGACAGCAGCCAGGGATGGTCGGCGGCGAAGATGGTCAGCTCGGTGACGCCGCGCACCTCGTCGAAGCCGACATTGATCGCGAGCTTGTGCCCGGCCTGCTCGCTGGAGCGGACGAAGCGGGCGTGGCGGATCTTGCGCGGCAGCTCGACCTTGAGCCAGTAGGCAGGATAGTGCCGGCCGATATAGGCATCGAGCTCGTCCTCCGGCCATTCGGCGAAGGCCATGCGGAATTCGCCGTAGGCCGCCGCGAGCCGCTTGCCGCGGTCGACCTCCGAGAAGCCGCCGGTCAGCACCGGTTCGGTCTCATAATAAAGTGAGCGCAAGAGCTGCGCCTTCCAGCCGTTCCACACGCCCGGGCCGACGCCACGGATGTCGGCGGTGGTGAGGATCGTGAGCAGCTTCATCTGCTCGACCGACTGTACCACGGCGGCGAAATTCTCGATGGTCTTGCGGTCCGAGAGGTCGCGCGACTGCGCGACCGTGGACATCGTCAGATGCTCCTCGATCAGCCAGGCCACCAGCTCGGTATCGGCCGGGCTGAAGCCGAGCCGCGGACAGAGCCGGCGCGCGACCTTGGCGCCGGCGATCGAATGATCTTCGGGCCGGCCCTTGGCGACGTCGTGCAGCAGCGTCGCGATGTAGATCACTGCGCGGTGCTCGGGCCGGCTCTTGCGCATGAGGTCACTGGCGAGCGCGAACTCCTCGATGCCGCCGCGCTCGATGTCCTGGAGGAAGCCGATGCAGCGGATCAGGTGCTCGTCGACGGTGTAGTGATGATACATGTTGAACTGCATCATCGAGACGATCTTGCCGAAGGCGCGGATGAAATGGCCGAGCACGCCGGTCTCGTTCATCCGCCGCAGCACGATCTCGGCGTTGTCGGAGGTCAGGATCTCCATGAACAGCCGGTTGGCCTCGGGATTCTCGCGCAGCTGCCCGTTGATCAGGTTGAGCGAGCGCGTCACGTCGCGCATCGCGTCCGGATGGAAGGCGAGGTTGTTCTTCTGCGCCAGGCGGAAGATGCGGATCAGATTGACCGGATCGTGCTTGAAGACGTCGGGCGCGGCGACGTTGATGCGGTTGTTGTCGACGATGAAGTCGTCGCTATCGGGGACGCGCCGCTTCACGGTGCTGGGCCGCAGCCGCGCCATCATCCGGCTCAACACCGGCGCGGGCTTGGCCTGCTGGTCCTCGAGCTTGGCGCAGAGGATGGCGGTGAGGTTACCGACTTCCTTGGCGACCAGGAAGTAGTGCTTCATGAAGCGCTCGACGTCCTGCATGCCGGGATGCGAGGTGTAGCCGAGCCGGATCGCGATCTCGCGCTGCAGGTCGAAGGAAAGCCGCTCCTCGGCACGGCCGGAATAGAAATGCAGATTGCAGCGCACCGACCAGAGGAAATCGGCGCAGCGGCGGAAGCTGCGATATTCCTGCGCGTCGAACACGCCGCGCTCGACCAGCTCGCCGGTGTCGCGGACGCGATAGACGTATTTGGCGATCCAGAACAGCGTGTGCAGGTCGCGCAAGGCGCCCTTGCCGTCCTTGACGTTGGGCTCGACCAGATAGCGCGACTGGCCGCCGCGGCGGTGCCGCTCCTCGCGCTCGGCGAGCTTTGCGGTGACGAATTCGGACGCGGTGCCTTGCACCACCTCCTTGTCGAAGCGCTCGACCAGCTCGTCATAAAGCGGCTTGTCGCCGGTCAGAAAGCGCGTCTCCAGGATCGCGGTGCGGATCGTCATGTCGCCGCGCGCTTGACGGATCGATTCATCGACCGAGCGCGTGGCGTGGCCGACCTTGAGCCCCATGTCCCAGAGGCAATAGAGGATGGCTTCGGCGACCTGCTCGCCCCAGGCGGTTTGCTTGTAGGGCAGGATGAACAAGAGATCGATGTCGGACTCGGGGGCCATCAGGCCGCGGCCATAGCCGCCGGTCGCCACCACCGCCATGCGCTCGGCGCCGCTCGGGATCGGCGAGCGGTAGAGATGACGTGTCGCGGCCGAATAGAGGATGCGGATGATCTCGTCCTGCACGTGACACAGCCGCTCGGCGCAGCGGCGGCCGTGACGGTCCTTCAAGAGGATCGCCTGTGCGGCGGCGCGCGCCGCGATCAGCTCGGCCTTGAGCAATTGCGCCAGGGCGGTGCGGAACGCGTCCTCGCGGCCCTCGTGCTTTGCGGCGAGTGCATCGACCGCGGCGGTGATCCGCACGGTATCGAAGCGGTCATCCGTCTCTGGCTTCTGCTCGGTCGCGACGCTGTCCATGTCTCACCGGATATAAGAGGCGACAGGCGCTGTCACCCGCCATTCTCTGGCAATAGTCGTTCCATGCTGGAAAGCTGTGGCTTTGGGCAAATTCGTTCTCGGATCGCCTGCTTTCGAGGGGCGGATTTTCTCGTTGATTTCTGGATTTAACTCATTGAAAAACAATAAAGTTTTTGAGGAGGCTGGGCATGACCAGGATTACACGACGCATTCTATTGGCGGGAGCCGTAGCGCTCGCAATGACCCCCGCGGCACGGGCGGCGGATCCGCTCAAGGAAATCCGCATCGACTGGGCGACCTACAATCCCGTGTCGATGGTGCTGAAGCAGAAGGGCCTCCTGGAGAAGGAGTTCGCCAAGGACGGCATCACCGTGACCTGGGTGCAGTCGGCCGGCTCCAACAAGGCGCTCGAATTCCTCAATGCCGGCTCGATCGATTTCGGCTCGACCGCCGGCTCGGCGGCGCTGGTGGCCCGCATCAACGGCAACCCGATCAAGTCGATCTACGTCTATTCGCGTCCCGAATGGACCGCGCTGGTGACGGGCAAGGACTCCAAGATCGCGAGCGTTGCTGATCTCAAGGGCAAGCGCGTCGCGGTGACGCGCGGCACCGATCCGCACATCTTCCTGGTGCGCGCACTGCTGGGCGCTGGCCTCACCGAAAAGGACATCACGCCGGTGCTGCTCCAGCATGCCGACGGCAAGACCGCGCTGATCCGTGGCGACGTCGACGCCTGGGCCGGTCTCGATCCCATGATGGCGCAGGCCGAGGTCGAGGAGGGCGCAAAGCTGTTCTACCGCAAGGCCGAGGCCAACACCTGGGGCATCCTCAATGTGCGCGAGCAGTTCCTGAAGGACCATCCGGACGCCGCCCGCCGCGTGCTCGCGGTCTATGAGGAAGCGCGCAAATATTCGCTGGCGAATTACGACGAGCTGAAGAAGACCTTCATCGCGGTGACGAAATTGCCCGAGGCGGTCGTCGACAAGCAGCTCAAGGAACGCACCGAGCTCACCCACAGCCGCATCGGCGCGCCCCAGCGCGAGTCGATCCTCGCTGCCGGCCTTGCGCTGCAGCAGGCCGGCGTCGTCGATGCCAAGGTCGACGTCAAGGCGACGCTCGATGCCCTGATCGACGACCAGGTTTCGCTGCCGACGAATTAGTTCAGCGCAAGAGGCAAAGGCGCGCAATAAATTCCGCCGTCGTCCCGGGGCGCGAAGCGAACCCGGGACCCATAACCACAGGGAGTGGTTTGGCGCGACGGCGGTCCACTCCGAGTCTCCGCAACCACATCTTCCTGTGGCTATGGGTCCCGGGCTCGCGCTTCGCGCGCCCCGGGACGACGGGCGAGGCCGCGGCAATAGTAGTGTTGCATTCCCTCGCCAGACGCGCTTCCTACCGGCCATGATCTCCGACGCGCCAGTCCTGCAACAGACTTCTGAACCGGCCGAGAGCGCCGCTGCGCCCTCGCGGCTGGCGCGCTACGCGCGGCCGATGCTGGGCGTGCTGCTGCCGCTGACGCTGGCGCTCGGCTGGGAGCTGGTGGTCTGGTCCGGCTGGTCCAACGGCCGGCTGGTGCCGCCGCCCTCGCGCGTCTTTGCCACCATCACCGAGCTCGCCCGCTCCGGCGAGCTGGTGCGCCACATCGCGGCGACGCTGTGGCGCGTCGGGCTCGGCTTCGCCTTTGGCGTCGTCGCGGGCACGCTGCTCGGCGCCGTCTCCGGCTATTGGTCGCTGGCGCGGCGGCTGCTCGACCCGACCGTGCAGGCGCTGCGCGCGATCCCTTCGCTCGCCTGGGTGCCGCTGTTCATCCTCTGGCTCGGAATCTTCGAGACCTCGAAGATCGCGCTGATCGCAGTCGGCGTGTTTTTCCCGGTCTATCTCGGCGTGATGGGCGCGATCCTCTCGGTCGATCGCAAGATCGTCGAGGTCGGCCGTACCTTCCGTCTTTCCGGCCCGGCGATGATCCGCGGTATCCTGTTGCCCGCGGTGCTGCCGGCCTACGTCGTGTCCTTGCGCGTCGGACTTGGTCTCGGCTGGATGTTCGTGGTGGCCGCCGAGCTGATCGGCGCCTCCGAAGGCCTCGGCTATCTCCTGCTCGACGGCCAGCAGCTCGGCAAGCCCGCCCAGATCCTGGCCGCGATCGTGATCTTCGCCATCCTCGGCAAGCTGACGGACTGGCTGATCGAGGTTGCCGCTGCGCCGTTCCTGCGCTGGCAGGATGCCTTCGTCCGCACGAAGGGGAGCTAAGCGATGCTGGCGCTCGACCGGGTCAGCAAGACCTATCCCAACGGCGTGCAGGCGCTGGCGCGCTTCTCCGCCGAGATCCGCCAGGGCGAGATCATCGCCATCATCGGCGGCTCCGGCTGCGGCAAATCCACGTTGCTCCGCGCCATCGCCGGTCTCGATCGCGCCAGCTCCGGCACGGTGACGCTCGACGACGAGGCGATCGCCTCGCCGCATGCGAAGATCGGCATCATCTTCCAGGAGCCGCGGCTTTTGCCCTGGCTCAGCGTCGCCGACAATATCGGCTTCGGCCTTGCCGATCTGCCCGCAGCCGAACGGCGCGAGAAGGTCGCGCGTGCGCTCGAGCGCGTCGGGCTCACTGACAAGGCGCAGGCCTGGCCGCGCGAGCTCTCCGGCGGACAGGCGCAGCGCGTCGCGATCGCGCGCGCGCTGGTGCCGCAGCCCGAGGTGCTGCTGCTCGACGAGCCGTTCTCGGCGCTCGACGCCTTCACCCGCCGCGACCTTCAGGATCATCTGCTCGACCTCTGGGCCGACACGCGGCCGACGCTCATCCTCGTCACCCACGACGTCGACGAGGCTGTGGTGCTGGCCGACCGCGTGCTGGTGATGCGGCCACGGCCGGGCCGGCTGTTCGACCAGATCGAGATCAATCTCGGCCGGCCGCGCGACCGCAACTCGCCGCTGTTCGAGAATTTCAAGCGAAGTGTGCTGACGTCACTCGACCGTTCGCTCGACCGCAGCGTGCCCGACCGGGACGCAACCCAGGGTCCCGGCGAGGCCATGTGGTGGTGACAATTTCTCCCTGAGCCTTTACATCGAGGGGCGATTTTCCTCGGGAGAGAACGACAATGGATGCCGCTGAACTGCGCCAGATGCAGGCTCCGATCAAGGAGCGCTACAAGACCGACCCGAAGGCCGCGCTGATCACGCTGAAGGCCAAGGGCTCGACCGACGGCGAAGGCATCGCCTGCAAGGTCGAGACGGGCCGCGCCATCGCGATGGCGGGCCTGCATCCCGCCACCGGCGGTTCCGGCCTCGAGCTCTGTTCCGGCGACATGCTGCTGGAGGCGCTGGTCGCCTGTGCCGGCGTGACGCTGAAATCGGTTGCGACCGCGATCGAGGTGCCGCTCAAGACCGGCAACGTCCATGCGGAAGGCGATCTCGATTTCCGCGGCACGCTCGGCGTCGACAAGGAGACCCCGGTCGGCTTCGCCGAGATCCGTCTCCGCTTCGAGGTCGACACCGATGCGCCGCAGGACAAGCTCGATCTGTTGCTGAAGCTCACCGAGCGTTATTGCGTGGTCTACCAGACCATCAAGAACGGCCCGAAGGTTTCGGTGTCGATGCAGCGGATGTAGCTGCCCACCCTCCCCTGGAGGGGGAGGGTCGATCGCGCGCAGCGCGAGCGGGGTGGGTGATCTCTCCACTCGGGCACTGTCGCTGCGGAGAGACTGTCACCCCACCCCGGCTCATATTCGCTGCGCTCAATACGAGCCGACCCTCCCCCTCCAGGGGAGGGTAAGAAGAAAAATGTCCCTCGACCTCCACCTCGTCCTTTTTCTCCTCCTGCGCATGGCGATTGCGGCGGCGTTCGTCGTGTCGGCCTCCGTCATCACCGAACGTTCCGGGCCGGTGATCGGTGCGCTGGTTGCGACCCTGCCGGTGTCCGCCGGTCCCTCCTACCTCTTCCTCGCGATCGACCATGACGCGGCCTTCATCGCACAGGGCGCGCTGTCGAGCCTTCCGATCAACGCCGCGACGATCTTCATGGGCCTCATCTATGTCGTGCTGGCGCAGCGGCAGAGCTTTGCCGTGAGTGTCACCAGCGCGGTCGGGGTCTGGATCGTGCTGGCCTCGATCATCCGCCTGTTCGACTGGACTCTGACGGCCGGGCTCGCCGTGAACCTGGTCGCCTTCGGCATCTGCATTCCGCTGCTCGCAAAGTACCGCCATGTGAAGATGCCGCTGGTGACGCGCCGCTGGTACGACATTCCGTTCCGTGCCTCGCTGGTGGCAACGCTGGTCGCCATCGTGGTCTCGACCTCGGGCTGGGTCGGTCCGCGCGTCAGCGGCGTCATCGCGCTCTACCCGATCGTGTTCACCAGCATGATGGTGATCCTGCACCCGCGCATCGGCGGCCCGCCGACGGCCGCCGTGCTCGCCAACTCCGCCTGGGGCCTGCTCGGCTTCGGCATGGCGATTGCAGTTCTGCATCTCGGGGCCGCCAATTTCAGCTCCGCGATCGGCCTCAGCATGGGGCTCGCCACCTGCATCGGCTGGAACCTGACGCTGTGGTGGGTGGGACGGCGGAAGAGGGCGGTGCATGCGCCCCGCCGCGCTTCGTAAGGCAAGCGCCTGGGATCCCAGCGCTGCGTCAGGATAGATGGTTACCGGAGCGGGCAGACCCGCTAAGCTGGCTGCAGAGCAAGATCGGGGCGTGCGGTGGAGGGATTGTACAAGGTCGAATACGATATCAACGACGGCTCCGGCCGCAGCGTGCTGTACGCCCATGCCGGGAAGATGCTTGGCGGCAACACGGCCTTCGCCCACTTCGGCACCTACGAGACCGTGGACGGCGAAATCGTCGCCAGGCTCCGGACGAAGCGTCACAGCCGGTCGCTGCAGCACAGGTCGCTGGTCAGCTCCGACACCGTCACAATCAGCATTCGCGGTCGGCAGCAGGGCAAGCTCTACCGCTTCGAGGGAGAAGTGGTCGAGGACGCCTCGGTGTTTCGCGCCGTGATGACGCCGCTCGGCGACGATGACGTTCCCCCGCCCGGTGTGGTCGGCGAGGGCGGCATTGTCAGCGGACTTTATTCAATCGATATCCGGATGCTGGATGGAATTGCCGGCGGCCATACCGGCGTGATGCTGCTGCGCGACGGCCGCATCCTCGGCGGCGACGCCTTCTTCTATTATCTTGGCGCCTACTCGTCGGCGAACGGCCGCTGGAAGGGCGAGTTCGTCAATCAGGAGCACACGCCGGCGAAGAACGAGCATCCCTTGTTCGGCGGTTACGAGGTCGGCATCGGCTTCTCGGGCCATTGCGATGACAAGGGCGCCGAAATGGAAGCGACTGCGCTCGCCGGCAAGCGCAGCATCCGCTTCGCCGCTACGATGAAGCTGATCGAGCCGTTTGCGAAAGCGGGCCGCTGAGGGCCGGCGCTGCGATCGAGGAGCAGAGCACTGTGACGAGCGAGATGTCGATCAGCATGCAGTGCGCGGCAG
This sequence comes from Bradyrhizobium sp. 1(2017), assembly GCF_011602485.2. NCBI lineage: Bacteria > Pseudomonadati > Pseudomonadota > Alphaproteobacteria > Hyphomicrobiales > Nitrobacteraceae > Bradyrhizobium > Bradyrhizobium sp. 1(2017). The sequence continues at coordinate 7,716,739 of NZ_CP050022.2, read as the reverse complement.
CGATGGCGGCAATGGTGTAGCCAAGCGCTCAGGAATGGTAGGGTGGGTTAGCCGCAGGCGTAACCCACCTCCTTGGTTCTCTATTGGCAGAGAAGTGGTGGGTTACGCCCAGCGAACTGCGCTTCGCGCAGTCGCAAGGCTAACCCACACTACGGCACCGCTCATTGCTTCGGCAGCTTGGCCTTCAGCGCATAGAGCGCGTCCAGCGCCTCGCGCGGCGACATCTCGTCCGGGTGCAGCGCCTTCACCGCGTCCATCAGCAGCTCGGCTTCGCTCGGCGGCGCGGCTTCGGCCGACGCGCGCGAGGGGACCGCGAACAGCGGCAGGTCGTCCGCCAGCGCCCGCGCGGTCTGGCCGCGGTCCTGCGCTTCCAGTTTGGAGAGCACCGATTTGGCGCGCGTGATCACGGCCGGTGGCAGGCCGGCGAGCTTCGCCACCTGGATGCCGTAGGAGCGATCGGCCGAACCCGGCAGCACCTCGTGCAGGAACACGACATTGCCCTGCCATTCCTTCACGCGCACGGTGGCGTTGAACATCCGGGGCAGTTTGGCCGAGAGCGCGGTCAGCTCGTGGTAATGCGTCGCGAACAGCGTGCGGCAGCGGTTGCTCTCGTGCAGATGCTCGATCGCGGCCCAGGCGATCGAGAGGCCGTCGAAGGTCGCCGTGCCGCGGCCGATCTCGTCCAGGATCACGAGCGCGCGCTCGCCGGCCTGATTCAGGATCGCGGCGGTCTCGACCATCTCGACCATGAAGGTGGAACGGCCGCGGGCGAGATCGTCGGCGGCGCCGACGCGCGAGAACAGGCGGTCGACGATGCCGATGCGCGCGCGGCTCGCCGGCACGAAGCTGCCAATTTGAGCCAGCAATGCAATGAGCGCGTTCTGGCGCAGGAAGGTCGACTTACCGGCCATGTTCGGACCGGTCAGCAGCCAGAGCTGGCCGGACTTTTGTGCGGGCGCAGGCGAGAGGTCGCAGGCATTGGCGATGAACGGCTCGCCGTTGCGCTTGAGTGCCTGCTCCACGACCGGATGGCGCCCGGCCTCGATCGCAAAGCCGAGTGACCCATCCACTTCCGGCCGCACATAATTGTCGTCGACCGCGAGTTTTGCGAGTGAGGTCGCGACGTCGAGCAGCGCGAAAGCGTGAGCGGCGGCCCGCAGATCGTCGCTGATGGCCATCGCCTTGGCAGAGAGACGTTCAAATATCTCGAGCTCGAGGCCGAGCGCGCGGTCACCGGCATTGGCGATCTTGGCTTCGATCTCGCCGAGTTCCGACGTCGTGAAGCGCACCTGACCGGCCAGCGTCTGGCGATGAATGAAGGTCGCATTCAGCGGCGGCGACATCAGCTTGTCGCCGTGCTGGGCCGTAACCTCGACGAAATAGCCGAGCACGTTGTTGTGCCGGATCTTGAGGCCCTTCACCCCCGTCTGGTCGGCATAGCGCGCCTGCATCGAGGCCACGACCAGGCGCGAGGCGTCGCGCAGGTTGCGCGCTTCGTCCAGCGCTGGCTCGTAGCCCTGTCGAACGAACCCGCCGTCGCGCTTGATCAGCGGCAGTTGATCGTCGAGCGCACTGGCAAATTCAGCCGCGAGGTCGCGCGACGGACGCTGCAAGGCCGCCATCACCGCGGCGATCTCCTGCGGCGGCTGGTCCAGTTCGCCAAGCCGCGCCAGCGCCTGGTCGGCGGCGATGATGCCGTCGCGCAAACCGGCGAGGTCGCGCGGTCCGCCGCGGCCAACCGAGAGCCGGGCCAAAGCGCGCGACATGTCGGGCGCGCCGCGCAGGATGCTGCGGATGTCCTCGCGCGCGGCGGAATCGGCAACGAAAGCGCCGACGGCATCGAGCCGTCGTGCGATCGCCGGCGCATCCGTCAGCGGGGCCGCCAGCCGCTGCGCCAGCAGGCGCGAGCCGGCGGAGGTCACCGTGCAATCGATGGCGTCGAGCAGCGAGCCGCGGCGCTCGCCGGCGAGCGTCCGCGTCAGCTCGAGATTGGCGCGGGTGGCCGGATCGATCGCCATGGTCGCACCCGAGGCCTCGCGTGCGGGCGGCGACAGCGGCGGGTGCTTGCCGACCTGGGTGCGGTCGACATAGGTGACGGCAGCGGCTGCGGCGGTGGCTTCCAGCCGGGTGAGCTGCGCCAGCCCGTCCATGGTCGCGACGGCGAAATAATCGCAAAGCCGTTTCTCCGCGGTGGCGCCGTCGAACACGTCGCGGGTCACCGGCGTCACCGCCGGCAATTCGCGCAAGGTCTGTCCGAGCTCGTTGTCGCTATAGAGCGCGTCGGTGACGATGGCCTCGTTCGGATTGATGCGCGCCAGCGTCGCGGCGAACTCGCCGCCCGCACATTCCATCACGGTGAATTCGGCGGTCGAGATGTCGATCCAGGCGAGGCCGAAGCGGTCGCCGCCGCCGGAGGCGCGGGCGCGCGCGATCGCGAGCAGATAATTGTTGGCGCGTGCGTCGAGCAGCGTGTCCTCGGTCAGCGTGCCCGGTGTGACCAGCCGCACCACGCCGCGACGGACCACGCTCTTGTTGCCGCGTGCTTTCGCAGCGGCGGGATCCTCGGTCTGCTCGCACACGGCCACCCGATGGCCGGCGGTGATTAAACGATGCAGATAGTCCTCGGACCGCTCGACCGGCACCCCGCACATCGGGATGTCGGCGCCCTGATGCTTGCCGCGCTTGGTCAGGACGATGCCGAGCGTCCTCGAAGCGATCTCGGCGTCCTCGAAAAACAGTTCGTAGAAATCGCCCATCCGGTAGAACAGTAGTAAGCCCTGATGCGCCGCCTTGATCTCGAGGTACTGTTCCATCATCGGCGTGACGCGCGCGGCGGCTTCCGCCTGCGGAGCTGGCGTGTCGTCGGGGGGCGGAACGGGGATCGGCTGTTGCATTGTCATGGGCGGCGCAACCTACAAAATTTCGCCTGAGCGTCCTATCGGTTTGGCCGGGGAGGCGAGGTTTTCCACGCTGTCCATGTTGGGCAAGCGGTTGCCACATTTTCCGCCGTCATTCCGGGGTGCGCCGTCAGGCGCAGGCCCGGAATCCATAATCCCAGGCTCGTGGTTATGGATTCCGGGATCGCCCTTTGGGCGCCCCGGAATGACGGTTGGATTTCATGGCGTTCAGTCGAATATGCCCCCCTCGAAACCGTCAATTGACCTGCCGCGGGCACCCTCCTAAAACTCCGCCGACATTGAAGAATTTGGGCCGGACCGCGGCATTCAGGGAGAACAACGATGCGTGACGTCTTTATCTGCGATGCCGTCCGGACCCCGATCGGCCGTTTCGGCGGCTCGCTCGCCAAGGTGCGCGCCGACGATCTCGCCGCCGCGCCGATCAAGGCGCTGATGGCCAAGCACCCCAAGCTCGACTGGGCGCAGGTGGATGAAGTGTTCTTCGGCTGCGCCAACCAGGCCGGCGAGGACAACCGCAACGTCGCACGCATGGCGCTGTTACTGGCGGGCTTGCCGGATTCGGTTCCCGGCCAGACCCTGAACCGGCTCTGCGCCTCCGGCCTCGATGCGGTCGGTGCGGCCGGGCGCGCCATCCGTTCCGGCGAGATCGAGCTTGCGATCGCCGGCGGTGTCGAGTCGATGACCCGCGCGCCCTTCGTGATGGGCAAGGCGCAGGAAGCCTTCTCGCGCTCCGCCGAGATCTTCGACACCACGATCGGCTGGCGCTTCATCAATCCGCTGCTCAAGGCGCAATATGGCGTCGATGCGATGCCCGAGACCGGCGAGAACGTCGCCGAGGAATTCCAGGTCTCGCGCGCCGACCAGGACGCCTTCGCGATCCGTTCGCAGCAGCGCGCGGGTGCGGCGATCGCAGCCGGCTATTTCGCCGAGGAGATCACGCCGATCACCATTCCCGGCGGCAAGGCCGGTCCCATCACCGTCGACAAGGACGAGCATCCGCGTCCCGAGACCACGCTCGAAGGCCTCGCCAAGCTGAAGCCGATCGTGCGCAATCCCGGTACCGTCACCGCCGGCAACGCCTCCGGCGTCAATGACGGCGCCGCCGCGATGATCCTGGCCTCCGAAGCTGCGGTGAAGAAGCACGGCCTGACGCCGCGCGCCCGCATCCTCGGCCTTGCCTCGGCCGGCGTGCCGCCGCGTATCATGGGCATCGGCCCGGTGCCGGCGACCCGCAAGCTGATGGAGCGGCTTGGCAAGAAGATCAGCGATTTCGACCTGATCGAGCTGAACGAAGCGTTCGCCTCGCAGGGTATCGCCTGCATGCGCCAGCTTGGCGTTGCTGATGATGCGGATTTCGTCAATCCGCATGGCGGCGCCATCGCGCTCGGCCATCCCCTCGGCATGAGCGGCGCCCGTCTCGCGCTCACCGCCGTGCACGGCATGGAAAAGCGCGGCGGCAAGCTTGCGCTCGCCACCATGTGCGTCGGCGTCGGCCAGGGCGTCGCGGTCGCGATCGAGAAGGTGAACTGACGAGACGCGCAGCGTCTCGTCATCCCGGGGCAGCCCGAAGGGCTGAACCCGGGAATCTCGAGATTCCGGGTTCGATGCTTCGCATCGCCCCGGAATGACAGGGAGAAAAAGCCAGCATGATCATCGCGCGTGAGCAGGACGTCACGAGGGCGGCCTTGGCCGTGATGGAGCGAACCTCCGATCCGCGGATGCGCCAGATCATGATCTCGCTGGTCAAGCATCTGCACGGCTTCGTGCGCGATGTCCGCCTGACTGAGAAGGAATTCCGCGACGCCACGGCCGTGATCGCCGAGCTCGGCAAGCTGACGACCGACACGCACAACGAAGTCGTGCTGATGGCCGGCTCGCTCGGCGTCTCGCCGCTGGTGTGCCTGCTGAACAACGGCGATCAGGGCAATACGGAGACCGATCAATCGCTGCTCGGGCCGTTCTGGCGGTTGAACTCGCCGAGGGTCGAAAATGGCGGATCGATCGTGCGATCCGCGACACCGGGTGCGCCGCTGTTCGTCAACGGCCGCGTCGTGGACAAGGACGGCAGTCCCGTCGCCGGGGCGGACGTCGACGTCTGGCATGCTTCGCCCGTCGGTCTGTATGAAAACCAGGACCCTGAGCAGGCCGACATGAACCTGCGCGGCAAGCTGACGACCGACGCCGATGGGCGCTTCGCCTTTCGTTCGGTGATGATGGTCGGCTATCCCATTCCGACCGATGGCGTGGTCGGCCGCCTGTTGACGGCGCAAGGCCGGCACCCGTATCGGCCTGCACATCTGCACGCCCTGATCTTCAAGCCCGGATTCAAGGTGCTGATCTCGCAGGTTTACGATCCCAACGATCCCCACATCGACAGCGACGTGCAGTTCGGGGTGACGCAGGCGCTGATCGGCAATTTCATGCGGCATGAGACGCCGCATCCGACCGCGCGCGAGGTCACCGCGCCCTGGTATTCACTCGACCACACCTACCGGCTCGAGGCCGGTGAGGCGGTGTTGCCGCGTCCGCCAATCAAATAACGCGTTCCTGTGCCAACACGCGCCCCCGAAAGGGGCGCCAAACCCGCTTCCCCCAATTAGTTATATCCTATAATGATTGGCGGAAGCGTGACCGGCCGGACCGACAATGGCCGGGGAGGAGTTCGCCAATGACATTCAACTATCCCGTGGACAGCAACAAGGCGCATCCGCTGCCGCTGTCGCCCGACTACAAGAGCTCGATCAAGCGTGCGCCGAACAAGCCCTTGATCCCGATGCGCCACACGCTGTCGGAGCTGACCGGTCCGGTCTACGGCCACGAGACCGTGCGCGAGGGCGATAGCGACCTCACCACTCAGCATGCGGCCGAGCCGATCGGCGAGCGCATCATCGTGCACGGCCATGTGCGCGACGAGGACGGCCGCGGCGTGCCCAACTCACTGGTCGAGATCTGGCAGGCCAATGCCTGCGGCCGCTACGTGCATGTTCGCGACCAGCATCCCGCGCCGCTCGATCCGAACTTCACCGGTGCGGGCCGCACCGTCAGCGATGCTGCCGGCTATTACCGCTTCGTCAGCATCAAGCCCGGCGCCTATCCCTGGGGCAACCACCACAATGCCTGGCGCCCCGCCCATATCCACCTGTCGGTGTTCGGCCATTCCTTCGTCACGCGTCTCGTGACCCAGATGTATTTCCCGAACGATCCGCTGTTCCCGTTCGACCCGATCTTCAATTCGGTGCCGGACGAGAAGGCTCGGGCGCGGATGGTCTCCTCGTTCGACCTCGAGAACACCCAGCCCGAATGGGCGCTGTGCTACCGTTTCGACATCGTGCTGCGCGGTAAGAACGCCACCCCCATGGAGACCAAGTAACGTGCAGGACAATCTGAAGGACAACGGAATCACGCCATCGCAGACGGTCGGTCCGTTCTTCAAATACGGCCTGACGCCGAACGGCGAATATGCCTGGAACGACGCGTTCACCAACTCGACGCTGACGCCCGACGTTTCCGGCAACCGTATCCGCATCGAGGGCCGCGTGTTCGACGGTGACGGCGTCGCCGTGCCCGATTGCATGCTGGAGATCTGGCAGGCCGATGCGCAGGGACGCTTTGCCGACCCGCAGGACAAGCGCGCGCTGCCGAATGCGAGCTTCCGCGGCTTCGCCCGCTGCGGCACCGACAAGGATGGCAACTACGCGTTCGAGACCATCAAGCCCGGCACGGTGCCGGATCCCGATGGCAAGCCGCAGGCGCCGCACATCCTGGTCGCGGTGTTTGCCCGCGGCATGCTGCGGCACCTCTACACCCGCATCTATTTCAGCGACGAGGCCGGCAACGCCGCCGATCCCGTGCTGGCGCTGGTGCCGGCCGACCGCCGCGCCACGCTGACCGCGGTGGGCGAGGCCGGCAAGCCGGTTTACCGTCTCGATCTAAGGCTCCAGGGCGACGACGAGACTGTGTTCTTCGACGTGTGAGTCAATTGGGTCGGCAGCGCCGTTGCCGGCCCGCACTTATCATCTGGCGCATCGCGACCGGAGCTGCGCTGCAAATTGACCCAAATCCGATTGGTTGCGGATCGATTTCCGTAGTTTTGCGGAGCATTTTCCGGCAATGCGTCCCGCTCCGGAAATCCCGCATTTACCATACTCGTTCAGGATGGCAGCGAATTGGGCTCGCGCTCCTGGATTGTTTCATGAAATTTCGTCTCTCATTGTCCTCCGCGATCATTGCGTTCGGCATCGTCATTGCGATCGGCTTCACGGCGGTCGTTTCCACCAGCCTCTACGCCCTGCGCGAGCTCAAGGTCGGCGGCCCGCTTTATTCCGACATCAAGCTCGGCAATGACCTCATCGCCGATATCCTGCCGCCGCCCGAATACATCATCGAGGCCTATCTCGAGGCCACTCTCGCCATGCGTGAGCCGGACCAGCTTGCCGCCCATGGCGAGCGCCTGGTCCAGCTCCGCAAGGACTACGACGAGCGCAAGGCATTCTGGGTCTCCTCCAGCCTGTCGCCGGACCTGAAGACCGCACTGGTGTCGAAATCCGATGCCGAGGTGCAGAAATTCTGGAAGGCGTCCGACCAGCTCCTGCCGGCGCTCAAGGCCAAGGACGCGGTTGCCGCCGAGCGCATCTATGCGCAGCTCAAGGACGCCTACACCGCGCATCGCGCCGTCGTCGACAGCATCGTCGAGAACGCCAACAAGCAGAATGCCGCCATGGAGAAGCTGGCCGCGGACCGCGACAGCTCGATTCTTCTCATCCTGCTCGGCGTCTCCGCCGCCGTCCTTGCCTTCATTGCCGCGGGCCTGCTCGGCGTGGCGCTCGGCGTGGTACGCCCGATCGTGCGCATGACGGACACGATGCAGAAGCTGGCGACCGGCGATATCGCCGCCGACATTCCTTTTGCGCATCGCCGGGACGAGGTCGGCTCGATGGCGGGTGCGCTTCTGGTGTTCAAGCAGGCGGCGGTCGAGAACTCCCGGCTGCGCGAGGAGCAGCTGCGGCAGGAGCAGGAGGCCGCGCTCGCCAAGCGCGGCGCCCTGCATCAGATGGCGGAGACCGTCGAGCGCGAGACCGGCCGCTCGGTCGACACCGCGAGCGCGGCGAGCCATGGCGTGGAGCGGGCTGCCACCAGCCTGTCCGAGATCGCAAGCTCGCTCTCCGCCCAGTCGCAGTCGGTCGCCGCGGCGTCCACCCAGGCCCTCGGCAGCTCGCAAACCGTCTCGGCGGCGGCCGAGGAGCTGAGCGCCTCGATCCGCGAGATCGCGAGCCAGGTCGCGCGGACCAGCACGGTCACCAAATCTGCGGTCGCCGGCCGCGAGCAGGCGCGGTCGACCATCCAGGCGCTGGCCGGCTCGGTCAGGAAAATCGCCGAGGTCTCCGACCTCATCGGCGGCATCGCCGGTCAGACCAACCTCCTGGCGCTCAATGCCACGATCGAGGCGGCGCGCGCGGGCGAGGCCGGCCGCGGCTTCGCGGTGGTCGCCGCCGAGGTGAAATCCCTGTCCGACCAGACCGCAAAATCCACCGAGGAGATCACGCGGCTGATTGCCGAGATCCAGACCTCGACGCAGGCCGCGGTCGATGCCGTCGAAACCATGGGCGGGCACATCGTCGAAATCGACGGCGTCGCGACCTCGGTCGCCGCCGCAATGGAAGAACAAGACGCCGCCACCCGGGAGATCACGCGCTCGATCTCCGAATCGGCGTCAGCGGCGCAAGAGGTCTCGGTCAAGATCGGCAATGTCAGCCGCGACGCCGCCTCCGTGAACGAGCGCGCCGCGGAAGTCAGGCAGGCGATCGCCGGCATGTCGGCCAATCTCGAACAGCTGCGGTCGGTCGTGGTCAGGACCGTGCGGGACTCGACCGCGGCGGCTTGAGCGGGCGCGGGAACCGCCGCTGGCAGCCGGGAGTGTGATCGTGCAGGATGGCACGGGACAGGGGCATCGTGACTCTCATGACACCTTTACCACTGCCTGACGTCGTTGAGCCCGCCCAATTGACGGCCGCCCTGCGCAGGGGCGGCGTGCTGGACGCCGGCGCCGTGCGCGAGGTGAAGGTGCTGCATCAGCAGGATGTGCTGGTGTCACATATCATCCGCCTCGGCCTGCGCTATGTCGGGGAGTCCGCCGGCGCTCCGCAATCCCTGATCCTCAAGACGCCGCAAGCGTCTTACGCGAAAACGCTTGCGCAGGGCGGCCGGAACGAAGTCGCTTTCTACACGCAGCTCGCGCCCAAAATGCCGCCGGGATTGGTCCCGCGCTGCTTCGACGGGCATTTCGATGAAGCGCACCCCACCTGGTATCTCCTGCTCGAGGACCTCACTGGCAGCCACGAGATCGCGACGAAATGGCCGCTGCCGCCGTCGCGCGATCAGGCAATCGCGATCGTCACGACGCTCGCGCGCTGGCACGCGTCCTGGTGGGATCATCCCGATCTCGGCGAGACCGTCGGCAGCTGGATGAGTGTCGACGACAGCGCGAAACTGATGGAGACCTTCGCCGGCCATTATGATCGTTTCGCCGACCTTCTCGGCGATCGCCTCAGCGAGGAGCGCCGCATTCTCTACCGCCGCTTCATCGAGCAGTCGGCGCGGCTGTTCGAGCGCTATCATTCGCGTCGGCATGTCACCATCGCTCATGGCGATGCCCATATCTGGAATTTCATGCTGCCGCGCCCCGGCGTCGCCGACACCGTGCGCATTTTCGACTTCGACCAATGGCGCATCAACGTGCCGACCGGAGACCTCGCCTACATGATGGCGGTGCAATGGTATCCGGAGCGAAGGCAGGCGCTCGAACGGCTCCTGCTCAACCATTATCACCAGACCCTGCTGCAGCATGGTGTCACCGGCTACACGCGCGGCGCGCTCGACCAGGACTATCGCCGGTCGGTGCTCTGGCACATCACCAAGCCGGTCTGGCAGTGGAGCGTCAACATCCCGCCGCTAATCTGGTGGAACAATCTGGAGCGGGTGATGATGGCGGTGGAGGATTTGGGGTGTGAGGAGTTGTTGGGGTAGCTCCAGTGTCGTCCCTGCGAAAGCAGGGACCCATAACCCCAGGGAGCGGTTGTGGCGCGAGCCGGCAACTCCGAGTCTTCGCCAAACTCCTCCCTGTGGTTATGGGTCCCGGATCGGCGCTTGGCTTGTCCGGGACGACAATGGAGATTGCGGCTGGATCGACCCCTTACTCCACACTGCTACTCCATCACCGCGTGCTCCGGCCCGGCCGCCTGCTTGCGCAGGGTGGCCTTGGTGGAGCCGATCAGCAAGGCGAGCGGGATGGTGCAGAGGATGAAGACCATCACCAGCTGGTAGTCATGAGCGAAGGCGATGATCTGCGCCTGCACGGCGACCATTCTGTCGGCCATGGCGCGGCCGGTGTCGGTGGACAGATTGATCATGCCGCTGACACCGGGCATCTGGAGCGCGTGGTTGAACGGGTTGATGTGCTCGGACAGGATCGCGTAGGTCCGCCGCGTTCCCTGCGTCAGCTCGGCGATGACGACGGAAATGCCGACCGAGCTCGCGACGTTGCGCATCAAAGTGAGCATCGCGGTGCCGTCGGTGCGCAGCTCGTTTGACAGCGTCAGGAACGCCACGGTCGAGAGCGGCACGAAGACGAGGCCGAAGCCAAAGCCCTGGATGACGCTGACGGTGACGATCTCCGGCACCTGCGTCAGGTCGGTCCAGCCGGTCATCTGGAACAGCGAGCCCGCGGTGAGCGTCAGGCCGGCGATGATCAGCGTGCGCGCCTCGAAATAACGCATCATGCGGCCGACCAGCATCATGGCGAAGAAGGTGCCGAAGCCGCGGCTTGCCAGCAGCAGGCCGGCGGTGATGATGGGATAGCCGATCACGTTCTGCATGTAAGGCGAGGCCAGCGCCATGGTCGAGAACAGCACCAGCCCCATCACGATCATGAACATGCAGCCGGTAACGAAGTTGCGGTCCCGAAACAGGCCGAAGCGGATGAACGGCGTCGAGGTCGTGAAGGAGTGCGTGAGAAAGAAGTAGAAGGCCGCGGCAGAGACGATGAATTCCGCCAGGATCTCGTTGGACTCGAGCCAGCCCAATTGCTCGCCGCGGTCGAGCGCGAGCTGTAGCGAGCCGATCGCGACCGCCAGCGCGGCGAAGCCGAACCAGTCGAATTTGCGGCTGAGGTCCTTCCGCGTCTCGTCCATGAAGACGATGAGGCCGAGCACCGTGATGGCGCCGAACGGCAGGTTGACGAAGAACACCCAGTGCCAGGAATAGGTCTCGGTCAGCCAGGCACCGAGCGACGGCCCCATGATCGGGCCCATCATCACGCCCATGCCCCAGATCGACATCGCCTTGGCGCGTTCCTGGAGCGTGTAATAGTCGAGCATCACCGACTGTGACAGCGGCACCAGGGCCGCGCCGAACACGCCCTGCAGCAGGCGAAACAGCACCATCTGGTTGATGTCCTGCGCGAGGCCGCACAACACCGACGCCATGGTGAAGCCGGCCGAGCAGATGATAAAGATGCGCTTGCGGCCGAAGCGGTTGGCGATCCAGCCCACCGGCGCGGTCATGATCGCCGCGGCGACGATGTAGGAGGTCAGCACCCAGTTGATCTGGTCCTGCGAGGCCGACAGCGTGCCCTGCATGTAGGGCAGCGCAACGTTGGCGATGGTGGTGTCCAGCGCCTGCATGATCGTCGCGGTCATGGCGCAGATCGTCACCATGTTCCGGCGCAGGCCGGGGACCATCAGGCTGGCATCGGGGCCGGACACCGGATCAGTCCTTGTCCTGGTTCGCGGCCGCCGAGAGGCCGAGGAGACCGGCGAGCGAGCGCTTGTGGCCGGTGTCGATGGTGGCGTAGACGCTCATGCCGGCCTTCAGCTTCCGTACATATTTGTCGGTCTCGTCGAAATAGATCCGGATCGGCACGCGCTGCACCACCTTGACGAAGTTGCCGGTGGCGTTCTGCGGCGGCAGGATCGCGAACTGCGCGCCGGTGCCGGGCGAGAGCGAGCCGATCTTGCCCTTGAAGACGTGGTTCGGGAACGCGTCGACCTCGAGTTTCACGGGCTGCCCTTCAGTCACGTAGGTAAGGTCGCTCTCCTTCGGGTTGGCGTCGACCCAGGGGTGGGCGACATCGATGATGGAGAACACCGGCGTGCCGGCGGCGACGTAGCGGCCGAGCTGGATCTGCTCGACCTGCGTTGCCACGCCGCCCATCGAGGCGCGCACCACGGCGTGGTCGAGATTGCGCTCGGCATTGTCGAGCTTGGCCTTGGCCTCGGCGTAGGCCGGGAATTTTTCCAGCGGCAGGTCGGGATCGCCGAGCAGCTGGGTCTTCGCCGTCGAGAGCTGCTGCCGGACATATTGTGCGACGGACCCGGACGTGACCAGCGCGTTCGCGGCGTTGTCGAGATCGAGCTGGGAGCCGTAATTGTTCTTCACCAGCGCCTGCTTGCGCTCGACGTCGCGCTGCTTCAAATCGACGCCCTGCTGGGCGAGATTGAGCATGTCGCCGTAGATCTTGATGTTGGCGCGGAGGTTTTCATAGGTTGACTGCGCCTGCATGAGCTGCGCTTTGGCCTCGTCCACCGCAAGGCGGAAGGGCACGGGATCGATCTCGAACAGTTCGTCACCTTGCTTGACGACCTGGCCTTCCTTCACGACAACTTTCTGGATCTTGCCGGAGATGTCGGGCGTCACCAGCACCTTCTGCGCGCCGACATAGGCGTCGTCGGTGCCGACATAACGGCCGCCATGCAGATAGAAGGTGATGCCGCCGATGGCGACGACAACAGGCAGCACGACCAGGAGCAGGAAGCGGCGATAGCGGCGCAAGCCCGCCACCAGGCGCCGGCGCGGATCGGTGCCGGCTTTCTTGGTCGGCTTGCCGCTGTCGCTCTTCTGCTCGGGCTGGAACTTGAGAACCTGATCAGCCATAGCGCTGCTCCTTGCGTGCCTGGTCCGCGCCGCTGGTCTGGGTCGCGTTCCGCACGTTCTCCTTGATCGTTTCCAGCTGGGTGAGGAGACGGTGGGCATCGGCCGGGGTGATGCCGTCGAGCGCGTTGGCGGTGATCTCGGACCTGAGGCTGCTCATCCGGCCGAGCAACTGCCGGCCGGCCTTCTTCAGGTACAGGCGCTTGACCCGGCGGTCCGAGGCGTCGTTGCGCCGCTCGATCCAGTCGTTGTCGCAAAGCTTGTCGATCAGGCGGGTCAGCGTGATCGGCTGCACCTCCAGGAGATCGGCGAGCTCCGATTGCTTCATGCCTTCGCTGCGCTCGACCTTGGCCAGCACCGCCCATTGCGCACGGGTGATGCCGAAGCGCGACGCCTCCTTGTCGGCGTAGACGCGCAGCAGGCGATAGAGCTCGGCAAGCGTGAACAGGAAATTCTGGTCGACCGACCCGCGGGTCATGAGCTTCGTCTCCAATAAGCCTAGAATATAATAAGCAAGCTTATGATTATTTCGCGGCGGATTATCGGGATGCAGTCCCGCAGCGAAAGCATGGCTGACAGCCATCTGAAGGGTCGTGCTTTGGGTTCCCGCACCGAAATGCTAGAAGCGAGGCCGCATGACCCTGGCAAAACCTGCATTCCCCGCGCCTGACCACGATCACGGCCGCTGCACTGCGGATGCGCTGGCGCATGCGGAGGCGGTCTGCGTGCAGCGCGCGCAGAAATTCACCCCGATCCGCCGTCAGGTGCTCGAGGCGCTGCTCTCCAGCCACCGCCCGCTCGGGGCCTATGAGGTGATCGATGAGCTCGCCAAGTCGATGGCGCGACCGGCGCCGATCACGGTCTATCGTGCGCTCGATTTCCTGATGGCCAACGGCCTCGTGCATCGCATCGAAAGCCGCAACGCCTATCTCGCCTGCGCCGCCCACGACCACGACGCGACCTCCGCGGTGGCGTTCTTGATCTGCGAGCGTTGCGGCCTGGTCGGCGAGATCCCCTCGGCGTCCTTCGCCAAGGATCTCAATGCCGCGGCGCGCAGTTCGGGCTTCGCGCCCAAATTGTCCGTGGTGGAGATCACAGGCGTCTGCACCCATTGTCAGAAAGCTGCTTGAAGCAACAACGGCACAAAGCCGGTATTCGGGAAGAAATGTCGTCACCACAAACCATACCGTCCGCCGGTCGCCCCCTCAGTGCCGGCGCCATTGCCCTGATGCTGATGCTGTGCCTGACCTGGGGCTTCAACCAGATTGCGGTGAAGCTGGTGCTGCCGGACATCCCGCCGATGCTCCAGGCCACGATCCGCTCGATGGGCGCGCTGCCGGTCCTGTTCATCATCGGCACCTTTCGTGGCGTCAAATTCTTCGAACGTGACGGCACCTGGAAACCCGGACTCGTCGCCGGGTTGATGTTCGGCATCGAGTTCGTGCTGATCTTTCAGGGCCTGCGCTTCACCTCGGCCTCTCGTGCGGTGGTGTTCCTCTACACAGCGCCGTTCTTCGTCGCGCTCGGCTCTTACCAGGTGCTCGCCGAGCGCCTCGGCGGTACGCAATGGCTGGGGCTCGCGGTGAGCTTTGCCGGCGTCGCGCTCGCCATCGGCGTGCCGCAGCCGGACGTCGATGCCAAGGTGCTGCTCGGCGATCTCATGATCGTCGGCGGCGCGGCGCTGTGGGCGGCGACCACGCTGGTCGCCAAGGGCACGCGGCTGCGCTTCGCCGCGCCCGAGAAGGCGCTGGGCTATCAGGTCGCGACCTCGATCCCCATCCTGGGGCTGGCAGCCTTTGTGTTCGGCGAATCCATCACCCATACGCCCGCGCCCCTGTCCGTCGCCCTCATGGCCTTCCAGGCGATCTGGGTGGTTGGAACCACGTTCACGCTTTGGTTCGCGCTGGTGAAGGCCTACTCGGCCAGCAAATTGTCGGCTTTTACCTTCATCACCCCTTTGTTTGGCGTGGTCGGTAGCTATTTCATCATGCACGACACCCTAAGCCCGACATTCGGGGCCGCCGCGGTCCTTGTAATTGCTGGGCTTTTTCTAGTTAACCGTCCCAGCTCAACGGCTGCGGCGCCGCGTGATGCATTGCTGAACGTCACCAAAACCTGATATTTGGACCCCATGAACAAGCTCGAAAACCCTCTCGATTCCGACATCGCGGGTCCCGCGCCCCGGCACCGGACCACCCAGGTCAAGGTCGGCAACGTCGCCGTTGGCGGCGGCGCGCCGATCGTCGTGCAGTCGATGACCAACACCGACACCGCCGATATCGACGGCACCATCGCCCAGGTCGCAGCGCTCGCGCGCGCCGGCTCCGAAATGGTCCGCATCACCGTGGACCGCGAGGAGGCCGCAGCCGCCGTTCCGCACATCCGCGACGGCCTCGCCAAGCGCGGCATCACCACGCCCTTGATCGGCGACTTCCATTATATCGGCCACAAGCTGCTCGCGGCCTATCCGGCCTGCGCCGAAGCGCTCGCCAAGTATCGCATCAATCCCGGCAATGTCGGTTTCAAGGACAAGCGCGACACGCAGTTCGCCGACATCATCGAGATCGCCAACAAGAACAACAAGCCGGTCCGCATCGGCGCCAATTGGGGCTCGCTCGACCAGGAGCTGCTGACCAAGCTGATGGACGAGAACGCCGCGTCCGCCCATCCGCGCGACGTGCGCGCGGTGACGCGCGAGGCCATGGTCCAGTCGGCGCTACTCTCGGCCGCGCGCGCCGAAGAGCTCGGCATGCCGAAGGATCGCATCATCCTGTCGGCCAAGGTGTCGGCCGTGCAGGATCTGATCGCGGTCTATCAGGATCTCGCCTCCCGTTCCGACTACGCCATCCATCTCGGTCTGACTGAAGCCGGCATGGGCTCGAAGGGCATCGTGGCGTCCTCGGCCGCGCTCGGCATCCTGCTGCAGCAGGGCATCGGCGACACCATCCGTATCTCGCTGACGCCAGAGCCCGGCGGCGATCGCACCCGTGAGGTGCAGGTCGGCCAGGAATTGCTCCAGACCATGGGCTTCCGCACCTTCGTGCCGCTGGTTGCGGCCTGTCCCGGCTGCGGCCGCACCACCTCGACCACGTTCCAGGAGCTGGCCCGCTCGATCCAGGATTTCATCCGCGACGAGATGCCGAGCTGGAAGACGAAATATCCCGGCGTGGAAGAGCTCAACGTCGCGGTGATGGGCTGCATCGTCAACGGCCCCGGCGAATCCAAGCACGCCAATATCGGCATATCGCTGCCCGGCACCGGGGAAGCGCCGGCCGCGCCGGTCTTCGTCGACGGCAAGAAGTTCCGCACCCTGCGCGGCCCGACCATCTCCGCCGACTTCAAGGCGCTGGTGATCGACTATATCGAGCAGCGCTACGGCCAGGGCGCCCAGGTGCCGGTGACCGCCGCGGAGTGATTTCACTCCGCTCGCACCTCATACTCCGCCGTCGTCCCGGGGCGCGCGTAGCGCGAGCCCGGGACCCATAACCCCAGGGAGTGGTTATGGTGCGAGGTGGCGACTCCGAGTCTTCGTCAAATCTAATCCTGTGGTTATGGGTCCCGGATCTGCGCTCCGCTTCGCTGCGCTTGTCCGGGACGACGGCTGTGTTCGCAGCGCAGATTGCGCATCTGTCACAGCGCGCTACCATGCTCCCAATCAACAATGATCGGGAGACGCATCCATGAGTTCACTCGCCGGCAAGCAAGGCCCGCGCTATCGCCACACGACTGACGACGGCGCGCCGTACGAAACCATCGCGGTCGAAAAGCTCACGCCCATCATCGGCGCGGAAATCTCCGGCATTGACATCGGCAGGCTCGTCGAGGGCGACACGGCCTCCAACCGCCAGATGGACGAGGTCCACCGCGCGCTGGCCGAAAACCTCGTCATCTTCTTCCGCGACCAGCACCTTACGCCAAAACAGCATCTCGCCTTCGGCCGCAAGTTCGGCGAGCTGCATTTCCATCCCGCCGCGCCGCATGAGGACGAAGACCCGGCGCTGATGAAGATCTACGCCGACAAGAACTCGCCGCGGGCCAATGGCGAGGGCTGGCATTCCGACGTGTCTTGCGATCTCGAGCCGCCGATGGGCTCGATCCTCTACATCAAGCAATGCCCGCCCCGCGGCGGCGATACGCTGTTCGCCAACATGTACGCGGCCTATGAGGCGCTGTCGGATCGCATGAAGGCCTATCTCGACGGATTAACCGCGCTGCATGACGGCGAGCCGATCTATCGCGGCCTCTACGCCAATTATGGCGTCGCGGATCGTCCGTCCTATCCGAACGCCGAGCATCCGGTCGTGCGCACGCACCCGGTGACGGGTAAGAAAGCGCTCTACGTCAACCGCGGCTTCACCCGCCACATCAACGGTATTCCGCGCGATGAGAGCGACGCGATGCTCGCTTATCTCTACCAGCACGCCGAGAACCCGCTGTTCCAGTGCCGCTTCCGCTGGACCGAGAATGCCATCGCGTTCTGGGACAACCGCTGCACCCAGCACCGCGCGATGTGGGACTACTGGCCGCATACGCGCTCGGGCACGCGGGTGACGGTGAAGGGAGAGCGGCCGGTGTGACGGCTCCGGTGCTCCCGACGCAGCGCAACGCTTCTTGCGCTGCAGAGCCGGGGCCCATTCTCGCGGCAAGCTGGGTCCCGGCTCTGCGTCGCATCATTTGATGCCGCGCCGCGTCCGGGACACGAGCGTTGTCTTGCGTTGACGCCTTCCAATTCCCGCGTCAATCTTCCCGAAAACAAATCGCGCATCGCGGCAGCGGAGTAGCGCTTGGGGCAATCGCGCAGCATCATCGCATTTTGGATCATTCCGCTGGTCGCGTCGATCCTGCTGGCGTCGCTCGCCTTTGTCGACGCCGGCGAAGCTGCTGCCGCGCGAAAGGTCGCAAGAGCCAGTCCAAAACCGTCGCGGCCGGCCAAATGCGAGATGCCGAAATTCAGGATCGTGGTGGATGTCGGGCACACCCCGGATTCATACGGCGCGTTGAGCGCGCGCAATGATCCTGAGTTCGGCTTCAACTTCCGTCTCGCAAGACTCATCACGGCAAGGCTCAAATCCGAGGGTTTTGCCGCCACCCGCCTGCTGGTCACGGACGGCAAGGCGCGGCCGAGCCTGTTCAAGCGCGTCAGTGCCGCGAATGACGGCCGGGCCGATCTGTTGCTGTCGGTCCATCACGATTCGGTGCCGGACAAGCTGCTCGAGAGGTGGGAATTCGACGGCACAAACAGCTATTTCAGCGACCGATTTTCGGGCCACTCGCTGTTCGTGTCGCAACACAATCCGCACTTTGCCACCAGCCTGATGCTGGCGCGGATGATCGGCAGGCAACTGAAAGCGGAGGGCCTGCACTATGCCAGCCAATACAGCCTGCCGGTGATGGGCCGCTACCGGCGCCAGCTGCTCGACAAGGATGTGGGCGTCTATCGCTATGACGGGCTCGTGGTGCTGTCGCGGACGAGGAGCGCCGCAGTCCTGCTCGAGGCCGGCTCGATCATCAACCGCGACGAGGAAATGGAGATGAACTCGCCGGAGCGGCAGGAGGCGGTCGCGGGAGCCGTTGCGGCGGCGCTGAGGAAATTTTGCGAGAGACGGTAGTCCGCTTCACGATCGCAATGATGGAAGTCTACAGTGGCGCGCCCCGATACTCCCGGTTCGCCAAACTCGCTTCCTCCAGATCGAGATCTCGCTCGATCCGTCGCCTTGTCTCGTCGGTGATCTGGCCGTCGCGCAGGAGATCGTGGATGAATTTGCGTTCGGCGACGATCAGCTCGCGGGTCAGCGCGGTGCCGGCGGCGGAGACGTCGTGGTGGGCGGGATCGAGCGAGTCCGGGAGCTGGTTGACGCGGATTTCGTGGCGGGCACGAAGGAGCCGCATGACTTCGTCGGATACCTCCTTCTCCTCGGTCATCGAGTCGAGCGATTTCAGTGCGGCGTCTAGCGCCTGACGGCGTGCGGCGATCTCGGCCTCGTGCTCGGCGACATGCTCGTTGCGGCCGGCTTCCGCAACGCCGAGCCAGCGCACCACCGGCGGCAGCGTCAGGCCGACGCCGATCAGCGTGACGAAGATGACGCCGAAAGCGACGAACAGGATCAGGTCGCGGTACGGAAAGGCCTCGCCGCCCGGCAGCGTGAACGGCAACGCCAGCGCCGCCGCGAGCGACACGGCGCCGCGTACGCCGGTGAAAGCAAGCGTGAACGGCCATTGCCATGGCGGCGACGGATCGCGCTTGCGCAAGCTCTTGCTTAATATCCGCGGCAGATAGATCGCGGGATACAGCCAGACGAAGCGTGCGATGACGATGACCGTCAGGACCACGGCGGTCGCGGTCAGGATGTCGTCGAGTGGAAACGCCTTCGATTTCTCGTAGAGCGCGCGCATCTGGAAGCCGGTGAGCAGGAACAGCAGGCCCTCGATCAGGTAGATGATGAGGTCCCAGAAGAAGATGCCCTGCAGGCGCGTCGCGGACGAGATCAGGAGCGGGCCGTTCCAGCTCACATAGAGGCCGCAGGCGACGGTCGCGATCACGCCGGAGCCGCCGACATGCTCGGGTAGCCAGTAGGAGACGTAGGGCGTGATCAGCGACAGTGTCAGCTCGACCTGCTGATCCCTTGCCCATTTGCGGAAGCGAAGGGAGAGCCAGCCGACGCCGATGCCGAAGGCGATCTCGCCGGCGACGATGAGGACAAACTCGCCGGCCGCCAGCGGCAGTGAAAAATGCCCGACCATGATCGCGGCGAGTGCAAAGCGGTAGAGGATCAGCGCGGTGGCGTCGTTGACGAGCCCTTCACCCTCGAGGATGACCAGGAGCCGGCGCGGCATGTTCAGCCGGCGCGCGATCGCGAGCGGCGCCACCACGTCGGGCGGCGCGACGATGGCGCCCAGCAGGAAGCCGATGGTCCAGGGCAGGCCGATCAGATAATGCGTAGCCGCCGCCACCATCGCCGCGGTGAAGATCACTGCGCCGACGGCGAGAAGCACGATCGGGCGTAGATTTTTCTTGAACTCGCGCCAGCTCATGGCGACGCTCGCAGAGTAGATCAGCGGCGGCAGCACCATCAGCAGCACCAGTTCCGGCGGCAGTTCCACCGGTGGCATGCCCGGCACGAAGGCGAGGCCGACACCAGCCAGCAACAGCAGAATGGCCGGCGCGATATTGAAGCGACGGGCGGCAAGCGCGGTGCCCGCCAGCACCGCGAGCAGCATGAGAAAGGTCTGAAACTGCGCTGTGATCATGGCCTGTCTTGGCCCGGAAGCGGACAGGAGGTCAATGCGGCGCGGCTCAGGCCAGCCGTTCGGCCACCATGCGCCCGATGCGGGCGAACGCGGCCTCGATCTGCGCCGGGTTCGGCGTGCCGCCCTGGGTATAGGCCGCGATCAGGATCGGCGTTTCCGGCTTGGTGTCGGCTCTGGGCCAGGCGACCGCGATATCGCCCGAAGCGTCCTTGCCATTGTTGCCGGTCTTGTCGCCGATCTTCCAGTTTGCGGGGAGCCCACCACGCAGCCGGTTCGCGCCGGTCTTGCAGCCCACCATCCATTCGGTGAGCCGGGCGCGTGAAGCCGGCGACAGTGCTTCGCCCAGCACCAACCGGCGCAGGTTCCCCGCCATTGCCGCGGGCGTCGTGGTGTCCCGGGAATCGCCGGGCGGCGAGCGGTTGAGCTCGGGCTCGTTGTGGTCGAGCCGCGAGGTGGTGTCGCCGATCGATCGCCAGAACGCCGTGAGCACGGCGGGACCGCCAATCCGCGCCAGCAGCAGATTGGCGCAGGTGTTGTCGCTGAGCTCGACGATCGCCTTGCACATGTCGGCGACCGACATCGCGCCGGCCGCAAGATTTTGTTTGGCGACCGGCGCATACTCCAGGAGGTCGGCCTGACCGTAAGAAATCATGGCTGCAAGCCGCTCCTCGCCGCGATCGACCCGCGCCAGCACGCAGGCAGCGAGCGAGGCCTTGAATGTCGAGCACATGACGAACCGCTCGTCGGCGCGCCATGCTAGCTTTGCACCGGTGGCCAGATTTTCCGCATAGACCCCGATCCGCCCGCCGCTCTCGCGTTCATAGGCCGCGAGTTCCGGCGGCGCGTCAGCCGCCAGCACGGGAGAGACGGCCATCCAGCCGAGTGAGGCGAGCAGGGAGCGGCGATCGAGAAGCATCGGGGGACCTTGGGGCAAGTGGACGCGAAGAGATACATCCCGCGCTCCATCCCATCGTCATTGCGAGGAGCGAAGCGACGAAGCAATCCAGTCCATCTCCGCGGAAAGATTCTGGATTGCTTCGCTACGCTCGCAATGACGGAGAATGAGGAACGAGTGGGTTCGATTTCAGGCAGCGGAAGGTTGAGTCCCCCTCACTCCCTCAGGTCGTACCGGTACGACTTCGACACGATCTGCCAGCCGTCAGCGAGCTTCATCGCGACCAGATAGTCGGTGAAATAGCGCGGCGGCAGCTGGCATCTGACCTTGATGAAGGCGGTCTTGTCGTCCGAGCGATCGATGGTGACGATGAAGTCCTCGCGCGGCTTGCCTTCGGCCTTGCCGGAGGGGCGCTTGCGCACGCGATCGAGCCAATCCGGCACGGTCAACACCTGGAGCTCGCCCTTCTCGACCCAGCGCAGATCGGCCGAGGGATGGAAGATGGCGCCGAGCTTCTCGGCGTCGCCCTCATACAGGCCATCGAAATAGGATTGCACGACGGCTTCGACACTCGAACGATTCTGGCTCATGGGTCATCCCTTTGATCGATGGCTTTGATTGATGGCTTGTGATTGATGGCTTGGGCCGAATTTAGTCGTACGCATCAAAATGCGCTATGGGTGTGTCAGCCGTTTGAGTGAAGGCAGCGCCATGACCGCATCAGAAAATTCGAACGTTCGTATCCTGATCGGCGAATGCTATTGCCGCACCGTGCGCTTCGAGGTCGCCGACGAATTCTCCTATGCGTTGAACTGCCATTGCTCGAACTGCCGTCGCACCACCGGCGCGGCGTTCAAGCCGTTCGCCGGCATCGCGCACGATAAGCTCCGCATCGTCCAGGGCGGGGACCAGAGGATGATTTTCGGCGACGATACCACCCATAACGCCCAGTGTGCCCGGTGCGGCTCGCTGCTCTATTCCCGGGTGCGCGAGGGGAAATGGGTCCATGTCGCCATGGGAACCCTGGTCGATACCCCCTCGATCCGGCCGAGCGCCCACATTTTCGTGGGCTCGAAGGCGCCCTGGCATGAAATTACGGACGATCTGCCGCAATATCGGGAGCACATCGGGGGTGCCTGAGGACCCCGGTTCGTCCGCCTTTGCCGACGAACCGCGGCCGCGCTGGCGCGACAAACAAAAGGGGCCGTTCGTCCCGCCGTCGCCATCGCTTTCGTGACCTCCATCACAAGCGCCGGTGGCGGATCCTGCTAAAGCGGTCTCCAAGGGCTCGAAAAGCCCCGAACCTTCGGAAGTCGTGTCATGCGCAATCTGCTCAGACTTTGTCCGCTTCTCCTCGTCCTCGTGCTGCTGCTGGGCGCCGGGCCCGCTTTCGCCGGCAAGCGCGTCGCGCTGGTGCTCGCCAACTCGGCCTATCAGCACGCGCCGTCGCTCGCCAACCCCGTCAATGACGGTTCGGTGATGGCAAAGACGCTGAAGGAGGCCGGCTTCGATGTCGTCGATTCCCGGCACGATTTATCGGCGCTGGATACGCGACGGGTGCTGCGCGACTTCGCGGATGCAACCCGCGATGCCGACATCGCCGTGGTCTACTATGCCGGTCACGGCATCGAGGTCGAAGGCTCCAACTATCTGATCCCTGTTGACGCCAAGCTCGAGCGCGACACCGACGTGTACGACGAGGCGCTGTCGCTCGATCGCATCCTGGTCGCGGTCGAGCCCGCAAAGCAGCTTCGCCTGGTGATCCTGGACGCCTGCCGCGACAATCCTTTCGGCAAGAGGATGAAGCGCACGGTCGCCTCGCGCAGTATCGGCCGGGGCCTAGCCCAGGTCGAGCCGTCCAGCCCCAACACCCTGATCGCCTATTCGGCCAAGGCCGGCTTCACGGCGCAGGACGGCGACGGCGCCAACAGCCCGTTTACCGTTGCGCTGTCGAAGCATTTGACGACGCCGGGCCTCGATGTCCGCCGCGCCTTCGGCTACGTGCGTGACGACGTGCTCAAGTCGACCGGGAACAAGCAGGAGCCGTTTGTCTATGGCTCGCTCGGCGGTGAAGACGTGCCGCTGGTGCCGGTCAAGGTGGCGGCTACGGCTCCGGCGGCTTCGGTCGCGAACCCGCAGGCCGACATCCGCCGCGACTACGAGCTCGCGCTGCAGGTCGGCAACAAGGCGGCATGGGATGCCTTCCTCGCCCAGCATCCCGATGGTTTCTATGCGAGCCTTGCCAAGCTCCAGGTCGAGAAGATTGGCGCCGAGCAG
This sequence comes from Bradyrhizobium sp. 1(2017), assembly GCF_011602485.2. Taxonomy (NCBI): domain Bacteria; kingdom Pseudomonadati; phylum Pseudomonadota; class Alphaproteobacteria; order Hyphomicrobiales; family Nitrobacteraceae; genus Bradyrhizobium; species Bradyrhizobium sp. 1(2017). Next base: position 7,693,477 of record NZ_CP050022.2, on the reverse strand, counting down.
GCTCATGCCGCGGCGATCGCGAAGGCGAAGCAGGCCGAGGCCGAGCGCGACCGCCTCGCCGCCCTCGGCGCGCAGAAAGATGCGCAAACCAAGGCTGCCGCCGATGCGAAAGCCGCCGAGCAGGCGCAGCTTGCTGCGCAGAAGGCCAAGGAACAGGCGCAGCAGCAGGCGGCCGCCGCCGAGCAGCAGCGTGTCAACCTCGCCACCGCGGCGCCGGGCGCTGCTCCGGCCACCACGGCAAGCCCTACCGGCACCAACGTCGCGTCACTGACGCCTGCGACTGCACCGGCCGATCTCAGCCGCTCGGTGCAGACCGAGCTCGGCCGCGTCGGTTGTTTCTCCGGGCAGGCGGATGGCAATTGGAATACGTCCTCGCAGCGGTCGCTGTCGCAGTTCAACCGCTATGCCGGCACCAAGCTCGACGTGAAAGTGGCGAGCACCGACGCGCTCGACACCGTCAAGGCCAAGCCGTCGCGCGTCTGTCCGCTGGTGTGCGAGCACGGCTTCAAGGCCGACGGCGACAAATGCAGCAAGATCGTCTGCCGCGAGGGCTATGCGGTCAACGACGACAATGAGTGCGAGAAGCAGCGTGCGTCCAAGCCGGCCAAGCCAGCGACCGCGAAGCGCGACGATGGCGATGAGCGTCCCGCGCGGCAGCGTCGTCAGTCCGGGGGCGTGGCTGCGGGCGCGGCGGGTGGCTATGGTGCCGCGGCCGGCATTGCGGCTGCGACCGGTACGCGCCGCGCGACGAGCGGCGGGCAGGTCTTCTGCAACAACGCCGGCTGTCGTCCGGTCAATCGCGGCTGCCGTCTCGAATATCGCGGCGGCGGCGGCCCGGGCAATGATGCCAATGCCGAGGTGTGTTACTGACAAACGTGTCGCCACATGGTCGTCCTGGCGAAAGCCAGGACGGCCGCCGAGACGCTAAGTCGCAATCGCACTCGCCGCGATGTTCACCGTCAGCGCCAGCAGGGCCGTGTTGTAGATAAAGGACACGATACCGTGCGCCGTCGCGGTACGGCGGATGGTCTTGTCGGTGATGCCGACGTCGGAGACCTGGGCGGTCATGCCGATCACGAACGAGAAGTAGACGAAATCCCAGTAGTCGGGCTGGTCTTCCTTGCCACCGCTCGGAAACTGAAGGCCGCGTGCCGTGCCGTGGCGATAATAGTCGTGCGCGTAATGCAGCGCGAAGGTCGTGTGCACGGCAGCCCAGGACAGCGCGATGGTGGCGATCGCGATCGTCAGTTCGAGGGCACCGCGATGCGGTGTGCCGAGCTCAGAAACGATCGCCGCGATGCTGGCGAAGGCGCCGGTCGCAGTCACCAGCAGGATCACGAAGCGGCCGTCGTCCTGCATCGCGGCGGCGCGACGGATGTGCTGATCGTCGTTGCACAGCATCATCGCATAGACAAGCACGAGATAGACCGCGATCAGCGCGTCCCATCCGAACAAGAGGCGTGTCACCGGACGGTGCGTGCCCGGCAGCAGCAGGCAGACGAGAATGCCGACAGCGAGCGCGATGAACGTTCGCGGCCGTGCATAAAGTAGCCGCATCGGCCGCGACATCTGCCGGAAGCGGACGAGGACGGGATCCTCTTTGCCGCCGGCCGCCATCGTCGCGCGTCAGTTCTTCCGTTCGGCGACGAAGCGCGCGGCGGCCTGCAGCACGGCGGCGTGGTCGCCGAAGATCGACACGGCGCTGTCCGCCCGCGCGAGCAGATCGCGCACGCGCTGCTTGGCGCCTTCGATACCGAGCTGGGTGACGAAGGTGGTCTTGCCGAGCGCGGCATCGGCGCCGGCCGGCTTGCCGAGTGCAGCCGCATCGCCTTCGACGTCGAGCAGATCGTCGGCGATCTGGAAGGCTTCGCCGAGCGCGCGGCCGTAATCGTCGAGCGCCTGATATTCCTTCTGTGAGGCCTGGCCGAGGAGGGCACCGGCGATGCAGCCGTAGCGCAGCAGCGCGCCGGTCTTCATCTGCTGGATGCGCGCGACGTCGATCGGCTCGTTACCGCCAAAGCGGCCTTCGCCGGCGAGGTCGAGGATCTGGCCGCCGACCATGCCGCCGATCCCGGCGCAGCGCGCCAGCGCGCGCGTCAGCAGGAGGCGCACATTGGCGTCGCGATGGATCTCGTCGCGGGTGACGATGTCGAAGGCGAGCGTCAGCAGGCCGTCGCCGGCGAGGATCGCGGTCGCGTCATCGGTCTTCTTGTGCAGGGTGGGACGGCCGCGACGCAGGTCGGAATTGTCCATCGCCGGCAGATCGTCGTGGATCAGCGAATAGCAGTGGATGCACTCGAGCGCAGCGCCCACGAGCAACGCCGCTTCACGGGAAACACCGAACACGGCGGCACTTTCGACCACCAGGAACGGCCGCAGACGCTTGCCGCCGTTGAGGCTCGAATAGCGCATTGCGTCCATCAGTCGCTTGGGCCGGGCGATCTCGTCGTGCAGGATGTCGTCCGACAGCAGGCGCCCGAGCAGGGCCTCGGTGTCATCAGCGGTCTTGTCCAGACGTTTGGCGAAATCGGACGGGGACGTGCCGGTCATCAAGAAGGGCTCCAGAACTAAAATTCGGCGGACAATCCTTTATGCGCCCGTCTCAGTCAATCGTTTGGAAGGCCTAAAAAGTGCTGGAAAAGACCCGAATAATCACAGACTTAATGGCCCAGCCGTGGCCGTGTTTCATTTTGCGCCGGAAAGGTCGATTTGCGCATCGTTAAAATCCTTCTCCTGGTGCTCGTGGTCGTCGCTCTCGCGCCCTATGTGATCGCGCCGTTCTACCGCGCCGGCCATCCGGTTTCGACGCTGATGGCCTGGCGCACGCTCCGGGGCGCGCCGATGCAGAGGCAATGGATCGATCTGGCGGCGATGTCGCCCTATCTGCCGCGCGCGGTGGTGGCGGCCGAGGATGCGCATTTCTGCAAGCATCACGGGATCGATTGGGGTGCGCTGCGCGAGGCGATTGACGACGCGCAGGAGGACGGCACGCCGTTTCGGGGCGCTTCCACCATCACCCAGCAGGTCGCAAAGAACCTTTTCCTCTGGCAGGGGCGGGATTTCGTCCGCAAGGCATTGGAATTCCCGCTGGCGCTTTGGATCGACCTCGTCCTGCCCAAGCAGCGAATCCTGGAGATTTACCTCAACATCGCCGAGCTCGGCCCGCAGGGGCAATTTGGCGTCGAGGCGGCCAGCGCCTATGCCTTTGGCAAGTCGGCCGCCAGCCTTTCCGCCCGGGACGCCGCGCTTCTGGCCTCGATCCTGCCAAATCCGGTCAAACGCAGTGCCCGGAGCCCTGGCCCGGGCGTCCGGCGGCTGGCCGCGACCTATATGGCGAGGGGGCAGGCGAGCTCGCTTGCGACCTGCTGGCGGGAAAATCGCTGATTTCGGGCCCATTCCGGGCGTATTTTCCGGCCCAAGAGCCTAGCTTTACGGCCAGCCTTCCTCTATAAGCCCGGCCTTGATCGGCATTCAGCTCGCCTCGTATTGCGGGTGCTGAGCCGTCCCTTCGCGGACGATGCCCTGATGACACCAATCCCTAGAGGATATTGAAATGGCCGTTCCGAGAAGAAAAACCTCGCCGTCGCGCCGTGGCATGCGCCGCTCGGCAGACGCCATCAAGAAGCCGACCTATGTGGAAGACAGGGACTCCGGCGAGCTCCGTCGTCCGCACCATCTCGACCTCAAGACCGGCATGTATAAGGGCCGCCAGGTCCTGAAGAAGAAAGAGTCCTGAAGCAGGACCTTTCTTCAGGTAGGATGATTTCGCCTGCCTGGCTTCGGCCAACCCATGAGATAGACAGTGACGGCGGCGGAGCAAATGTTTCGCCGCCGCATTGTCCTGTCCGGATATCTTGATCGAGAAGGCGCTTTGCCGATGGTCGGTTTCCCGCTGCTCCTGATTCCGCTCGCGGTCTACAACATCATCGCCTTCCTGATGCCGACGGTGTCCTTTACGGACGTCCTGTTCAAGGTGCCGATGGTGTCCGGCGAGGTCTGGCCGGTCACGCTCGCCGATCTCCTGCTCGCGCTCGGCGTGGTGCTGCTGCTGCTCGAAGTGGTCAAGGGTGCGCGGCCCGGCTCCAAGTTCCTGATGGATCATTTGCTGTCGCTGATCGTCTTCGGCGCCGCCGCCGCCGAATTCGTGATGTGGCCCAAATTCGGCAACTCCACCTATTTCCTGCTGGTGCTGCTCGCGATGGCCGACTTTTTCGCCGGCATCGCCCAGCGCACGCGCCGTCGTGTCACCTATGTCGCCGAGACGACGGTGGCGGCGCCACGCAAGGCCAAGCGCCAGGCCGACGCTCCGGTGGAGGATGCGGCATCGGAGCGCAAGTTCGAGCCGGTGATTGCACCGCGGCCGGCTCCGGTCGAGCCGCCCGCACCCTCGGCACAATCCGTCGCCGAGTCCGTGCTTAAGGATCATCCTGCACCAAAGCCGGTGCAAGGCGCGCCGTCACCGGAAATTCCCTCGCCGCATCTTCAGCCGGGCAATGGCACGCCGCCGTCTCCCGACGCGCCGCCGCGCTGACCAGCCTCAGGCCACCTGCCGTGTCCGTGCGGTGACGCTTTGCAGCGGGCGTTTGCTGCCATAGGCCATCTGCGCATCTTCGGAAGAGGCACGGCGGAGCCGGCGCGTCTCGGGCAAATGCTCGGCGTTGGCGATCAGCTGGGTGACGAAACCGGGATCGGGCCGCGGTAGCGGCATTTTGTGGACCCACGCAAGCGTCGGCAGCATCGGCACGAGGTCCGTGCCCGTGCCGTTGTCCGCTCCGTCCAGTCGATCAGTACCCAACATCGCTCATCACCGTTGATCCGGGAGCCTGTCGCGTTTCGGGACGCCGGCGCCGGTGCGTGTCAGTACTCGCAAGGCCTATGCCGGCCGAGCCTATTTGGTTCCTGGCCGCGTTGGAAACGTGGTTTCCAAATTGTTTATGAACTTTGCCTAGGGTCAGGGGCGAATCTGGCTTTATCCTGTGCCGGCTCAGGACTTCCCGCTGTCCCGAAATGAGGCGATTTTGACCCCCGCATTGCCGCAAGCCTCCGACATCCTGGCCGCGCTCGGCCAAGCCGTGTTTGCCTGGGACATCGCCAGCGACGTCATCGTCTGGAGTGAGCAGGTCAGCGCCGTTTTCCCGGACATTCCCGCCGAGCGGCTCGCCACCGGGGCCGAGTTCGCCAAGCTGATCGAGCCCGCGCAGACGCTGCGGACCGCGGCGCTGGCGCAGACGTCCGCCGTGCATGGCGCCGACGGAACGCCCTATCGGGTCGAGTACGGCGTACGCATGAGTGCCTCCGATCCTGTGGTCTGGGTCGAGGAGACCGGCCGCTGGTTTGCCGGGCCCGATGGACGGCCCACGCGCGCGGTCGGCTCCGTCCGCATCAACAATGAGCGTCATGCCCGCGACGAGGAACTGACCAAGCTGGCCCGGCTCGATCCGCTGACCGGCGAGCTCAACCGCTCCCATCTGATCGCGGCGCTGGCCGAGGCGATCGAGGAGACGACCCGCTTCCGCTCGACCGCGGCCTTCATGCTGGTCGGCATCGATCATCTCGCCCGCGTCAACGACGCCTTCGGCTTCGACGTCGCCGATGCCGTGATCCTCGACGTCGCCAGGCGCATTCGCGCGCGCTTGCGCGGCGGCGACGTGCTCGGCCGCTTCTCCGGCAACAAGTTCGGCTTGATCCTGAAGAATTGCACCGTCGACGACATGAACGTCGCCGCCGAGCGCTTCCTCGCCGGCATCCGCGACGAGGTGATGCCGACGAAATCCGGCCCGGTCTCGGTCACCGCGTCGATCGGCGCGGTCAGCGTGCCACGCTATGCCCGCAACACCGATGAGGCCGTCAACCGCGCCCATGAGACGCTGGATGCCGCCAAGCGCCGCCGTGTCGGCTCGTTCGCCGCGTGGCGCCCGGATGCAGCGCGCGACGCGCAGCGCCGCGTCAATATCCGCGTCACCGACGAGATCGTCACCGCGCTGAACGAACGCCGCATCAAGCTCGCCTATGAGCCGGTGGTCGCGGCCGCCTCGCGCGAACGTGCGTTCCACGAGTGCCTGGTGCGGATGGACCAGGGCAACGGCCAGGTGCTGCTCGCACCCGACATCGTGCCCGTCGCCGAACGGCTCGGCCTGATTCGCCTGGTCGATCACCGCGTGCTTGAGCTCGTGGTCGCCGAGCTCGCGGCCGCGCCCGACATCTGCCTCAGCCTCAACATCTCGCCGGATACGACGATGGATCCGGACTGGTGGGCGGGAATCGAATCGCTGATGCAGGCCCATCCCGGCGTTGCCGAGCGGCTGATCGTCGAGATCACCGAGACGGTTGCGATTCAGGACATCGACGATGTCCGCGCCTTCGTCGGCCGGCTCAAGCATTTCGGCAGCCGCATCGCCATCGACGATTTCGGTGCCGGCTACACCTCGTTCCGCAATTTGCGCAAGCTCGGCGTGGATATCGTGAAGATCGACGGTGCCTTCGTGCAGAACGTCACCCGGTCCGCCGACGACCGTGCTTTCGTGCAGACCCTGATCGATCTTGCGCGGCGCCTCGACATCAAGACGGTCGCCGAATGGGTGCAGGACGAAGAAGCCGCAAGCATGCTGCGCGACTGGGGTTGCGATTACATCCAGGGCCGCCTGATCGGGCTTGCATCAGCCGAGCGGCCATGGGGCGCCGCGCCGGACAGCGTGCTGCCTGCGGCGGGGTGATGGATCGTATGGTGGGTTGGCCGAAGGCGTAACCCACCCTTCCACTATTCGCGTCGAGAGACGCGGTGGATTACGCCCCCGTCACGCGCCCTCGTCCAGCGCCACCAGCTCCCGCTTCTTGCGCAGCGCCGGCAGCAGCGGTGCGATCAGCAGCACCATTGCGAGCGCGAGGCACGCTGCCGAGATCGGCCGCTGCACGAAGGTCCAGAGATCGCCCTGCGACAGGATCAGCGACTTGCGCAGATTGTTCTCCAGCATTGGACCGAGCACGAAGGCGAGCACCAGCGGTGCAGGCTCGTAGCCGAGCTTGCGCATGAAATAGCCGATGATGCCGAATGCGATCATCACATAGACGTCGAATACGTTGTTGCTCGAGCAATAGACGCCCAGGATCGTGAACAGGATGATCAGCGGGAACAGGATGTTGTAGGGCAATTTGAGCAGCTGCACCCACATGCCGATCATCGGCAAATTGAGGATCAGCAGCATGACGTTGCCGATATACATGCTGGCGACGATGCCCCAGAACAGACCGGGGTTCTGCGTGATCATCAGCGGTCCCGGTTGCAGGCCGTGGATCACGAACGCGCCGAGCAGCAATGCCATCACCACGTTTGGCGGGATGCCCAGCGTCATCAGTGGAATGAAGGCGCCGCCGGCCGCCGCGTTGTTGGCGGATTCGGGGCCTGCGACACCTTCGATCGCGCCATGGCCGAACCGCTCCGGCGTTTTCGACAGTCGCTTCTCCAGCGCATAGGACGCGAACGAGGCCACGACCGCGCCGCCGCCCGGCAGGATGCCGAGCAGGAAGCCCATCAGCGTGCCGCGCGCGACCGGGCCGGCGCTCGCCTGCCAGTCGGACTGGGTGGGAAGCAGCTGCGTGATCTTCGCGTTGATGATGTCGCGTTTGATGGCCTGCTCGGTGTTGAGCAGCACTTCGGCGACGCCGAACAGGCCCATCACGACGGGCACGAGCCCGATACCGTCGATCAGCTCCATGCGGCCGAAGGTGAGGCGCGGCTGTGCGGTGATGCTGTCGAGCCCGACCAGGCCGAGCACGACGCCGACACATGCCATCAGCAGCGCCTTCGGCATCGAGCCCTGGGTCAGGAAGGTGAGCACGACGAGGCCGAGCACCATCAGGCTGAAATACTCGGCCGGGCCGAACGCGATCGCGATACTGGCGAGCTTCGGCGCCACCAGCATCAAGGCGATCAGCGCAAAGGTCCCGGCGATGAACGAGCCGAAGGCGGAGATGCCGAGCGCTGGGCCCGCGCGACCCTGCTTGGCCATCTGATGGCCGTCGATGCAGGTGACGACGGAGGCGGCTTCGCCGGGTATGTTGACCAGGATCGAGGTGGTCGAGCCGCCATACATCGAGCCGTAATAGATGCCGGCCATCATGATGATGCCGGATTCCGGCGTGCCCGAGAGCGTCACGGGCAGCAGCAGCGACATCGCCGAAATCGGACCGATGCCCGGCAGCACGCCGACCAGCGTGCCGATGAAGACGCCGATGAAGCAATAGAGGAGGTTGATCCCGGTCAGCGCGACGCCGAAGCCATGCGCGACATTGGCAAGTGTATCCATGCGGTCAGCCGATCCCGAACAGGCCCGAGGGGAGCTGGATCAAGAGAAGCCGCTTGAGCACCCACCACATGCCCAGGGGCACCAGCACGGCAATCGGGACCGCCAGCGTCCAGCGCACGGGATCGATCAGCCGCAACAACAGCAGCATCAGCGGGATCGACGAGAGCAGGAATCCCAGCGGCTCCAGCGCGACAGAGAATGCGGCGAGGCAGCCGATGACGAGAAGCGGCTTGCCCCAGCGCGCATTTTCCCAGCGCGACGCCAGCGTCGGCCCGCCTTCGGTGATGGCGGAGATGATGATGGAGAACGCGAACACGCAGATCAGGATGCCCGTGTAGAACATCACGTAGCCGGAGCCGGGATCGTTGATGGTGCCGAGCTTCAGCTTGAGCCCCTGCCAGATCACGAAACCGCCGAGTGCGAGGCCGATCAATCCGCCCCAGAGTTCGGAGTTGTTGAGGCGGAGCTTGACGTTGGTGTGGTTGTTCATCGACGCTTTCTCGGCCGTTCCCCGGACGCTGCGCAGCAGCCATAAGTGCGTTTTACGCACGTCTTCAACGTTCTATGGCGGTGCGCTGCAGATCCGCGGTCTCATGGTGGCAAAGGTAGGTCCCGGCTCTGCAATGCAGCGCTGAAGAAGCGCTGCACCGCGTCCGGGACACGCTGGTGGCCTGGCGCTATTTCTTCGCGAGCCCGAGCGTATCGATCACCTTGCGCTCGGACTCGGTGACCTCGACGACGAACTTCTTGTAGTCCTCGGTGTTCTTGTAATTTGGCACCATGTCGTATTTGGCGAGCGTTGCCACGACGGCCGGGTCCTCGACCGCCTTCTTGAAGGCGTCGTGCAGCTTGGCGACGATTTTCGGGTCCATTCCCTTCGGGCCGGCGATGCCGAACGGGGAATCATAGACCATGGGATAGCCGAGCTCCTTCAGCGTCGGCACGTCGGGGTAGTTCGGCGACCGCGCGCCGGTCCACACCATCAGCAGCTTCAGCTTGCCGGCGTCGACCAGCGGCCGCCACCCCGTGGAATCGGCCTGAAGCATGGTGTGCTGGCCGAGCACAGCCGCATTGGTCTCCGCGCCGCCCTTGAACGGCACCTGCGTCAGCTTGATGCCGGACATCGCGGCGATCTGCTCCATGCCGATATGCAGCGAGGTGCCGGTGCCCGGCGTCGCGTAGGTCACCTTGCCCGGGTTCGCCTTGGCGAACTCCACCACGTCCTTCCAGCTCTTGAACTGCGACTCCGCGTTGGTGGTGACGCCGAAGGTGTAACCGGTGAGATGGACGATGTAGGAGAAATCCTTCGCCGGATCCCATGACACTTCCTGCATTAGGGGCAGGCGGAAGACCGTGATCGGAATCTGCGAGATGGTGTAGCCGTCCGGCTTCGCCCCCGCCGCCATGGTCGCCGGCCCCACCGTACCGCCGCCGCCGGCCTTGTTGTCGACCACGATCGGCTGCCCCAGCACTTTCGAAGCGCTGTCGGCGATCGCTCGCATCGAGATGTCGGTCGAGCCGCCGGCCGGCCATGGCACGATCAGTGTGATGGGTTTTGTGGGATAGTCCTGCGCGCTGGCACCCGTGCAGAGCACTGCGCCCATGACCGCATGCATGGCGGCAAAAGCAATCGTCTTCAGCCCGTATCGCGACATCGAAACGCCTCCCTCGCAGCGGCCCCGCTCGTGCCGCCGTTTTCTCGTTATTGAGCTGCGATTGTTCACGAAATCGCGAGAGAAGAAAAGCGCCATCGCGGGTGCCGGGCAAGGTGCGAGACGGCAACTCCGCCGGAAGCCGTACATGCGACAATTGGTCGTTTGACGGCGTGCCGAGATACGGAATTTGAGCGGGCGAAGCCGTTAGGCCACGCGCCGGATTGCACTCAGCGTCTCGATGGCATGGCCGACCTCGGCGGCCGCACAGGGCTTGCCGAAATAATAGCCCTGCACCGCGGTGCAGCCGCATTCACGGACGAAGTCGAGTTGCTCCGCGGTTTCCACACCCTCCGCCGTGGTCTCGACGCCGAGCACGGAGCCGAGGCTGGCAATGGTGCGGACGATGGCCACGCTTTCCGGGCTTTCGCCGAGCGTGCCGACGAACGAGCGGTCGATCTTGATACGATCGAACGGGAACTTGCGCAAATAGCTGAGCGAGGAATAGCCGACGCCGAAATCGTCGAGGCTGACGCGGACCCCTAACGCGCGAAGCTGGTGCAGAATCTCGATCGTCGCCTCGCTGTCGTCGAGCAATGCCGTTTCGGTGACCTCGAGCTCGAGCCGTTGCGGCGGCAGGCCCGCTTCGGCAAGCGCGCTTGTGACCATCGCCACCAGCCCGCGCGAACGGAACTGCACGGGCGACAGGTTCACTGCAACGGTGACGGCGGGCCAGGCGACGGCGGTCGCACACGCGCTGCGCAGCACCCATTCGCCGATCGGGACGATCAGCCCGGTTTCTTCCGCGATCGGGATGAATTCGGCCGGCGAGACCAGGCCGCGCGAGGGATGCTTCCAGCGCAGCAGCGCCTCGAAGCCGGTGAGCTCGGAATTGTCGAGTCGTACCTGCGGCTGGAACACCAGATGGAATTCACGCGCCTCCAGCGCGCCGCGCAGATCGTGCTCCAGCGCGTGCCGGCTGCGCGCCTCTTCCTCCATTTCGGGCTCGAACAGCTGATAGGCGCCACGCCCCTTCGCCTTGGCCTGGTACAGCGCGAGGTCGGCGCATTTCATCAGCTCGTCGGCATCGAGCCCGTGATCGGGTGCGATCGCGATGCCGACGGAGACGCCGACATGGATCGACTGGTTTCCCATCGGCGGCGGGTGGCCGATGATCTCTACCAGGCGGCGGGCGAGCTTTTCGGCCGATTGCGGCTGCGGTCCACGCTGGAGAACGGCGAATTCGTCGCCGCCGAGCCGTGCAACGGTGTCGTGCTCGCCGACATTCTCCTTCAGGCGCGCCGCGACCCAGCGCAGCAGCCGGTCGCCGGCGGCGTGGCCGAGGCGGTCGTTGACGGTCTTGAAATTGTCGAGGTCGAAGCACAGCACGGCCATCGCGCCCCCCGCGATCGCGACCTGGTTCAGCCCTTCGCTCATCTTCTCGCGGAACAGCGTGCGGTTGGGCAGGTCGGTCAGCGAATCGTGGCGCGCCATGTGCGCGACGCGGGCCTGGGCCTTGTGGCGGTCCGTGACGTCCTCATAGGTCACGACCCAGCCGCCGTGCTCCATCCGCTTGTGATTGAGCTTGATGATGCGGCCGTCGCTCAAATGGCGGTGCAGCGTATGCTCGCCTTCGCGCAATCGCTCGACATAGTCGGCGTAGAGGCGCGCACCCGTCGTGTTCGGATGGATGCCGAGCTCGCAGCTGTGCTCCATGATCTCGCGCATCGAGACGCCAGGCTTCACCACGTCGGGCGACAGGCCGTACATCTCGACATAGCGGCGGTTACAGACGATCACGCGCAGGCTCGAATCGAGCATGCACAGCCCCTGGCTCATGTTGTTCAGCGCGGCGTCGAAGCGCCGATACTGCTCGCTCAGTTGCTCGACGGCATGTTCGCGCTCGGTGATGTCCTCATAGGTCGCGACGAAGCCGCCTTCGGCCAGCGCGCAGTAGCGCACCGAGATGACGGTGTCGTCCGACATGCTGCGACGCATCGGCGAGGAGTCACGGCTCGCAATCCGGGCGCGCGCGGCTTCCAGGATCTGCTCCGGGGTATATTCCGTCGCGAACGCCCCGTTGGTCATCGATCGCTCGATCAGCTCGGAAAGATGCGTGCCCGGCCTAGTTTCTTCCTGCGAGAGTCGGTAGATCTTGCGGTAAGTGGTGTTGCAGACGCGAAGCCGCATGTCGCTGTCGTAGAAGGCGAGTCCGTGCGCCATGTTCTCCATGGCGGCATCGAGGATGAAGTTCTGCTGCCGCAGCGTCTCCTCGTATTGCAGCCGCTCGGTGACGTCCTCATGCACCGTCACCCAACCGCCATCGGGCAGGAAGCGGGAGACCGCCTGCACCATCCGCCCATCGTAGCGCATCACCAGCAGGGTCTTCACCTTCCTGGCGCGCACGTCTTCGAGACGGCGCTCGTGAAACTCCCCGCCCGGCATGCCTGGCAGATTGCCGCGCGACATCCAATGCTCGATCACCGTACAGTGCGACGTTCCCGGTTTCACGATCTCGGGATCGAGGTCGTAGAGGCTCAGAAAGCGTTCATTGCAGACGACGACGCGGCTGTCGGCGTCGTACATGATCAGGCCGTGAGACATGTTGGAGAGCGCATGCTGGCTGCGCTCGGTCTGCACACGCAATTCGGCCTCGAGCCGGGCGAGGCGGCTGACGTCGTCGCAGATCGTCATCCAGCCGCCGCCAGGCAGCGGCTTCAGCTCCAGCGCCATGACGAGGCCGGTCGCGAGCCGCTGCTCGGTCCGGAACGGCTCGCCACCCGCGATCTGGGCGATCCGCGCCGAGTATAGCGCGTCGAGCTCGCTTTCCGGAAAGTTGCCGCGGCTCGCGCTGTGCGCAAGCACCTCGCGGTAGCTCGTGCCCACCCGCACGATGTCGGCCGACATGTCGAAGAAGGAGACGTAACGCTGATTGACCAGCACGATCCGGTTGTCGGCATCGTAGACGCAGACGCCTTGCTCCATGTGGTCGAGCGCGAGCTGGCTCAATGCGACCAGGGCTTCCGGGCCCTGTTCGCGGCGTGCACCAAGCTCGTTGTCGCGGATCGACGTCATGGGGTCGGCGGTCTCGGCGGGCAATAGACTTAACGCAACGTAATTCAGCCGCCGAGCGTAACGAAGAGGCCGGAAAATTCCCTTAAGCGTGGTAGTTTACGGAGGGTGACTGGCGATGGAGAGCAAACGCGCTAACGGCCATCCGGCAAGGCCATAGTCGTCCCGTAGCCCGGATGAGCGCAGCGACATCCGGGGGCAGCCTTTCCCGCATGTCGCTTCGCTCATGCGGGCTACGGAGACAGCCCGATCTCCTACGGCCCGTACAATACGAGTTCCGTGTCGGTGAGATCGGCGAGCTGCGGCCGGTGCGGGCCCTTGAAATATTTGCGGCCGCGACGCTCGGTATAAATACCGACAAGGCCGGGAACCGGGCCATTGGAATCGACGGCCACGGCGATCTTGCCGAGCCGCAGCAGCAGCCGGCCGATGCGGCCTGCGCAGGCGGCGTATTCGGCGGTGTTGCGGCAATAGATCAGCTTCATCGCGGGCGGTGCGATGAAGCCGCGACGGATGCGCACCGGTTGCAGGACGAAGGGGAAGGTTCCCTTCGGCGTGCGGCAGACCAGGCTGAGACAATTGTAGCGCGCATGCCGCGTCAACAGTTCGGTCTCGGCTTCGGAAAGTCCCTCGATCGCCTTGGCGTGCTGCGAGATGACTTCGATCTTGCTCCAGCGCGGGACCCGCGCCAGCGCCGGCACAGAGAAGAAGATGCCGTGGCAATAGGCCCGAAATCCCTGCGTCTCGATGATCGGCCAGGTCCACGGCGCCGGGCTGATGTTGAGGTAGGTGACGTCCTTGTGCCGCTGCGCGATCTTGGTGAGCAGCGGAGCATAGTTGCGATAGGCCGGATCGACATACCAGCTCGACAGGTTGCACTGGATGGCAGTCTGTTCGCCGTCCTTGCGCGCCGTGTAGATCAACAGCAGCACGCCGACCGGCGTGCCGTCATCGTCGAGCATGTAGCCGAAGCGCGGAAAGCCATCCGGCACGGATCGGAAGGCCTGCCGGCGCAGGCCCTGGATCCAGTATTCGCGCGAACGCCCGACGAAGCCGCGCGTCAGCAAGTCCGCGATCTTATCGACGTCGGACTCGGTAATCTCGCGGCATCGGACCTTGGTGTGGATCACGTTCGTCTTGCCCGTGGAAATGGTCGGCCTCGTCCGTCTCGTTAGCGCCAGCCCTCGCCATGCGCATCGGCCGAAGCGGACGGCTGCATGCCCATGATCTCACGGACCTTGGCGGGCCAGGCGGACAGATCGGTGCCGTGGGTGTGGAACATGGCGACCGCGAGCCGGTCCATGCCGAAGGCGACGCAGCCCGTGTGGGCCGGTTCGCCATTGGCGTCCTGGATGCCCCAGGTCGTGCCGAAATGCTCGCGGTGATAGTTGAAGCTCATGCAGGCGGTCGGCTGCTCTTCCGAGCGCAGCGGGATCAGGAGCTCGAATTTGAGCTGCTGCTGCTTCTGGCTGACCGCCTTCATCTGGCCGACGCGGCCGAAGAAGGGATCGCTGGCATAGTCGACGCGGAAGGTCAGGCCGAGGTCGCGGGCGATCGCCTGCGCGCGCACCATCCAGCGCTCGCGGAAATCGGCGACGTCGTCGGCCGTGCCGATGCAGACATATTCGCGCATCCGGAACGATTGCAGCCGGTCGAGATGCTTCGACGGCTCGCGGCGGAAGCAGTCCGCGGCGACGTCGAAGCGCAGGCCGCCCTTCGGCAATTGTCCGCGGCTTGCTGCGATCGGGTAGACGGGGTAGCAGGCGGCCGGCGACAGCACGAGGTCGGCCGGCGAGAGCGATGAGGTCCAGTCGCCGCCGGCGTCGAAGCGGCTCACCGCGGCGTTGATCTCGCGTTCGGTGCCGTGCAGGCCGCAGACGCAGCCGAGCAGGTTCGGAAAGCTCTTGAGGTAGCCGGATTTCTCGAGCTGAGCCCGGCTCATCACCGGCGGAAAGCGCATCACCTCGGTTCCGGCCTCGCGATGCCCCGTGATCAGCGCA
The DNA here is from genome assembly GCF_011602485.2 of Bradyrhizobium sp. 1(2017). Classification (NCBI taxonomy): domain Bacteria; kingdom Pseudomonadati; phylum Pseudomonadota; class Alphaproteobacteria; order Hyphomicrobiales; family Nitrobacteraceae; genus Bradyrhizobium; species Bradyrhizobium sp. 1(2017). Next base: position 7,678,450 of record NZ_CP050022.2, on the reverse strand, counting down.
GCGAGCCGCTCGACGACGCCTTCATAGAGCGCGGTGCGGGCGTAGACGCCGTCCGAGCCCATGGGGTGGAACAGCCTGTCGGCGAGATGATCGAGCGGATCGATGATCTGTGGCGCGGTCTCGGGCGAATCGGGGAGGACGGCAATGTTCATGGGTCGATGTCCTGCTATCTCGAAATTGTTCTTCTTGGTTCAGTCGGCAAGCACGTCAGTCACGAAGGCTCAGCGGCACGCCGCTCATCAAGGTCGATGTCGCGGCGTTGGCGAGAATACGGTCATTGTTGATCATGATCGGAGACGACAGCACGTCGCGCAGATGACGGCCCATGGTGAACTCGCCGTCGTTGCGGTAGCCGGAAAGGCCCGCGGTGCGCATCGCATGCATCACGGTCTCGACCGCGAGCTCGGAGGCCTGAACCTTCAGCAGTGTGATCGAAGACTGGAAATCGAGCGAGCTCAGCGCGCGCTCGTCATGCTCGGCGCGGGCGAAAGCGTCGATGTTGGCCGCGATCAGCGCGCGCAGCTTGGCCAGCGACATCTTGGCGGCGGTGAAGTGCGCTGCGGCCGGCGGCATCTGGCCGCCGGACGAGCGCGCCGCCTTGCGGATGAAGGCCTGCGCGCGGGTCACGGCGGCAGCCGCGATGCCCGTCCAGGCGGACGACCAGCACAGATGCGCGAACGGCGTCATGGTCTGGGCATGGATCTTGTCATAGGCTTCGGGGAAGATGCGGTCGGCGGGGCAATCGACCTTGAGCTCGAAGCCGGTCGAGCAGGTGCCGCGCATGCCGAGCGTTTCCCAGCCCAGCGTCCGCTTCAACGAGTAATCGTCCTTGGCGAGCGCCAGAAGCACCTGGTCGGAAGCCGCAGCATCGGTGGCGCGCCGGGCGATGGTCACGAGGCCGTCGGCTTCGGCGCCGTAGGAGATCACGGTGGCGTCGCGGACCAGCGCGACGGTGTCTCCGGCGTGATCGACGGCTGCCGCGCTGGCGCGGATGTTGCCGCCGTTCTGGCCTTCGGTCGTGGAGGAAGCGAGCAGCCACTGGTCGCGGGCGACCCGGCGTATCATGGTTTCCATCCAGGGGATACCGTGACCATGCCTGACGATGCAGGCGACCTTGGTCTGGTGCATCGCGTAGATCATCGCGGTGGACGCGCAGGCGCGCCCGAGCGTGTAGCAGATGTCGGTGACGTCGTAGATGGAGGCGCCGAAGCCGCCGAATTCGATCGGGATCATGACACCCAGCAGCTTCTGCTCGCGTGCGACCTCGAATGCCTTGTGCGGGAAGCGGGCGTCGCGATCGACGCCGTCTGCATCGGCTGCGGCCGCTGCGGCGGTCCGGTTGGCACGCTCGATCAGGGAGGGACCCTGCTCGAGGAAGCTGGTCTGCATTTCGTCGACAGTGAGGACTGCTTCACGCACGTTCATACTCGTCCGCCTCCGGTTTGCCGTTCGAGATCGCCGGCATCATTCGCGATGCCGCTGAAGCGATCCTCCGACCATCTTTGCTTGTGAGACGAGGCTACGGATTTAATTCAAATTCGTCGATGAAATAGAGGGTAAACAAAGCCCAATTCCGAACGAACAGTTAAGGTCCGGTTGTTTGCGTCGCCGGAATTTCCGGGGTCGCGTTAGTGATCTGGAAGAGGGCTGAATTTTAGTCAATCTGAGTCATGGTTTACTAAGAAAAGGGAAGTAATCCTCGCGGCCATTGCGGGATCGGCTGACCGTGCCCATCGTAGCCGTCAGTCCGGTCCGACCACGATAGACAGATGGGAATTTGCCGATGCAGGCCTTCGATACCGATTTGCGCAATCGCATCATCAAGCTGGTGAAGGGCATTCTCGAACAGAACTCGCTCGCCGCGAACATCACGCCACAGGCGAAGCTCGTGGATGCGGGCCTGACCTCGATGGACATGGTCAACCTGATGCTCGGGGTCGAAGCCGAGTTCGACTTCACCATCCCGCAATCCGAGATCACGCCGGAGAATTTCCAGTCCGTCGAAACGCTGGAGCGGATGGTTGCCACCCAATTGCGTTTGGCTGCGGCGGCTTAAGTTAGAGCCGCAACTCCCTCCCGGTGTCGTCCCTGCGTTCGCAGGGACGACGCTGAGAACGAGGCCCGCGCCTCCGCCCCTCACACCACCGGCATCCGTCCCCACCCCCCGTTCCAAATCCGCCCCAAAGCTGGCATAGCTTAACCATGTCGCACGTGGCGAACAGGGTGGAGCGGGTATGACGCAAGCGGTATTGGGCATCATCGGCGGCTCCGGCATCTATGATCTGCCGGGCCTTGAGGGTGCGCACGAAGAGGTGATCAAGAGCCCGTGGGGAGAGCCGTCGGCACCTGTCCGGCGCGGCACCATGGCGGGCCTGCCGATCGTGTTTCTGCCGCGGCACGACAAGGGCCATCGGCTATCGCCCTGCGACATCAATTATCGCGCCAATATCGACGTGCTGAAGCGGGCCGGTGTCACCAGCCTGATCTCGTTGTCGGCCTGCGGTTCCTTCAGGGAGGAGCTGCCGCCCGGCACCTTTGTTCTCGTTGATCAGTTCGTCGATCGTACCCATAAGCGCGAGAGCTCGTTCTTCGGCAAAGGCTGCGTCGCGCATGTGTCGATGGCGCATCCGGTCTCGCCGCGGCTGCGCATTCACCTGGCGGCAGCGGCCGAGGCCGAAGGCCTCGCTATCGCGCGGACGGGGACCTATGTCTGCATGGAAGGGCCGCAATTCTCGACTTACGCCGAGAGCATGACCTACAAGACGTTGGGCTATTCCGTGATCGGCATGACCAACATGCCCGAGGCCAAGCTCGCGCGCGAAGCGGAGATTTGCTATGCCACCGTCGCGATGGTGACGGATTTCGATTGCTGGCATCCCGACCATGATGCGGTCACGGTGCAGGACATCATCCGTGTACTGACCTCGAACGCCGACAAGGCGAAGGCGCTGGTGGCGCGGTTGGCCAGGGATTTCCCACGCGAGCACGAGCCGTGCCCGATCGGCTCGGATCGTGCGCTCGATACCGCGCTGATCACGGCGCCCGAGGCGCGTGATCCCGAGCTTCTGAAGAAGCTCGATGCGGTGGCGGGACGCATCCTGCGCGGCTGAAGTGAGAGGCAGAACGCCATGAAGGTCGACGGCAAGCATTTCCGCAGCATCTGGCGCGAGCGCGACGGCTGGTCGGTCGGCGCGATCGACCAGCGCAGGCTGCCGCACGAGTTCGTCGTTGCGAAACTGACGTCCTGCGAAGACGCGGCGGCGGCCATTCGCGACATGCTGGTGCGCGGAGCCCCGCTGATCGGCGCCACCGCGGCCTATGGCATGGCGCTCGCGATGCGCGAGGATGCCTCGGATGCCGGCCTGAAACGCGCCTATGAGACGCTGGTCGTGGCGCGGCCGACCGCGATCAACCTGAAATGGGCGCTGGATGAGATGCGCACTGCGCTGTCGCCGGTCGATGCGGTTGAACGCGCGGAGGCGGCCTACGCGCGCGCCGACGAGATCGTCGAGCAGGACGTCGAGATCAACCGCGGCATCGCCGGCAACGGTCTGAAGCTGATCGAGGCGATTGCGGCAAAGAAGCCGGGCGAGACGGTCAATGTGCTCACCCATTGCAATGCCGGCTGGCTTGCAACGGTGGATTGGGGCACGGCGACGGCGCCGATCTATCTCGCGCATGAGCGCGGCATCAAGATCCATGTCTGGGTCGACGAGACCCGTCCGCGCAACCAGGGCGCTTCGCTCACCGCCTGGGAACTCGGCCATCATGGCGTGCCGCATACCGTGATCCCGGACAATACAGGCGGGCATCTGATGCAGCACGGTATGGTCGATCTCGCCATCGTGGGCACCGACCGTGTCGCCGCCAACGGCGACGTCTGCAACAAGATCGGCACCTATCTGAAGGCGCTCGCCGCGCACGACAATGGTGTGCCGTTCTACGTCGCGCTGCCGTCCCCGACGATCGATTTCACCGTTCATGACGGCATCCGCGACATCCCGATCGAGCAGCGCAGCGGCACGGAGGTCACCGACATGACCGGCCGCACCGCCGACGGCCGGCTGGAGACGGTCCGCATCGTGCCGGAGAATTCGCCGGTCGCCAATTATGCGTTCGATGTCACGCCGGCGCGGCTCGTGACCGGCCTGATCACCGAGCGCGGCGTGCTGACGCCCGACCGCGCCTCGCTCGCGGCCGCCTTCCCGGAGCGGATCGCCGCCGCCGCGGAGTAGGCTCGGCTAGGAGAGCTTCAGCCCCATCGCCTTCTCGAGATCCGCAATCGCCTGCGCCCCACTCGTCACCTTGATCGTGGTCATACCCATCTCGCGCGCGGGTTTCAGGTTGACGCCGAGGTCGTCGAGATAGACGCAATTCTTCGCATCGACCTTCAACGCATCGACCATCAGCCGGTAGATGCGCGGGTCGGGCTTGCGCAGGCCGATCTTGGCGGATTCGATGACGTGGTCGAACAGAACCATCACTTCGGCGATGTAGAGTGAGCGCCCGGTCATGCTGCCGATGGCGTTGGCCGGAAGGTTGTTGGTGATGCAGCCGGTCTTGAACTGCGCCTTGATCCGCTTCAACGCCTCCACCATCTCGGGGCGCAGATCGCCCTGGAGCAGCGGCAGCACGTCGCGGCCGCGCACCTCAGCGCCAAGGGCACGTGATTCCTCGGCGAATAGGAGATCGAACGTATCGATATCCACCTCTGCCCGCTCAAACCTGGCCCAGGCGTTTTCCAGATGATTGGCGGCGTTGGTGCGCCGGATGATGTCGACGGGCAGGCCGCGCTCGACCTCGAACCGGGCGAACGCCTCGAACGGCGAGCTCGTCAACACGCCGCCAAAATCAAAGATCACAGCTTCGATCGTCAAGGTCCCGACCTCGTCAATTCCGTACGGAGATAGCTGACAAGACGGCTAGCACGCGCTATCGGCAAGGACCAGCCCGAAGCAAACCCGCCCTGACCGAATCGACTGCCGAGGCGTATTCCCATGAAGACAATCGCAACATTCGTCACGGCCGCTGCGCTGCTTGCCACGCCCGCTCATGCCATCGTGGGCGGCGGCACGCCGCAGGCCGAGGGTGTGGCGCGCGCCGTCGTCACCATCGTCGGCTCGCGTGGCAATTTCTGCACCGGCAGCCTGATCGCACCAAAACTCGTGCTCACGGTCGCTCACTGCGTGCAGCCTGGCGCGGAGTACAAGATCGTCGATCGCAGCGTCGACGGCCAGCCGCAATTGCTGAACGTCCGCACCGTCGCTATTCACCCGAACTTCAACATACAGGCGATGCAGGCGCATCGGGCGACTGCCGACGTGGCGCTGCTGCAACTGGAAATTCCACTCAAGGGAAAATCGACGGTGGCCGTCGGGATGCCGACGATTCCAATCCGGGTCGGCAGCCGTTTCACCATCGCCGGCATCGGCGTCACCACGAGTGGTGACGGCAAGAGCGGCGGCATCACGCGCGTCGCTGCGCTTGTCGCCACCGGCCAGCCGGGGACGCTCCAGATTCGGTTGGTCGATCCCGTAACCAACGGTGTTCGCGGCGGAATCGGCGCTTGTACCGGCGATTCCGGCGGTCCCGTCTTCGAGGACAGGCCGAATGGTGCCGTTCTCGTCGGCGTCGTCAGCTGGTCCACGGGGCCGAACGGCGCTGCCGGTTGCGGTGGGTTGACTGGGGTTACGCCGCTCACGCTCTACCGCGACTGGATTCTGCAGACCGCGCGGAGCTGGGGTGCGGCACTTTGATTTGACCACGACCTGATCTATGTCATTTTGAAGCGGAAGCGCGGCGGGCGACATTGCCTGCCGCGGAGGAAACGCGCCGTCCGACCAAGGCCGGCCACAAGAAAAAGCAAGGCAACAAGCAACGATGAATGTCGCCGTTCGCGGTCACACCGCCACCAAGCAAGCTTCCGAACATTTCGACGTGCTGATCGTCGGTGCCGGCATCTCCGGAATCGGCAGCGCCTACCACATCAACAAGCAGCTGCCGGGCACGAGCTACGTCATCCTGGAAACGCAGGCGACGTTCGGCGGCACTTGGAGTACGCATCGCTATCCCGGCATCCGCTCGGACAGCGACCTCCACACGTTCGGCTACAGCTTCAAGCCCTGGGTCGGGCCGCCGATCGCCACCGCCGACGAGATCCTCTCCTACATGAAGGAGGTGATCGACGACAACGATATCGCCCGCCACATCCGCTACAAGCACAAGATCAACTCCGCGAGCTGGTCGAGCGAGCAAAATCTCTGGACCATCGAGGCGATGACGACCGACACCGGGGAAGCAAAGACCTTCACCGCGAACTTCCTCTGGATGTGCCAGGGCTATTATCGTCATTCGGAAGGTTACACGCCGGAATGGAAGGGAACCGATCGCTTCAAGGGCCGCATCGTTCATCCGCAGACATGGCCTGACGATATCGATCTCACGGACAAGAAGGTGGTCGTGATCGGCTCCGGCGCGACCGCGGCGACGCTGGTGCCGAACATCGCGGACAAGTGCGCGCACGTCACCATGCTGCAGCGTTCACCTACCTATTTTCGGCTCGGCCGCAACGCCATCGAGATCGCGGAGGAGCTGCGCAGGCTTCAGGTCGACGAGGGGTGGATCCATGAGATCGTCCGGCGCAAGATTCTGTTCGAGCAGGACGCGTTCACCAAGCTTTGCGTCTCCAAGCCGGAGCAGGTGAAGAAGGATCTGATCGGCCAGATCAGTGCGGTCCTCGGACCCGACTACGACGTCGAGACGCATTTCACGCCAACGTACCGGCCGTGGAGGCAGCGCATCGCCTTCGTGCCCGATGCCGATCTGTTCAAGGGCATTGCCAGCGGCAAGGCCTCCGTCGTCACCGACGAGATCGAGTGCTTCGTCGAGAGCGGCATTCAGCTCAAATCCGGCAAGCTGCTGGAGGCCGATGTCATCGTCACCGCGACCGGCTTCAACCTCGCCGCACTCGGCGACATCGCTTTCGAGATCGACGGCAAGCCGCTCGCCTTCGGCGACACCGTGACCTATCGCGGCATGATGTTCACGGGCGTGCCGAACATGGTCTGGGTGTTCGGCTATTTTCGCGCGAGCTGGACGCTGCGCGTCGACCTCGTCGCCGATTTCGTCTGCCGGCTGCTCGGACATATGAAGAGCAGGGGCGCTAGGAAGGTCGAGGTGAGCCTGCGCGCCGAAGACCACAACATGCCGATCCTGCCCTGGATCGATCCGGAAAACTTCAACCCCGGCTACATGATGCGCAACATGGATCTGCTGCCGAAGCGCGGCGACAAGCCGGAATGGCAGCACAGCCAGGATTACTGGACCGAGAAGGACGAAATCCCCAAGACGGATCTGGATGACAAGGCTTTCGTGTATCGGTGAGGGAGGGGTCGTGTAAGGGAACTATAGCGACCGCCACATCCTCCGCCGTCGTCCTGGAACGCGCTTCGCGCCCCGGGACGACACTGTTGGTTTGATGAACGGCGTGCCAAATCTTTTGCAGCGACGCTACGAATTTCTTCGCGTCGCATTCGTGGCGATCGCCGCAGCCGCCGTGCGGTTCTCCACGCCGAGCTTGGCGTAGATCTGCTCCAGATGCTTGTCGACCGTGCGCGGGCTGAGGCCCAGAATCTGTGCAATGTCGCGGTTGGTCTTGCCCTTGCTGAGCCAGGCCAGCACCTCGCCCTCGCGGGTGGTGAGGCCGAGCTCGCTGGCGAATTCGGGCGGCGGCGCGCTGCCGGATTCCTTGGACAGCCTCAGCAGGAATTCGTTCGGCGCGGTTTCGCCCATGTAATGGAACCGGAGCTGCGGATTGTCGGGCAAGGAGGCTACCTGAGACTTCGAGCTGCCCTTGCTCCTGGCCTGATCCAGCCATTGCAGCAGTGATGGCGGCAGGGCGAAGTCGTCGGCCTGCGGGCCGTGATGATCCGACAGCAGCCTTTGCGCTTGCGGCGTCGCCCAGAGCAAATTGCCCTGCCGGTTCACGGCAAACAGGAAGCGGCCGGAGACGTCGAGCGCGGCCCGTGCGCTCTGGGTCAGGCGGGCATTGCCGAGATGGACGCGGATGCGCGCCAGCATCTCCTCGACCACGATCGGTTTCGTCACGTAATCGACGCCGCCAGCTTCCAGTCCACGAACGATATGCTCGGTCTCGGCGAGCCCCGTCATGAAGATCACGGGCACATTGGCAAGGCCGGCCTCGCGCTTGAGGCGGCGGCAGGTCTCGAATCCGTCGATGCCGGGCATCACCGCATCGAGGAGCACGATGTCCGGCGTGATCTGGTCGACGATGCGCATCGCGGCGGCGCCGTCGAGCGCGACCATCACCGTCATGCCGGCGCCGTCGAGCGCGTCGGTGAGCAGCCGCAGCGTTTCGGGAGAGTCGTCGACAACGAGCGCGACGTCGCGCTTCTTGGGCTCAATGCTCATGCGCATGCAACGTCTTCAATGTGGCCATGTACTGGTCGAGATCGAAGCGATCGACCAGCAATCGCATTTGCGCGACGAAGTCGGCATGCTCGGGGTGCTCGCTGCCGATCTCGTCGAGCTTCAGCTGGATACCCTTGACATAGCCGATCTGGCCGAGCCCGATCAGCGCCTCGATATGCCGCACCGGCGGCCTCGATCCGGTGTCCGGCCGCCAGAACGGTACGACGATCTCATCCGAGCCGTACTGCCATTCGATCTTGAGGAGCTGGCGGATCGTCTCCAGCAGCCGCGGAATGTCGATCGGCTTCATCAGATAGCCGTCGTGGAAGGGCTGGGCCAGCGGCGTGCCGTGGGCCTCCAGCGCACTCGCCGACACCATCAGGATGCGCGCCTGGTGATGGCCGTTCGCGCGCAAGGCCTCCGCCACGGTCCAGCCGTCCATGCCCGGCATGGAGATGTCGAGCAGGAACAGGTCGGGCCGGCAATGCTGCGCCAGCGCGAGGCACCCCGGTCCATCGGGCGCACTGAGCAGGATGAAGCCGAGCGGCGTCAGCACCTCGCGCAGGAGGTCGCGATGAACGGGATCGTCGTCGGTGACGAGGATGGTCTTGCGCGCACCGTGATAGCCCGAGACCGGCGCCTCCACCGGCGCGATGCGCTGGGGATTGGTGACCTCCGACAGCAGGATCTTGACCTTGAACGTGCTGCCGGTGCCGACCGTGCTCATGACCTTGATGTCGCCGCCCATGACGCCGGCGAGCAACCGGCTGATGGTGAGGCCGAGCCCGGTACCGGTCTGCGGCTGCGAGGCACCGAGTGCGCCGCGCTCGAAGGGCGCGAAAATGCGCTCGAGGTCGTCGCCCTGGATGCCGGGGCCGGTGTCGATCACCTCGAACTCCGCGACCGGGCTGCGATAGTGCACCACGAACTGCACGCTGCCGGTCTGGGTGAACTTGATCGCGTTGGAAAGCAGATTGATCAGCACCTGGCGCAGCCGCTTCTCGTCGGCATAGACGACGACCGGCAGCGCGGCGGGCCGCCTGAACACGAAGTCGATGCCCTTGGCAGCGGCCTGAAGGCGGAACATGCCGACGAGCTGGTCGAGGAATTCGCTGAGGCGCACCTCGTCGCGCGACAGATACAAACGCCCCGCCTCGATCTTGGAAATATCCAGGATGCCGTCGATCAGGCCGGAGAGGTGATCGGCGCTGCGGCGGACGACACGGACCTGGTCGCGCGGCTTCGCGCTCAGCGTTGCATCCTGCTCCAGCAGCTGGGCGTAGCCGCTGATGGCGTTCAGCGGCGAGCGCAGCTCGTGGCTCAGGCCGACGACATAGCGGCTCTTGGCGAGATTGGCGGATTCGGCGACTTCCTTGGCGCGCTGCAGCTCGGCGTCGGTACGCTTGTGCGCGTCGATCTCCTGGATCAACAGCGTCGTCTGCCGTTTGGTTTCATCTTCCGCGGCCCGGCGGCTCTGCTGCGCCAGCACGAACAGCCAGGCCACCACGCCGATGATGATGCTGAGCGAGAAGAACACCTTCCAGAGCACGTTGGAGACGAGCAGGTTCTCGCCCTGCACGCTCGCGGAGGTCTGGAGATAGATCAGCCCGAGGACCAGCGCGACGAGGCCGGCCGAGACAACGAACACCCCGACATAGTGGCCGAACTGCGAGTTGATCCGCCGATAGATCGGTTGCGGCAGGATCCTCCCGAGCGCCTCGGAGAACTGCACCTGAGCGCGGGCGTGCGGCTTGCAGAGATCGTGGCAGCGGGCATCGAGCGAGCAGCACAGCGAGCAGATCGGGCCGGCATAGGCCGGGCAGGAGGTGGTGTCCTCCGGCTCGAAATGGTGCTCGCAGATGCAGCACTGGATCGACTCGATACTGGCCCAGCTCTTTTTTGGCTTGCGCGCGATGTAATATTTTCCCTCGGTGAGCCAGGCGATGACGGGCGCGGTGATAAACGCGACGGCCAATGCGACGAAGGCGGCCAGCGCCTTCACCGTCGGACCGAACAGGCCGTAGAATGCCGCGATCGAGACGATGGTCGCGATGGTCATGGCGCCGACGCCGACCGGGTTGATGTCGTAGAGATGGGCGCGCTTGAACTCCATCTGCGGCGGGCGCAGGCCGAGCGGCTTGTTGACGACGAGGTCGGCCACCAGCGCGCCGACCCAGGCGATCGCGACGTTGGAATAGAGAGCCAGCGTCTGCTCCAGCGCCTTGTAGACGCCGATCTCCATCAGCAGCAGCGCCACCATGACGTTGAACACCAGCCACACCACGCGGCCGGGATGGCTGTGCGTCAGCCGCGAGAAGAAGTTCGACCAGGCAATCGAGCCGGCATAGGCATTGGTGACGTTGATCTTGATCTGCGACAGGATCACGAACGCGCCGGTGAGCGCCAGCGCCATGTCGGGCTGCGACAGCACATAGCGAAACGCCTCAAGATACATATGCGCGGGCTCGGCCGCCAGCTCGCCGGGAAGACCGTGGCCCAGCGCGAAGAAGGCGAGAAACGAGCCGAGCAGTAATTTCAGCGCGCCGAAGATGATCCAGCCGGGCCCTGCGATCAGCAGGGCGATCCACCATGACGTTCGCGACGTGCGGCGGTCGCGCGGCAGAAACCGGAGGAAGTCGACCTGCTCGCCGATCTGCGCGACCAGGGAAAACACCACGGACGACGCGACACCGAACAGCAGCAGATCGAAATGTCCGTTGGCGTCGCCGTGCTCGCCGGCGAATTTGCGCCACTCGGCGAATGAATAGGGATTGGCCCAGGCGATCGCGGCAAAAGGCAGGATATGCAGGACGACCCAGATCGGCTGCGTCCAGAGCTGGAACCGGCTGATCAGGGTGATGCCATAGGTGACGAGCGGGATGATCGCGACCGCGCTGATCAGATAGCCGATCGGGCGCGGAATGCCGAAGCACATTTCGAGCGCGGTCGCCAGGATCACCGCTTCGATCGCGAAGAAGATGAAGGTGAAAGAGGCGTAGATCAGCGAGGTGACGGTCGAGCCGATATAGCCGAAGCCGGCGCCACGCGTGAGCAGGTCGATGTCGATGCCGCATTTGGCCGCGTAATAGGCAATGGGCACACCGCAGAAGAAGATGATGGCTGATACGACGAGGATCGCGGCGGTGGCGTTGGTAACACCGTAATTGAGCGTGATGGTGCCGCCGATCGCTTCGAGCGCCAGGAAGGAGATCGCACCGAGCGCGGTGTTGGCGACGCGGGCGGCGGACCAGCGGCGCGCGCTCTTCGCCGTGAAGCGCAGCGCGTAGTCTTCCAGCGTCTGGTTGGCGACCCATTGGTTGTATTGGCGCCTGACGCGGTCTATTCGCTGCCGCCCTGCCACGCTTTACCCCACTCCCGACATGGACCCGGAGCCCCTCGCAAATTCCGTACCAAAAGCCTACGTCGGCATTTTGCGGTGCAATATACGCGATCTTGCGTATGCTTGAGCTGCACAAATTCGAGCCATCCTCACGGCACCAACGCGTGTTCTCGAACAAAAGTGGGGTGCTCATGTCAGACGAAGCAAACAAGGGCTTGTTGTCGCCGCTCCGGCGCAAACTATTGATGGGAATGGCGGCTGTGCCGGCCATCACGATGCTGCCGAAGGCGTCGTTTGCGCAGGCGCCCGCGACCTCGGCAGTCAACACCACGGGCCTAGCTGTCACCGACACGGAGGTGACGGTCGGCATCCTGCACTCGGCGACCGGCACCATGGCGATCTCGGAGACCGGCTCGATCGAAGCCGAAAAGCTCGCCATCGAGCAGATCAATGCCGCCGGCGGCGTGCTCGGGCGCAAGATTAAGTTCATCCAGGAGGACGGCGCCTCGGACTGGCCGACCTTCGCCGAGAAGGCCAAGAAGCTGCTCGTCAACGACAAGGTCGCAGCCATCATGGGCTGCTGGACCTCGGCCTCGCGCAAGGCGGTGCTGCCGGTGGTCGAGCAGTACAACGGCATGCTCTACTACCCCACCTTCTATGAGGGCCTCGAGCAGTCCAAGAACGTCATCTACACCGGCCAGGAGGCGACCCAGCAGATTCTCGCCGGCTTGAACTGGATCGCCAAGGAGAAGGGCGCGAAGTCCTTCTTCTTCATTGGCTCCGACTACATCTGGCCGCGCACCTCGAACAAGATCGCGCGCAAGCATGTCGAGAACGTGCTGAAGGGCAAGGTCGTCGGCGAGGAGTACTACGCGCTCGGCTCGACCCAGTTCAACTCGGTCATCAACAAGATCAAGCTGACCAAGCCCGACGTGATCTTCACCGACGTCGTCGGCGGCTCGAACGTCGCCTTCTACAAGCAGCTCAAGGCCGCCGGCATCGACCTCGCCAAGCAGCCGCTACTCACGATCTCGGTGACCGAGGACGAGATCGACGGCATCGGTGGTGAGAACATTGCGGGCGCCTATGCCTGCATGAAGTACTTCCAGTCGCTCGACAATCCGAACAACAAGGCGTTCGTGCCGGCCTTCAAGAAGGCCTGGGGCGAGAAGACGGTGATCGGAGACGTCACCCAGGCTGCCTATCTCGGCCCGTGGCTGTGGAAGCTGACGGTGGAGAAGGCCGGCTCCTTCGACGTCGACAAGATCGCCGCGGCTTCGCCGGGCGTCGAGTTCAAGGGTGCGCCGGAGGGCTATGTGCGCATCCACGAAAACCATCACCTCTGGTCGAAGACGAGGGTGGGTCGCGCCAAGCTCGATGGCCAGTTCGAGCTGATCTACGAGACCGCCGATCTCGTCGAGCCCGATCCCTTCCCCAAGGGCTATCAGTAAGTCGCGGCGTTCGGCGCCCCTTCTGCAAAAGTCAAAACCGCTCCCTGGCGTGGATCGCAAGTCCATGCCCAAGACCCCACGCGCCGCGAGCTCGCTTGCGACGCGGGGACCCTTTCCCCGACGGAGGACATCGATGTTCGGCGACTACTCGCTTGGTGACCTTGGCTCCATCTTCGTCATGCAGGGCTTTGCGGGACTGATCCTGTTCTCGGTCTACGTCCTGATGGCACTGGGGCTCGCGATCATCTTCGGCCAGATGGGCGTCATCAACATGGCCCATGGTGAGTTCATGATCCTCGGGGCCTACGTCACCTGGATGACCTCCAATCTCTTCCAGGCCTACCTGCCGAGCCTGTTCGGCGGCTACTTCTTTCTGGCGATGATCCTGGCCTTTGTCGCGTCCGGTGCGCTGGGCATGCTGGTGGAATGGGTGCTGATACGGCACCTCTACAAGCGACCGCTCGATACGCTGCTCGCCACCTGGGGCCTCAGTCTGATGCTGCAGCAGGCCTATCGCTCCGTGTTCGGCGCACGCGAGGTCGGCGTCGAGCTGCCGCAATGGATGCTGGGCTCGTTGCACGTCACGGACAGTATCGAGGTGCCGATCAACGGCGTCTTCGTGATGTGCCTCACCGTGCTGATCACCATCTCTGTTGCCTATGTTCTCTATATGTCGCGCTGGGGCCGCCAGGTCCGCGCCGTCGTGCAGAACCGCATCATGGCGGGCGCCGTCGGCATCAACACCGAGAAGGTCGATCGCTACACGTTCGGGCTCGGCTGCGGCATCGCGGGTGTCGCCGGCAGCGCCTTCACGATGATCGGCTCGACCGGGCCGACATCGGGCCAGCTCTACATCGTGGACACCTTCCTCGTCGTCGTGTTCGGCGGGGCCGCCAGTCTGCTCGGCACCATCGCCTCGGCGTTCTCGATCTCGCAGACGCAATCGACGCTCGAATTCTTCATGTCCGGCTCGATGGCCAAGGTGCTCACGCTGCTCGCCGTCGTCGGCATCCTGATGCTGCGTCCGCAGGGTCTCTTCGCCCTCAAGGTCCGCAAATAACGAGAAGCAGGCAAGTCATGATCAACTCACGCTTCTTCAATCGATCCGAGCTCATGGGTTTCATCGTTCTGGCCGCCGTGCTGTTCGTGATCCTGCCGTTGTCGCTGGATGTGTTCCGGCTCAATCTGGTCGCGAAATATCTGACCTACGCCTTTGTCGCGCTCGGCCTCGTGCTGTGCTGGGGCTATGGCGGCATCTTGAGCCTCGGCCAGGGCGTCTTCTTCGGCCTCGGCGGCTATTGCATGGCGATGTTCCTCAAGCTCGAGGCATCGAGCGTCGAGAACACGAAGATCCAGTCGACGCCAGGAATTCCTGATTTCATGGACTGGAATCAGATCACGTCGCTGCCGCTGTTCTGGCAGCCGTTTCACAGTCTCACCTTCACGATCCTCGCCATCATCCTGGTCCCCGGCCTGTTCGCCCTGATCATCGGCACCGCGATGTTCAAGCGCCGCGTCGGCGGCACCTATTTCGCCATCATCACCCAGGCCGTCGCCGCCATCCTCACCATCCTGATCGTCGGTCAACAGGGCTATACCGGCGGCATCAACGGCATGACCGACCTGCGCACGCTCAAGGGCTGGGACATCCGGCCCGACCACGCCAAGGTCATCTTGTACTTCGTCGAGGTGGTGCTGCTGTTCGCCTGCATCGGCATCGCGCAATTCATCCGCCTGACCAAGCTCGGCCGCATCCTGGTGGCGATGCGCGAGCAGGAGGATCGCGTCCGCTTCTCCGGCTACAGCGTCGCCAATTTCAAGATCTTCGCCTTCTGCATGGCCGCGGTCTTCGCCGCGATCGGCGGTGCCATGTTCGCGCTCAATGTCGGTTTCATGTCGCCGTCCTTTGTCGGCATCGTGCCGTCGATCGAGATGGTGATCTACACCGCGGTCGGCGGACGGATGTCGATCTTCGGCGCAATCTGGGGCGCCATCCTGGTGAATTTCGCCAAGACCAGCCTGTCGGAATCCTTCCCGCAACTCTGGCTGTTCGGTCTCGGTGCGCTGTTCATCGCGGTCGTGCTCGCCTTCCCGAATGGCCTGTCCGGGCTCTGGGCTGACTACGTGCAGCCGCGCATCGACCGGCTGTTCGCCTCGCGCAAGCCGAAGTCGGACTGGAGCGACAGCTCGGTCGCCGACGGCGCGCCGGCAGAGTGAGGAGATAGATCATGCTCGTCGGTCATCAACCCAAGGAATTCCTGCTCGCTGTCTCCGGATTGACCGTCTCGTTTGACGGGTTCAAGGCGGTCAACGATCTCTCCTTTTACGTCGAGGAGAACGAGATTCGCGTCATCATCGGTCCCAACGGCGCCGGCAAGACCACGGTGCTCGACCTGATCTGCGGCAAGACCAGGGCGACCTCGGGCTCGATTCAGTTTCGTGGCAAGGAGCTCACGAGGATGAAGGAGAACGAGATCGTCCAGACCGGAGTCGGGCGCAAGTTCCAGACGCCCTCGGTGTTCGAGGACCTCACCGTCTTCGAGAATCTCGAGATCTCGTTTCCGCGCGGCCGTACCGTGTTCGGCTCGCTGACGTTTCAGCGCGACCAGAAGGTGAAGGAGCGGGTCGCGGACGTCGCGGAGATGATCTTCCTCAAGGACAAGCTCAACACCTATGCCGACGAGCTCAGCCACGGCCAGAAGCAATGGCTCGAGATCGGAATGCTGCTGATCCAGGACCCCGACCTCCTGATGTTGGACGAGCCCGTCGCCGGGATGAGCGTGTCCGAACGCGCCAAGACCGCCGAATTGCTCAACCGCATCATCAAGAACCGCTCGGTGCTGGTGATCGAGCACGACATGAAGTTCGTCGAAGACATCGCGCACAAGGTCACCGTGTTGCACCAGGGCCAGATCCTCTCGGAGGGGACGATGGAGAAGGTGAAGAACGATCCCAAGGTCATTGAAGTGTACCTCGGGCATTAAGGAGCACGCCGATGCTGGCAATTTCAGACCTTCACGTCGCCTACGGCCAGAGCGAGGTGCTGCACGGGCTCAACGTCAAGGTCGCGCCCAACGAGATCGTGGCGATCATGGGCCGCAATGGCATGGGCAAGACCACGCTGATGAAGTCGCTGATGGGGATCCTGCCGGCGAAAAGCGGCTCGGTGAACATGGACGGCGCCGAGCTCGGTGGCCTCAAGAGCTACGAGCGCGTCGCCAAGGGCCTCGCTTATGTGCCGCAGGGCCGCATGATTTTCTCGACCATGACGGTGAAGGAGAACATCGAGACTGGCCTCGTCGTCTCCGGCGGATCCGAGGTGCCTGAAGATATCTACGAATTATTCCCGGTGCTGCTGGAGATGAAGGGCCGCCGCGGCGGCAATCTCTCCGGTGGCCAGCAGCAGCAGCTTGCCATCGCCCGCGCGCTCGTCACCAAACCGAAAGTCCTGCTGCTGGACGAGCCGACCGAAGGAATCCAGCCGTCGATCATCAAGGAGATGGCGCGCACCTTGAAGCGTATCCGCGACGAGAAGGGGCTTTCGATCGTCGTGTCCGAGCAGGTCCTGAGCTTCGCGCTCGACATCGCCGACCGCGTGCTTGTGATCGAGAACGGCGAGATCGTGCGGGACGATCCGCGCGATGCAGTCGATGCCGCGCAGGTCTCGAAATATCTGTCCGTCTAACCAACCGTAGTAAAGGGGAGCCTCTCGATGCCAGAGACACTGATCAAGGTCGATCTCACCAAGTCGGCCTATGAAAATGACATGGTGCATAACCGCTGGCACCCCGATATCCCGATCGTGGCTTGGGTCAATCCCGGTGACGATTTCATCATCGAGACCTATGACTGGACCGGCGGCTTCATCAAGAACAACGATTCCGCGGATGACGTGCGCGACATCGACCTGTCGATCGTGCACTTCCTGTCCGGTCCGATCGGCGTCAAGGGCGCCGAGCCGGGCGATCTCCTCGTCGTCGATCTGCTCGACGTCGGTCCGCTCAAGGAAAGCCTGTGGGGCTTCAACGGCTTCTTCTCCAAGCAGAACGGCGGCGGCTTCCTCACGGACCATTTCCCGCTGGCGCAGAAATCGATCTGGGACATCAAGGGTCTCTACACCTCGTCGCGCCACGTACCCGGGGTGAACTTTGCCGGCCTGATCCATCCCGGCCTGATCGGCTGCCTGCCCGATCCGAAAATGCTGGACACCTGGAACAAGCGCGAGGCGGAGCTGATCTCGACCAATCCGACGCGCGTGCCTGGACTTGCCAATCCGCCTTTCGCGCCGACCGCCCATGGCGGCCGCGCCAAGGGCGACGTCAAGGCCAAGATCGGAGCGGAGGGCGCGCGCACCGTGCCGCCGCGCGAGCACGGCGGCAATTGCGACATCAAGGATCTCTCGCGCGGCTCGAAGATCTACTTCCCGGTCTACGTGCCCGGGGCCGGTCTCTCGATGGGCGATCTTCACTTCAGCCAGGGTGACGGCGAGATCACCTTCTGCGGCGCCATCGAGATGGCGGGCTGGCTGCATCTGAAGGTCGAGGTGATCAAGGACGGCATGGCGAAATACGGCATCAAGAACCCGATCTTCAAGCCGTCGCCGATCACGCCGAACTACAAGGATTATCTGATCTTCGAGGGCATCTCCGTCGACGAGGCCGGCAAGCAGCATTATCTCGACGTCCACATCGCCTATCGCCAGGCCTGCCTCAACGCGATCGAGTATCTCAAGAAATTCGGCTACTCCGGTGCGCAGGCCTATTCGATCCTCGGCACCGCGCCGTGCCAGGGCCACATCTCCGGCGTGGTCGACGTGCCCAACGCCTGCGCCACGCTGTGGCTGCCGACCGAGATCTTCGACTTCGACGTGATGCCGTCGGCGGCTGGGCCCATCAAGCACATCACCGGCGATGTCCAGATGCCGATCTCGCCGGACAAATGACGCCGCGCTCCCTCTCCCCGTTCCTTCGGGGAGAGGGGCTGTCTTCGTACACGCGATCACCAAAGGCGTAGGGATCAACAATGCCGGTCTACGAATATCTCTGTGATGATTGCGGTCCGTTCAAGGACCTCCGCCCGATGGCGGAATGCGACGATCCGCAAAGCTGTCCGCATTGCGAGACGATGGCGCCGCGCGTCATCCTGACCGCACCGAATTTCTTCTGCATGCCGGCGGACAAGCGCAAGGCGCACGCCGTCAACGAGCGCAGCGCGCACGCGCCGCGGACGCTGGCGCAATACAAGGCCTCGCACGGCCCCGGTTGCGGCTGCTGCTCGTCGGGCAAGACCGTGAAGGACAAGGGTTCGTCGGACAGGAAGAAGCCCGCGCGGCTGGTGACCAAGACCAGGGGCGGCGCCAAGGGTTTTCCGACCGCGCGCCCCTGGATGATTAGCCACTGACGCATGATCCTGAAAGAGTGCGCAGCGGTTTTCCGATGGGATCATGCGCAAGTACGCACGCGATGACCTCAAACCAATAAAAGACAGGAGCGCTCAACAATGCTTCACGGTGATATCTCCAGCAGCAACGACACCGTCGGCGTTGCCGTGGTGAACTACAAGATGCCCCGCCTGCACACCAAGGCCGAAGTGCTCGGCAACGCCCGCAAGATCGCCGACATGATCGTCGGCATGAAGCTTGGCCTGCCCGGCATGGACCTCGTGATCTTCCCCGAGTATTCCACGCAGGGGATCATGTACGATTCCAAGGAGATGTACGAGACGGCCTCGGTCGTGCCCGGTGAGGAGACCGCGATCTTCGCCGAAGCCTGCCGCAAGGCGAAAGTGTGGGGCGTGTTCTCGCTCACCGGCGAGCGCCACGAGGAGCATCCGCACAAGGCGCCCTACAACACCTTGATCCTGATGAACGACAAGGGCGAGATCGTGCAGAAATATCGCAAGATCATGCCGTGGGTGCCGATCGAAGGCTGGTATCCCGGCAATTGCACCTATGTCTCGGACGGGCCGAAGGGCCTGAAGGTCAGCCTGATCATCTGCGACGACGGCAACTATCCGGAGATCTGGCGCGACTGCGCCATGAAGGGCGCGGAGCTGATCGTACGTTGCCAGGGCTACATGTATCCGGCCAAGGAGCAGCAGGTCATGATCTCCAAGGCGATGGCATGGGCCAACAATGTCTACGTGGCGGTTGCCAACGCCGCCGGCTTCGACGGCGTCTATTCCTATTTCGGCCACTCCGCGATCATCGGCTTCGATGGCCGCACGCTCGGCGAGTGCGGCGAGGAGGATTACGGCATCCAGTACGCGCAGCTCTCGAAACATTTGATCCGCGACGCGCGCCGCAACGGCCAGTCGCAGAATCATCTCTACAAGCTGGTCCACCGCGGTTACACCGGCATGATCAATTCCGGCGACAATCCGCGCGGCGTTGCCGCCTGTCCCTATGATTTCTACAAGAACTGGATCGCCGATCCCGAAGGCACCCGCGACATGGTGGAGGCCATGACCCGCTCGACGCCCGGCACCGACGAGTGCCCGATCGAGGGCATCCCGAACGAGGCGGCGGCGTCCAACTACTAGCCTTCGCCGGAAGGACGCGTTGAGCGGAGCTTGATGCGGGGATGATCGGCCATCGATGTGAATGGCCGTCAATATGCATCGACGGTCTGAAACGTCGGCGCATGCGCGGAATTGGAAGTGCGCCCGGCAAACCGTGGCGCGCTTGCAACATGGACTGTTGAATCGGCTCGGGATGCGGACCCTTTGGCGGATTCTGGATGCACCGTAGTTCTACCGGCCGGCCTCATGGCCTAAGTTCCGCGCGGCGCCGCTGAGGGCGCCGCGGGGTAAGGGGAAGAGCGTGGGGGCTTGGTTGCCATCGAGTGGGCCTGGTGGCTCGCGCCGGAGCCCCATGGCCATTCGCGCGGCATTCGGAGCGAGCCTCGCCTTGGGCGCGGCTGTCGTCACGACCCCGGCCGGAGCCCAGCAATACTTCAATGGATCGCAGACCACACCGAACGGTGCCGTCAACGGCGGTGGCGGCGTCTGGGACGCCACCACCACCAATTGGACGGACTTCTTCGGCTCGATCAGCACCGCTTACGATCCGTTGTCGGCCGGCACGATGTTCGGCAGCGGCGGCCCTTCGACACCGGCAACAGGCGGGACGGTGACGGTTACGCCAAGTGGCGTGCAACTGACCAGTCTCGTGGGCTTCGACCTCACCGGAGACGGTTCGATCTATACGATCCAGGGCGGCGATCTTCGACTGGCCCCGGGGGGACCACGTTCGTCACCAACGATGTCACAGGGACCGGGGACCCGTCGGCAGCGATCGCCTCGCGCATCACTGGCAGCGGCGGCATCACCGTAGACGGACCCGGTTTCCTGGCGCTGCTCGGCGCAAATACCTATTCCGGTGGCACGTTGATCTGTAACTGCGGCTCACTTCAGCTTGGTGATGCGAGCCATACCGCCAGCATCATTGGCGCCGTCACCAATGAGGGTCTGTTCAACGTCGTCAATGCCGACATGTCGGGGGTCACGTCGTTCCTGAATGAGTTCTCCGGTCTGACAACGTTTCGCAACGCAACCTCCGCCAGCTCGATGGCGATCACCAACAGAGGCCAGTTGTTCTTTGGTGATTTGGCCGGGGGCGGCGCCGACACCGCGACGGCTGGCCGGGCGACCATCAACAACGATGGAGGGTTCACCGCCTTCTTTGCCCGCACCAATGCGGGCACGGCCAGCATCACCAATCAGAACGGCGGCGGCGCCGCGTTCCTCGAGCAGTCGTCGGCGGGCTCGGCGACCATCGTGAACAACGATCTCAGCGGGACCGTATTTGGTACGATGAGTGGATCGGATACGGCGACCGCAGGCAACGCGACGATCATCAACGAGTCCGGCGGCCGGACAAATTTCGGCGCGTTCACCACGGCCGGCAATGCCACCATCGTCACCAAGGACGGCGGCAAGACGGAGTTCTACGATAATTCCACCGGCGGCACTGCGCGCTTCATCACGACCGACACGGGTATCGTCAATTTCGGGGTCAGCGTCGGTCCCAACGGCGACGGCCGCATCACGGCCGGCTCGATCGAAGGCAACGGCTTCTACTATATCGGCGGCGGCAACACCCTTGTCGTCGGGGGCAACAACCGCACGACTGAGGTCAGCGGTGTCATCGGCGATTTTGATCCCTGCAGTTGCGGTCCTGCTGGTCCGGGCTCGCTCGAAAAGGTCGGCAGCGGCACGCTGATCCTCTCTGGCACCAACGCCTATACCGGCACGACCACCGTGAACGGCGGCATCCTGCGCGTCGACGGCAACATCTCGCAGTCGAGCCTCACCACCGTGAACGCGGGCGGCGCGCTGTTCGGCGCGGGAATCGTCGGCAATACCGTCATCGCCAACGGCGGCATCTACGCGCCCGGCGATGGCGGGCCGGGATCGAGCATGTGGGTTCAAGGCGACCTCGCCCTGCAGTCCGGGGCGCTGTACCTCGTTCAGGTCGGCAGCGGAACCACCGCGAGCTTTGCCAACGTTTTCGGCAACGTCACCCTGAATGGCAATGTCGGCGTCTCGCTCTACGCCGGCAGCACCATATTGCCCCAATACACGATCATGCAGTTTTCCGGCACCGCAACCGACAATTTTGCCGGCGTTGCCGCGCCCGGTGGTCTCATCGGCACGACCACCGTGGATCCCAGCGGCACTGTCTATCTCAATTTTACGCTCGACTATGGTGCGAAGTACGCGCTCAACATCAACCAGAAGAACGTCGCCACCACGCTTCAGAATTTTTTCAATACCAACGGCTTCCTGCGAGCCGAATTCGCGGGCCTCGGCCCCAACGGCTTGACGCAGGCTTCCGGTGAGTCCGCGACCGGCTCGCAGCAGACGACGTTCAACGCGATGAACCTGTTCCTCGGCCTGCTGACGGATGTCCACAATTCGGGACGGAGCGGCATGTCAGGTGCGACGCCATATGCCGATGATGTGAGCGCAAGTGCCTACGCCGCGCGCCGCAAGGACGCGCGCGACGCGTTCGCCTCGATCTACCGCAAGGCACCGGCCGCGACCTTCGAGCAGCGCTGGGACGTGTGGGCAGCCGGTTACGGCGGCTCCCAGACCACCGACGGCAATGCCGGCCTCGGCTCGAACAGCACCACCAGCAGCCTCTACGGCACGGCCGTCGGTCTCGACTACCGTTTCTCGCCGTCGACCATCGCCGGTTTCGCGCTTGCCGGCGGCGCCACCAGCTTCGGCGTCAGCGGCCTCGGCTGGGGCCACTCCGATCTGTTCCAGGCCGGCGCTTTCGTGCGCCACACCGCCGGACCCGCCTATGTCACGGCCGCGCTTGCCTATGGCTGGCAGGACGTCACCACCAATCGCATCGTCACCGCCGCCGGGTTCGACCAGCTGCGCGCCCAGTTCAATACCAACGCGTTCTCGGGTCGCCTCGAGGGTGGCTATCGCCACGCGATGTCATGGATCGGTGTCACGCCCTACGCGGCGCTCCAAGCCACCATGTTCAGCCTTCCGGGCTATTCAGAGTTCGCAGTGGCCGGCAGCAACGTCCTCGCCCTCAACTATACCGCCAAGGACGTGACCAGCACCCGCACCGAGCTCGGTCTGCGCGCGGACAACTCGTTTGCCGCAGCCGGCGGCCTGATGACCCTGCGTGGCCGTCTCGCCTGGGCGCATGACTACAATCCGGATCGTACCATCGGCGCGGTGTTTCAGACCCTGCCGGGATCGGCCTTCGTCGTGAACGGCGCCGCGCAGGCGCGCGATTCCGCGCTGACCACGGCGTCGGTGCAGATGAACTGGATGAACGGTTGGTCCGCCTCGGCGACCTTCGAGGGCGAGTTCTCGAACGTCACCCGCTCCTACGCCGGCAAGGGCCTCGTGCGCTATGCGTGGTGAGTTAGCGCTTCTGTTCCGTGGGCTTGCGCGGCGGTCGCGGCGCCACGGGCGTTCCCGCCATCTTGTTGGCGGTTTCGCTGACGTCGAGCAGCGAGCGGCGGATGTCCTCAAGGTACCCCGCCGATTTCTTCTTCATGGTATCGGCGAGTTCGTGCAGTCCCTGTATCCTCTCGAACAGCTCGTCGGCCTTGCCGTTAACGAAGCCCGGCATCACGCCCTCGATCTTCGTGACCGCCTTGTCGAAGCCGGCGAATGCGCCGTCGACCTTGGCCATGACGGCGTCGATTTCGCCGCCCTTGCTCCTGAAATCGGCAGTATAGGTCTCGAACGTGCGCAGACCCTCCTTGATCGCAGGGGCGTTGCTCACGATCGTGCGATCGACGCTGTGCAGGGTCTCCACGATGGACTCGGCGTCGCTGAGGTCGGCGGTCAGTATGGGGATGCCGTCCAAGTCCAGCGGCACCGGCGGCGCGGAGGGAGCGCCTCCGATCAGCGAGATGGCGGCGACGCCAGTGAGCCCCTGGAACTCGATGCCTGCGACGGTGTCCTTGCGGATCGGTGCGGTGTTGTCGAGCATCACAAGCGCCACGATCCTGCGGGGACTATCCAGCTTGATCGACAGGATCTGGCCCGCAGGCACGCCGTCGAAATTGACGGGCCCGCCACGCCGCAAGCCGCTGGCGGAGCCGCCTTCGAACACCACGCGCAACTGGCTGCGGCTTTGAATGGTGCGCCATTTCTGGACGCCGAGCACGCCGCCGAACGCCACGACGATCGCCATCAGCGTCGCCGTTCCGATCACCAGATTGCTCGCGCGTGCCATGCAGGACGATTTTACGGCCAAAGCGGGGAAGTTGGAAGGAGCTGCTTTGGTCGCGATGTTAGGTAAGGCGGGTTAGCGAAGCGTAACCCGCCTTACCTAACATCGCGGTGCACATTGGCGGATTACGCTGCGCTCATCCGCCATACGCGACATCAATGCCCGGCGGCACGTTTGGCGGCTGCGTTGTTCAGCACGATGAGCGCATCGACCGCCACGCCCGTTTTGGTGTTGATCAGGAACGGGTTGATGTCGATCGAGGCGATCCGGTCGCCGGCATCGGCGATCAGGCTGGACAGGCCGACCAGCGCCTTCACCGCGGAAGCTTCATGCAGCGCCGGCTTGCCGCGATAGCCGCGCATCTTGATCCCGGCCTTGGTGCGGCCGATCAGCAGTCGCGCCTCCGCCTCGTCCAGCGGCGCGCCGGCGAGCGCGACGTCCTTCATCAGCTCGATGTCGATGCCGCCGGTGCCGAACAGCACGACCGGTCCCATCTCGGCATCGAGCGAGGCGCCGACCACGAGCTCGAGCTCGGCCTTGACCTGCTGCGCGATCAGGATGCCGTCGAGCTTCGGCTTGCCCTTCAGCTTCGCAACTCGCGCAGTGATGTCGGCGAACGCCTTCTTCACCTCGGCGGCACTGTTGAGGTTCAGAACCACGCCGCCGATATCGGATTTGTGCAGGATTTCGGCGCTGACGAGTTTTGCCACGACCGGGAAACCGATCTGCTTGGCAATCTTCACTGCCTCCGCCGCCGTCTGCGCAATCGCCTCCTTCGAGATTGGAATGCCGTAGGCCTTCAGCAGCTTCTTGGAGGCAACCTCGTCGAGCGCGGCACCGCTGGCTGATTTCAGCGTCTTCTCCAGCACGGCACGTGCGGCCGGCTTCGAGGCCGAGACGATGTCGGGGACTTCCTTGCGCAGCTTCGCATAGTCGAGCAGCGACTTGATCGCCGTCACCGCGCGGTCCATGCCCTGCATGACGGCGAGATGCGGTAGCGATTTGCGCAGGGATTTGGTGAATTCGGTGAAGCCGATCGACATGGCGCTGATATAGATCACGGGCTTTGCGGCCTTGCTCGCCATCTCGTTGACGATGCGCAAGTTGCGTTCGCGCAGCTCGTGCGGCGCCTTCGGCAGCTCGGCGTCGATGATGACGATGTCGATATCGGGATCGTCGATCATCAGCTCGATCGACTTCATGTAGACGGAGGGATCGACCACGGCGGCAAAGCCCGCATCAAGCGGATTGCCGACGATCGAGCCCGGCCCGAGCATTTTTGCCAGCTCAGAGCCGACATGCGGGCTCAGCGGCGCAAAGTTCAGGCCCTCGGCATAGAAGGCGTCGAGCAGCATGCCGCGCTTGCCGCCGGAGAGCGTGACTGCCGCGAGCCGGTCGCCTCTGGGCACGGCCGCGTGAACGAAGCATTCGGTGGTCTCGATCAGCTCGTCGAGCCCGCCGACCCGGATCACGCCCTCGCGCGTTGCGATGGCATCGAAGGTCTCGATCGAGCCGGCGAGCGCGCCGGTATGGGCCATCGCCGCGGCGCGGCCGCCTTCGGACGCCCCGAGCTTGAGCGCGATCACGGGCTTGCTCGCGGCACGCGCCGCCTTGCAGGCGTCACGGAAGGCCTTGGTGTTGCGCACGCCTTCGAGATAGACGACGATCACCTTGATGCTCGGATCCTCGGCGAAATAGCGCATCAGGTCCGGCGTCTCGAGCCCGGCCTCGTTGCCGGTCGTCACCATGTAGCCGACGCCGACGCCCCGATCCTCCAACGCCTGCCGGATCGCCATGACGATGGCGCCGGATTGTCCGGCGATCGCCACCGCCCCCTGCTCCATGGTGACGATACGGTCGTCGATGTTGGTGAAGAGCTTTTCGCCGGCACTCAAATTGCCGAGACAGTTCGGCCCGGTGACCGCCAGCCCCGTCTCGCGCACCGCAGCCTGCAGTTCGGCGGCGAGCTTCTGGCTCTCCTCGTCCTGCAACTCGCTGAAGCCCGACGTGACGATGGTCGCCGAACGCGCGCCCGCTGCGGCGGCATCCCGGACCACCTGCACGGCTGCGCGCGCCGGCACCAGCACCAGGACGTGATCGGGCTTCTCCGGCAGGCTGGCAAAGTCCTTGTAGCAAGGAACGTTCCAGATGGTGTCGCGCCTGGCGTTGACCGGATAGAGCCCGCCCTCGTAGCCGTATTTGACCAGATTGTTCCAGATGCGCTCGGCATAGTTGCCAGGCTTGTCGGTCGCGCCCACCAGCACGATGTTGTGCGGATGCAGCATGGCATGGATGCCCTTGACGATATCGCTGGCGTCGGGCGACGGAGACCATGGATGCGAAGAGACCGACGCAGCAGGCACCTGAGCTTCCATGGCGTGACCTCACCTGTTGTTGTTCTTGGTGGTGTGTCACTCTGTTCTATGGCGAGAACTCCGGGGTGGCAACCATGTGAGTGGAATGCCGCGTGGTGGAATGCGTGGCGCCTCGGCGCGTCGCCCCGTGGTCGGTCTATTTGACGGCTCCAATCAATGTCGCATGCAGGATGTAGCGCTCGGGACCGGAGGTGACGGCGTCGAACGGCCAACAGGTCGCGAGAACAAGCTCGAAACCGTCCGCCGTGGCATCGAGACCCGATGCATCGAAACGAACCACGGCCGAGGAATCCGCGCGATAGCGAAACTGTTGACCGTCGCTGCGCGTCACATCGATGACGTCGCCAATGGCAACACCCCGCAGGAAACGGAAATGCGTGTCGCGATGCGCGGCATACACGGCCATACCGCGTTCGCCCGCGGCAGCCGTGTGCTGGATATGACCGGGTCCGAACGCGAGCGCCTGACCGCTCACGCCTTCCAGCACGATGGCGCTGGCGCCGATCCGCTTGACCTCGATCCGCGCCACCGGCCAGGTGTCGGCCCACGACCACGGCTTGACCGCCTGTCCCGCCGCAACGCTCTTGTCGAATGCGCGCTCCAGCAGCAGCTGCGCCAGCCACGCCTTGGCGTGGATGTAGGCGCCGTCACCGAACAGCATGACGCCGATCAGCGCCAGGACCAGGGGAGAGATGAGGCGGGACATTGGTTCCACACTCGTCATTGCGAGCGAAGCGAGGCAATCCAGGGTCTTTCCGCGGAGGCAGTCTGGATTGCTTCGCTGCGCTCGCAGTGACGGTTGCTCAAAAAAGGGCGCGCGCGGCCGTTGGATAGAGGACGGGCAGCCGCGCGCGCTAACAGAGGAGTCGGGGGGCTCCTCTCTCAAGCGGCGTCGGTGAGCAAAGGCCGACGCCGGTTGACCACGAACAGGATCAGGGCGAGCACGATCAGGATCAGTCCTGCAATCATCTTCAGCCCGGCCGGGGTTGCGGTCTTGGGCAGGCGGATCGCCTCAGGCGCGGTGGGAGCAGGCCGCCGCGCGGTCGGCTGGTTGCGCGCATCCGCGTGGCGTTCGCGCAACTGGGCCGGCACTTGCTGCCGCTCGCCAAAGACCTTCTCGAAATCCCAGCCGGACGGCAGGTTGATCGGCAGCTCGTTGAGCTTGAGCGACTCGCCTTGGGGACGGCTCGGCGTCTTGTCGATCGCGACCAGGCTGGTCAACCGTGTGACGATCTGATGGTCGAGCGCCAGCGCCAGGATCGCCTTGTCGGATTCCTCAGGCGTCATCGCTCGCAGCGCGCGCGCCACCTCGGCATCGGAGATCTTGCGCTTGGCCCAGAGTTTTGACAGGCCCTTGCCTTCGGCGGCATGTTCAAGCGGCAGCGTCACCGACCACGGGCGATCACCGACGCGGCCCCTGATCTCGAGCGAGCCCGCGAGCTTGTCGAGCTTCGCCGCCAGCACCAGCGGCTCGTCGCGATAGATGTCGGGAATGATCGCCGGAGTGACGTCGGCCTTGGCTTCGGAGAACGTCGCGGTGAGAGCGGTCACGGCCGGATTTTCCAGCTTGGCGAACAGGGCGCGCATGCGCTCCTCCACCTGCTCGACGGAGCCGATATGGGTGAAGGCGCCGCGGCCGAGCTCGGCGGCGCGTGTCATCAGATGAGTGTTGGGCGCAGACCCGATGCCGACCATGAACACGCGCGAGCGGCCGCGCATCGCCGTGATCGTTTCGAACAATTGCTGCTCATTGCCGATCGCACCGTCGGTCAGGAACACGACCTGGCGGACCATGCCGGTGTCGCCGAGCTTGTCGGTCAGCGCCGCGCGCATCGCCGGCACCATTTCGGTGCCGCCGCGCGCCTGCAGGGCGCTGACGAAAGAGGTCGCCTCATCGACATGCGCGGCATCCGCCGGCACGGAGGCCGGAAACAGCATATCCATGGTGTCGTCGAATCGGATGACGTTGAAACGATCGGTCGGCTGGAGGCGAGAGAGGGCGTAGGTCAGGCTGGCCTTGGCCTGAACGATCGACGTGCCGCCCATCGATCCGGAATTGTCGATCACGAACACGACCTCGCGCGGCAGCGGCTTCTGCGTTGCCTGATCGACGCTGGGCGGCGTGACGAAGGCGAGCAGGTAATCGGCATCCCCGACATGCTCGCGGAACAGGCCGACCGACGGCGCCTTCTCCGCAGCGGGCTTCCAGGTCAGCTCGAAATCCCGATCGGCTGGCACGGCGCCTTCGGCGAGCGTGACGATTCGTGTCGCATTGTCCGGGCTCTCGATCTTGACGCCATGGTGGTGACTCCTGACGTCGCCGAGCGCAAAGCCGGCCTTCAGGCGCACCGTGATGCTGGTCGGATTGACCGGCGCATTCTGCGC
This sequence comes from Bradyrhizobium sp. 1(2017), assembly GCF_011602485.2. Lineage (NCBI taxonomy): Bacteria > Pseudomonadati > Pseudomonadota > Alphaproteobacteria > Hyphomicrobiales > Nitrobacteraceae > Bradyrhizobium > Bradyrhizobium sp. 1(2017). Next base: position 7,649,758 of record NZ_CP050022.2, on the reverse strand, counting down.
AGGGTCCCGTACGGACGGCGAGATGCGGTCGCGGTCCGGAACCGGGTCCGAACTGGTGGCGCCCCAGCCCGAGCCGTCCTTGCGGAAGTCGACGCTCTGCACGATCGGCGCCGGATTGTAGCGCGGCCCGACCACCAACGGCAGGCGCAGCGAATATTCGTTGCCGGATTGATGCACCGGCTCCTGGTACTCGATCTGCACCAGCACGGTTTCGCCGGGCCCGATATTGGCGACCGAGTTGGTGAAGATGTTCGGCCGTTCCTGCTCGGTGAGCGCGGCCTTCTGACCGGCGCGACGCGCCTCTTCGTAGATCACGCGGGCCTGCTGCCGCTCCTTGATGTCGCCGACGATGATGCGATCGCCCACCACCATCTTCAGCGTATCCACGGCACCATCGGTCGGGAGCGGATAGACATAGGTCGCTTCGACCCAGTCCTTGGTCGGGTTGCGGAAGATCTGCGTGACCCGGGCGCGCAGCGTCGGGCCCGATACCGTGACGTCGACGTCGATGCCGAGGCGGATTGCTTCGGTGGTGGCGCCGTCCTGCTTCAGGAAGAGCGTGCCGGAGCGGGCATCGCCGGGCCGGAGAAGGCTCGCTTGCTCCGTCGTCGCCGACCAGCCCGGCTCGAAGCTGACCAGCAGGGCGACGAAGGCGACCAGGATCACCGCGATGCCTTGTGCCAGAAGGAACAGTCCGACCACGATCAGTCTGCCCAGCCAGGGGTGTTCGTTGCTGTCGACCGTGTTGCAATTGTCCATTTGGTCTGCTCCCGAAGGGTGTGTGACGATGGCGAGCATCGGTCGGGAGGGGGCGATTTCGCGAGCAGAATGATCGGCAATGTTCCGCCGCGGCCGGCCCGGGCGCGCCGCCGCCGGAAGGGCCATGTGCGGTTTTGTGCTGGTTTGTCCGCCCTGCTAGAATGGCCGTCCTGGAGCGGGGCTTTGATGCAGACGCAGGATAAAATCACCGACAAGCAGCTTTCGGACGAGCAGAGCCGGGAGATTGCCGAGACCATTCGCGAGGAGCTTGCCAGACGCCGGATCTCCCGGCAGGCGCTGGCCGAGCAAGCCAAGCTCAGCCTGTCGACGCTGGAGAAGGTCCTCGGCGGCCGCAGGCCGTTCACGCTGGCGACGACCGTCCGGCTGGAGCAGGCGCTGGGCGTCTCCCTGCGCAAAAGCGTCGTCGTGGCGATGCCGCCCGCCGCCAGCGATGTCGCGCCCGACAGCCTCGGCTCCTATGCGCATCGCGCGGTGACCTGGCTCGAGGACGTCTACATCACTCTGCGGCCGTCGTTCGGCGACAAGGATGCGATCTTCGCCTATCGCACCGAGATCGTCTGGGAGCCGAAAGTTTCTTCATTGGTCTTTCGCGAGGGTGATCGGACCGATGCTGCCTATGAACATACCGGCGAGGTCGCCGTTCCCCACCAATCCGGCTTCATCTACCTCGTCATCATCAAGCACGGTCAGCATCGCGTCATCACGGTGTCGCGGCCGACGGTTGCCGGCGAGATGTACGGCATCATCTCGACTCTCCGCGCCGGTCCCGGCTCGCAGCTCACGCCGATCGCCGCGCCGATCGCCTACGTGCCGCTCAAGAACGTCCCGAAGCCTTCCTTGGGGCGTGTTGCGCCCGACGACCCCAACCATGCCTTGTACCGGAAGCATCTGCGGCGCACCGTCGAGGAGCCATTTGCACTGTTTCTTCCGGTATAGGCTCTTGGTGGCTTGCAGATAAAGAGATAGCGGCCTCTCGGCCGCCATCTTTCGGGTCAGGGCCTGATCGCCGCGAGCTAGCCACCCGTTTCGGCGCTGATGATGTCGCCGAACAGCTCCCACTGGCCCTTCTTGAACCGCCACATCTTGAGCTGCTCGATCGGTGCGAAGTCCGTGGCGGAGGTGTTGATCTTGATTCCCGGGATCAGCGTGTCGGGGACGAAGTCTTTCAGGCTGGCGGCCTGCTTCATCACGTTCTCACGGGTTAGATTGTCGCCCGACTGCTTCAGCACCTGCACCATCGTCTGGGCCGCGGCGTAGGCATAAACCAGATTGGCATCCGAAATGTTGGCGCCGGGCATGTACTTGTCGATGAAGGTCATGAATCTCTTCATACCTTCGTCGTCCTTCCACTGGGGATCCGATGCATCCTTCAGGTAGCCAGCCGACAGCACACCTTCGGATGCTTCGAGACCGGCCGGCTTCATCACGGCACCAATCGACACCGAGACGTCGGTCATGAGGTGCATCGGCTTCCACTCCAGCTCCGCGATCTTCTTGATGGCCTGCGCCGCGAATTTCGGAGTTGCGATGTTCACGAACACATCGGCGCCGGTGCCCTTCAGCTTGACGATATGGGCGTCGATCGACGGCTCCGATGTCTCGTAGCTTTCTTCGGCCACGATCAGCTTCGATGCCTTGTCACCGAACACGTCCTTGATGCCGGCGACGTAGTCCTTGCCGAAATCGTCGTTGGCATAGAAGATCGCGACCTTGGCGTCCGGCTTCTCCTTCAGAATGTATTTTGCGAAGATCTGGGCTTCGACCCGGTAGCTGGGCTGGAAGCCCATGGTCCAGGGGAAGTTCTTCGGGTCGTTCCATTTGCTGGCGCCGGTGGCGAGGAAGAGCTGCGGCACCTTCTTGGAATTGTGATACTTCTGCACGGCGGTCTGGGTCGGCGTGCCCAGCGCGTTGAAGACCAGGAACACCTCGTCGCTCTCGATCAGCTTGCGGACCTGCTCCACGGTCTTGGGCGGCGAATAGCCGTCATCGTAGGAGACCCAGTTGATCTTGCGGCCGTTGATGCCGCCCTGGTCATTGATCATCTTGAAATAGGCTTCCTCGGTCTTGCCGATGATGCCGTAGGCCGAAGCCGGGCCGGAATAGGCCTCGACATTGCCGATCTTGATCTCGGTGTCGCTGGCGCCGGTGTCGTATTTTTTCTGCGCGTAGGCGCCTTGAACCGAGAGCAATGTCAGGGCCGCTGCCGCGGCGAGGAGGACGAGTTTCTTGTTCTTCATGGAAATTCCTTGGCGTTTCTTGTGGGTTGGGCAGGCACTTCAAAAAGAAAAAAAGCGCCCGTGAAGGGCGCTTTGATCAGCCGGTGGCGACTTTCTTGTCGACTTCGGAAGCCACCGAGAACTCCTTGCGCAAGGTTGGCTTGTGGATCTTGCCGGTCGCGTTGCGCGGCAGCGCCTCGACGAAGCGAATCTGGCGCGGGCATTTGAAGCGCGCCAGATTGGCCGAGCAATGCGCGAAGACCTCGCTCTCCGTCAGCTCTTGTCCGGGCTTGACCGCGACAATGGCGAGGCCCACCTCGCCCCATTGCGGATCGGAAATGCCGATCACGGCAGCTTCGGCGATGGCATTGAGCTGGTGCAGGACGTTCTCGACCTCGGCAGGATAGACGTTCTCGCCGCCGGAGATGTACATGTCCTTCCAACGGTCGACGATGTAATAGAAACCTTCCTCGTCGACACGGGTGGCATCGCCCGTATGCAGCCAGCCGTCGGTGAAGGAGGTCTTGTTCGCCTCCGGCCTGTTCCAGTAGCCCGGCGTGATGTTGGGGCCCTTGACCCAGAGCTCGCCGAGCTCGCCGACATCGGCGTCGCTGCCGTCGGGACGGACGATGCGCACCTCGGTATGCAGAACCGGCTTGCCGGCGGACCCGGCCTTGCGCGCCGCATCCTCGCGATCGAGCACCAGCACGGCCGGCGAGGTTTCGGTCATGCCGTAGCCTTGCTGAAGTGCGACACCGCGGGCCTCCCACACTTTCAGCAGCGGCACCGGCATCGGCGCGCCGCCGACACCGCCGACGATCAGGCGGCTGAGGTCGGTCGTGGCGAAGGCGGGGTGTTGCGCCATGAACTGGTAGATCGCGGGCACGCCGAAGAACACGTTGATGCCCTGCGCGGGGTCGTTGATCAGGCCAAGCGCCGCGCCGGGATCGAAGGCGCGCATGATCATCACGGTGCCGCCGGCGTGCAGAACGGGATTGGTGTAGCAATTGAGCCCGCCGGTGTGGAACAGCGGCAGCACGGTGAGCAGCACCGAGGACGGCCCGATGCAGGCCGGGCCCCCGAGATTGACGCAATTCCAGAAGGTCATGCCATGGGTGATGGTCGCGCCCTTGGGATGTCCGGTCGTGCCCGACGTGTACATGATGGTCGAGACGTCATCGAGCGTGACCTCTTCGGCGCGGTCGAGCGGCTTTGCGGCGGCGATGCCGGCTTCATAGGCGCCGCCGGGGCCGAGCAGCAGGCTGGTGGCGACGCCGCAGAGCTTTGCGACGCTGAGCGCGGTCTCAGCCAGATCAGTGTCGTGGATCATCACATTCGGCGCGCAGTCAGCGGCGATGAACTGCAGCTCGGGAACCGTGAGTCGGGTGTTCAGTGGTACGAAGATGGCACCAAGGCGCCCGCAGGCGAACTGCACTTCCAGCGTATCGGTCGTGTTCAGCGCCAGCACCGCGACGCGGTCGCCGCGCGAAACGTTGAGCGTGTGGCGCAGGAAAGAGGCGAGGCGCGCAACGCGGGCATCGAGCTGCGCATAGGTGAAGCGGCGCTCGCTTGCGAGATCGATCACCGCAACCTTACCAGGCGTGCGGCGGCCATGATGGGCGATCCAATCGTAGTAACGAACGGCCAAAGGTCCTCCCACGGCGGCCCTGCACCGCCCGCATCCTTGTTACCGTGCACCATGCCCGGCATGGCCCTGGGGCCAGCCTGAGTTTGTGCACCACCACGTCTTTTTTTGATCCGGAGTTGGCCCGCGAGGGACGAAAATCGTCTTGCGTTGAGTTGCTGGACCATGATCTGCGCGACGTGGCTCGTCCGGATCAGCCACTGCGCGCAAGTGGGCCGCCCATGTTCCGGCGATGGTGGCTGAGACGAATCCGCCAACGAGGCGAGACTGCGATGAAGAGCCCGTTCTATACCGCCGAGCACGACGCGTTCCGTGACGCGATGCGCCGCTTCGTCGAAAAGGAGATCACGCCGTTCGCCCATGAATGGGACGAGGCCGGCGAATTCCCGCGCGCGCTCTATCGCAAGGCGGCCGAGATCGGGCTGCTAGGACTCGGATTCCCCGAGGAATATGGCGGGATCGCCGCCGACCAGTTCATGAAGATCGTGGCCAGCCAGGAGCTGGCCCAAGCCGGTGCCGGCGGAATCAGCGCCAGCCTGATGAGCCACACCATCGGTTCGCCGCCGATCGCGCGGGCGGCACGGCCCGAGGTGAAGGCACGCGTGCTGCCGCAGGTGCTGTCGGGCGAGAAAATCTCGGCGCTCGCGATCACCGAGCCGGGCGGCGGCTCCGATGTCGCGAACCTGCGCACCCGAGCCCGTCGCGATGGCGATCACTACGTCGTGAGCGGCGAGAAGACCTTCATCACCTCGGGCGTGCGTGCCGATTATCTGACCGTTGCCGTGCGGACCGGCGGCGAGGGCGCCGGCGGCGTCAGCCTGCTCCTGATCGAGGGGGATACGCCGGGCCTGTCGCGGACCAAGCTGAAGAAGATGGGATGGTGGGCCTCCGACACCGCGACCTTGCATTTCGACGAATGCCGCGTGCCCGCCGCAAATCTGATCGGCGAGGAGGGACAGGGTTTCAAGATCATCATGCAGAACTTCAACAGCGAGCGCATGGGCATGGCGGCGAGCTGCACCGCCTTCGCACGGGTCTGTGTCGACGAGGCGATCGCCTATGCCAGGGAGCGCAAGACCTTCGGCAAGCCGCTGGCCCAGCATCAGGTCATCCGCCACAAGATCGTCGACATGGCGCAGAAGGTCGCCGCAAGCCAGGCGATGCTGGAGATGCTGGCCTGGCGGCTGGAGCAGGGCGAGAGCCCGGTCGCCGAAATCTGCATGATGAAGAACCAGGCGACACAGACCATGGCCTTCTGCGCCTCCGAGGCTGTGCAGATTTTCGGCGGCGCCGGCTTCATGCGCGGCATCAAGGCCGAGCGCATCTACCGCGAGGTCAAGGTCAACGCCATCGGCGGCGGCACCGAGGAGATCATGAAGGATCTGGCTTCGAGGCAGATGGGGTTGTGACCTCTCTGTCATTCCGGGGCGTGCGCAACGCGCACGAGCCCGGAATCCATCGGGCTCCAGACTCCGTAGAGGAATGGATTCCGGGTTCGCGCTTCGCGCGCCCCGGAATGACGAAGAGGAAAGAAATGCTATTCACCGCCGATCACGACGACATCCGCCGGTCCCTGCAGAAATTCATCGCCAATGAGATCAATCCGCACGTCGATGAGTGGGAGAAGGCGGACATCTTCCCGGCGCATGACCTCTTCAAGAAGATGGGCAGCCTCGGCTTCCTCGGCCTGAACAAGCCCGTGGAATTCGGCGGCTCGGGCCTCGATTATTCCTACGCGCTGATGATGGCGGAGGAGCTTGGCGCGATCACCTGCGGCGGCGTACCCATGGCGATCGGGGTGCAGACCGACATGGCGACGCCGGCCCTGGCGCGGTTCGGCTCGGACGAGGTGCGGCGCGAATTCCTGGCGCCCTCGATCTCCGGCGACTACGTCGCCTGCATCGGCGTCTCCGAGCCCGGTGCAGGCTCGGACGTGGCCTCGATCAAGACCAATGCGCGCGCCGACGGCGACGACTACGTCATCGATGGCGGCAAGATGTGGATCACCAACGGCACCCAGGCCGACTGGATCTGCCTGCTCGCGAACACCGGCGACGGTCCGGTTCACCGCAACAAGTCGCTGATCTGCGTGCCCATGAAGAGCAAGGGCGTCACGGTGGCCCGAAAGCTCGACAAGATGGGCATGCGCTCGTCGGACACCGCGCAGATTTTCTTCGACAATGTTCGCGTACCCAAGCGCAACCGGATCGGCGAGGAGGGCAAGGGCTTCACCTATCAGATGATCCAGTTCCAGGAGGAGCGGCTTTGGGGCGCGGCGGCCTGCCTGAAGGCGCATGAATACATCATCGATCAGACCATCGAGTACACCCGCAACCGCAAGGCGTTCGGGAAGTCGATCCTCGACAACCAAATCGTGCACTTCAAGCTCGCGGAGATGCAGACCGAGGTCGAGCTGTTGCGCGCGCTGATCTATCGGGCCGCGGAGCAACTGGTCGCCGGCGAGGATGTGACGCGGCTTGCGACCATGGCCAAGCTGAAGGCCGGGCGGCTCGGCCGCGAGCTCACCGACGCCTGCTTGCAATATTGGGGCGGAATGGGCTTTACCAACGAGACGCCGGTCAGCCGCGCCTATCGCGACAGCCGCCTGACCTCGATCGGCGGCGGCGCCGACGAGGTCATGCTGATGGTCCTGTGCAAGATGATGGGCACGCTGCCCGGGAGTAAGGCCTGATGATCACGCTCTATCACTGCGACGCCGCGCGCTCGTTCCGTCCGCTCTGGATGCTGGAGGAGATGGGGCTGCCTTACGAACTGAAGATGCTGCCGTTCCCGCCGCGGGTCTTCGCCAAGGACTATCTCGGCATCAATCCGCTCGGCACCATCCCCTTCCTGATCGACGGTGAGACGCGGATGACCGAGTCCTCCGGCATCTGCCATTATCTCGGCATCAAATATGGTCCGACACCGCTGATGGTCGGCCCCGAAGATCCCGCCTACGGCGCGTTCCTGAACTGGATGTATTTCAGCGATGCGACGTTGACTTTCCCGCAGACGCTGGTGCTCAGATACACCCAGCTCGAGCCGGAGGAGCGGCGCAATCCGCAGGTCGCCGGCGATTATGCCAAATGGTTCTTGGGACGCCTGCGCGCCGTCGAGGCAGCCACCGCAAATGCCGAAAGCTTGTGCGCAGGCCGCTTCACTGCCGCTGACATTGTCATCGGTTATGCGCTTCGCCTTGCCGACAATATCGGCCTCGCCAAGGATTTCGGGCCAAATGTCGCAGCCTATTGGGCGCGCCTGCAGCAGCGGGACGGCTTCAAGCGCGCCGTTGCTGCGGAGCAAAAGGCCGGAAAAGAGCAGAATATTGCGCCGAGGGTGAGGGCGTAACGGACGCTGTCATTCCGGGGCGATGCGAAGCATCGAACTATGGTGCGCAATTGCGCAGCTGAGAATCGCGAGGTTCCGGGTTCGGTCCAATGGACCGCCCGGAACGATAGCGGCTGTTTTCATGACAGCGCTATCCCGTCGTGACAGCGCCCGAATTTCCGCTAAGGTGACCTTCGTCCGCAGCGGCCAGAGAGCCGCGCGAGGAGGATCCCAATGGAAGATAAAGGTCGCGAATCCGACCATCTGATGCTGATCACGCCGGAGCGCGTGTTCTATGCCGGCCTGCTCGGCCGGCCGCGCAAGCGGACTCCTGGCTGCTGCCACGTCTATGTCGCGGTCAAGGGCAACCTGTATCTGACGATCGACGATGTCCTCGCCACCGGCGAGCTGTTCGTCACCCTGCCGAACCAGCGGCATTCCATTGCCAGTGACTACCGCACTGCAATCAGCGTGACGCTGGAGCCTGAGAGCATGCCGGATGGCGTGATCGAGGCCTTGGCCCAGCGGCTGATGGGACCGGACCGGGCCGTCTTTGCCCGCAAGATCCTCGCTGCTTACGCGCTGCTGCGCGAGCGTCGCTATGGTGACATCACCACCGCCGAATTCGACGAGATGTGTTTTGGTGAGGCGCTGCCGCGCCGCGTGCTCGACCCGCGTGTGACGCGTGCAGTCGCGCGCATCGAGCGCTTCTCCGGCGAGCCGGTGACGGCTGACACGTGCGCGGCCGAAGCGGGCCTCTCGGCCTCGCGCTTCCTGCATCTGTTCAAGGAAGAGACCGGGATCTCCTTCCGCTCCTTCCGCGCCTGGAAGCGCGCGCGGCATCTGTTGCACTTCGCCAACCAGGACCTCAACCTCGCCCATCTCGCGCAGGATATCGGTTATCCCGATTCCACGCATTTCAGCCACTCGATCCGCCGCTTCTACGGATTGAAGCCGCGCGCGATCTTCGTCGGCTCGCGCGACCTTGCGATCTATCGCAGCACCGAGACGGTGAGGCTGGCTGAGGCGAGCTAACCTCGCTCTCGCAGGGTGGGCAAAGCGAAGCGTGTCCACCACCTTTCTTGATCGCCGAAACATGGTGGGCACGGCCAGGAGCGCCTTTGCCCGCCCTACGGCATCTCGTTTCTTCAGCTTCTCCGCGCAAGAAGCCGCATGCGGCGCGTCACATGATCGCAAGCGTTGAATTCTCAACATGCGAGACATCCAAGTCATGAGCGTCAAGGCATGAGCGACAAGGCCGTCATCACCTGCGCGCTGAACGGCGTGCTCACCGATCCGAAGCAGCACAACGTGCCCGTGACGCCCGAACAGATGGCGCGCGAGGCCAAAGCTGCGTTCGATGCCGGCGCGTCCGTCATGCACATCCATCTGCGCCAGCAGGCGCCGAACAAGGGGCATCTGCCGTCCTGGGAGGTCGCGGTCAGCAAGGAAATCCAGCAGGCGATTCGCGAGGCCTGCCCCGGCGTCATCATCAACCACACCTCGGGCGTATCGGGGCCGAACTACTCGGGTGCGCTGGATTGCATCCGCGAGACGAAACCTGAGATCGCCGCCTGCAACGCCGGCTCGCTGAATTATCTGAAGGTCAAGGCCGACAATACCTGGGCCTGGCCGCCGATGATGTTCGACAACGCGGTCGAGAAGGTGAAGGACTATCTCGACGTCATGAACGCGGTCGGGACCATTCCCGAGTTCGAATGTTTCGACGTCGGCATCGTCCGCTGCGTCGGCATGTACCACCAGGTCGGCATGTACAAGGGCCCGCTCGAATATAACTTTGTGATGGGCGTTGCTTCGGGAATGCCTTCGGACCCGGAGTTGCTGCCGATCCTGATCAAGCTGAAGCGCCCCGAGGCGCATTTCCAGGTCACCGCGATCGGCCGTGAGGAGATCTGGCCGCTGCACCAGCGTTGCGCCGAGCTCGGCGGTCACTTGCGCACCGGCCTCGAGGACACCTTCTACCTCGCCGACGGCAAGAAGGTGACGTCGAATGGCCAGCTGATCGAGGCTGTCGCCGCCTGCGCCCGCCGCGCCGGCCGCGAGATCGCGAGCCCCGCCGAGGCGCGGAAGATCTTTGGGACGAATCGCTGAACGTCGTTCCGGGGCGCGCGCAGCGCGAACTGGGTGCGCAGTTGCGCACCTGAGAACCTCGAGATTCCGGGTTCGATGCTACGCATCGCCCCGGAATGACGGAGTAAACTGTGTCCATTCTCGAAAACACCATCTCCCCCGGCGGTGCCGCCTACCACGCCAACCGTGACGGCATGCTCGGCCTGATCGACCGCATGCGCGCGCTGGAAGAGCGCACGCGCGCTGCCTCGGCGGCAGCGAAGGACCGCTTCCACAAGCGCGGGCAGCTGCTGCCTCGCGAGCGCGTCGCGCTGGTGCTCGATCCCGGCGCGCCGTTCATCGAGTTGTCGACGCTCGCCGGCTACATGTTCGACGTAGCGGATGCGGCCAAGAGCGTCCCAGGCGGCGGCGTCATCGCCGGCATCGGTTTCGTCTCGGGTATCCGCTGCATGGTCAGTGCCAACGACGCCGGCATCGATGCCGGCGCGCTTCAGCCGTATGGTCTCGACAAGACGCTGCGGGTGCAGGAGCTCGCGCTGGAGAACAAGCTGCCTTACGTCCAGCTCGTCGAAAGCGCCGGCGCCAATCTCTTGCGCTATCGTGTCGAGGATTTTGTTCGCGGCGGCAATATCTTTCGCAACCTCGCCCGGCTCTCGGCGGCCGGCCTGCCGGTCGTCACGGTCACGCACGGATCGTCCACCGCTGGCGGCGCCTACCAGACCGGTCTTTCCGACTACATCGTCATGGTGCGCGGCCGCACCCGCGCTTTCCTCGCAGGGCCGCCGCTGCTCAAGGCCGCGACCGGCGAGATCGCGACCGAGGAGGAGCTTGGCGGCGCCGAGATGCACACCCAGGTCTCCGGCCTCGGCGATTATCTCGCCGAAGACGACCGCGACGCGCTGCGCATCGCGCGCGAGATCATGGCCGCGATGGAATGGGAGCGGCCGGGCAAGGCGACGCCGCAATTCAAGCCGCCGCGCTACGATCAGGACGAGCTGCTCGGCATCATGCCGATGGACCACAAGCGTCCGGTGGACATGAAGCAGGTGATCGCGCGCATCGTCGATGATTCCGATTTCACCGAGATGGCGCCGAACTACGGCCCGGCCACCGTCTGCGGCCATGCCCGCATCGAGGGCCAAGCCATCGGCATCATCACCAATAACGGTCCGCTCGATCCGGCCGGCGCCAACAAGGCGACGCATTTCATTCAGGCCTGCTGCCAGACCCGCACGCCGCTGCTCTATCTGAACAACACCACCGGCTACATGGTCGGCAAATCCTACGAAGAAGCCGGCATGATCAAGCACGGCTCGAAGATGATCCAGGCGGTGACCTCGGCGACGGTGCCGCAGATCACGATCTATTGCGGCGCTTCGTTCGGCGCCGGTAATTACGGCATGTGCGGCCGCGGCTTCCATCCGCGCTTCTGCTTCTCCTGGCCAAACGCCAAGACCGCCGTGATGGGCGGCGAGCAGGCCGCCGAGACCATGGCGATCGTGACCGAGGCCGCTGCCGCGCGCCGCGGCAAGCCGATCGAAAAGGACAAGCTGGACGCGATGAAGGCACAGATCATCGGCGTGTTCGACGGCCAGATGGACGTGTTCTCCACCAGCGCGCGTGTGCTTGACGATGGCGTCATCGATCCGCGCGACACCCGCGCGGTATTGTCCGAAGTGCTCGCGATCTGCCGCGAGGGCGACGCGCGCACGCCCCAGCGCATGCAGTTCTCGGTGGCCCGCCCATGAGGAACGGATCAGTGCAGCATCGGCCGTTCTTCAAGGTTCTGGTCGCAAATCGCGGCGAGATCGCACTGCGTGTGATGCGCAGTGCGCGGCAGCTGGGCCTTGGCGTCGTTGCGGTCTATTCGGATGCCGATCGCGACACGCTCCACGTCAAGCAGGCCGATCAGGCCGTGCGCATCGGCGAAGCCTTGCCGGCGCAATCCTATCTGAACATCCCCGCGATCATTGAAGCGGCCAAAGCCAGTGGCGCTGACGCCGTCCATCCCGGCTACGGTTTCCTCGCCGAGAACGAGGAGTTTGCGAGAAGCTGCAAGGATGCCGGCCTCGTCTTCATCGGCCCGTCGCCGCAGGCGATCGAGGCGATGGGCAACAAGGCCGGCGCCAAGGAAATCATGAAGAAGGCCGGCGTGCCCTGCGTGCCCGGCTATCAAGGCGCCGAGCAGGGCGACGAGATCATGCTGGTGGAAGCCGGAAAGATCGGCTTTCCCGTGATGATCAAGGCCGTTGCCGGCGGCGGCGGACGCGGTATGCGGCTTGTCACAGACCCAGCATCGTTTCCCGATGCCCTGCGCAGCGCGCGATCGGAGGCCAAGGCGGCGTTCGGTGACCCCACGGTGATCCTCGAACGCGCCATCCAGAACCCGCGCCACATCGAAATTCAGGTGTTCGGCGACAGCCATGGCAACGCCATCCATCTCGGGGAGCGTGACTGCTCGGTGCAGCGGCGGCACCAGAAGCTGATCGAGGAGGCGCCGTCACCTGCGGTAACGCCGGAGCTCCGCGCCAAGATGGGCGAGGTCGCGGTCGCCGCCGTCAAGGCGCTGCGTTACGAAGGCGCCGGCACGCTCGAATTCCTGCTCGATGCGAGCGGTGAGTTCTACTTCATGGAGATGAACACCCGGCTCCAGGTCGAGCATCCCGTGACCGAGGCGATCACCGGGCTCGATCTCGTCGAGCTGCAGCTGCGCGTCGCGCGCGGCGAGCCGTTGCCGGTCAAGCAGCAGGACATCAAATTCTCCGGCCACGCCATCGAGGTGCGGGTCTGCTCGGAAGATGCCGCGCAGGATTTCATGCCGCAGTCCGGCCGGATGGTGCGCTGGCAGGTGCCGGATGGCATCCGCGTCGAGCATGCGCTGCAATCGGGCTCGGAGATTCCGCCGTTCTACGATTCCATGATCGCCAAGATCATCAGCCATGGTGCGAGCCGCGAGGAGGCGCGGGGACGGTTGATCGTCGGCCTGGAGCAGCTCGCGGCATTTGGCGTGACCACCAACCAGGCGTTCCTGATGTCGTGCCTGCGGCATCCCGGCTTCGCCAAAGGTGATGCCACGACGGCGTTCATCGGTGCGCATCGCGACGAGCTGCTGGCGCCGCGGGCGGATGGCGCGTTCGCTGCCCTGCTGGCCGGCCTGCTGCTCTACGTCACGAATCCCCGCGCGCCTTCATGGCGCCGTGGCCGGAGCCTGTCGGCAACATTTCCGCTGCCCGCAAGAATCGAGATCGCTGGCCACGCGCATGAGCTCGAGGTCACGCGCGAGCGCGACGGCATCTACATCGTTGCCGCCGGCGGCGGCCTGGGGAAATTCGAGATCGACCAGCTCGATGCCGACGCGATCCGCTTCCGCCATGACGGCGTGATGGACACCGCAAGGTTCCTGCGCGACGGCGACCTTCTATACGTCCAGCACCACGGTATTCCGCTCGCGGCAACCGACCTGACGCTCGCCGCACCGAAGGCTGCCGCGAGCAACGGCGGAGATGGAAAAGTCCGCGCCGCCATGAACGGCCGCGTCGTCGCCGTGCTGGTGAAGCCCGGCGAGCGCGTCACCGCCGGCCAGCCGGTGCTGACACTGGAGGCGATGAAGATGGAGCACGTCCACAAGGCCGGCGTCGACGGCGTGGTGGCGGCGATCGACGTCGCCGAAGGCGAGCAAGTCACGACGGGCAGGATCGTCGCCGAGATTGGGGTCGCCTAGCGCGGCCTACTCGGTCCCGTCGGGTGGACAAGGGCGCGAAGCGCCGTGCCCACCGGCGCCCGTCGCCTTGCCTGCCTCTGGCGAATCGTAGAAATACAAATGATTCCAATAATATAATTCAGGCTCAATCTTGTGCTATTCGATATTGAACGTTGTTCATGTTTGTGCTACAAACATTGAACATTGTTCAATTCGATTCGGAGCCCGTATGTCCCGCGCACATGATCCCGTCCAGGCGACCGATGCCATCCTCAGCTCAGTGTCTCGCCGTTTCCCTTTCGTCGCCCCGCAACTCCGCGAAAAATATTTGACGATCGCGATTTTCGTTCTCGCGCTCGCGGCGCTCTTCGCGCCCGCGCTGCCGGCCGCCGGCTGGCACATCCCGCATTTCGTCGATACGCGCGACTGGCTCGGCGTCCCCAACGCCGGTGACGTGCTGAGCAATCTTGCCTTTCTCGCGATGGGTGTCTGGGGCTCGGAGCGGCTGCGCGCCCGCAAGGACGCGCCCGTGGGTGCGAGCTGGTTTTTCATCGGGCTGATCCTCACTTGCCTGGGCTCTGGTTTTTATCATCTGGATCCCGACATGCCGCAGCGGCTCGTGGCCGATCGTCTCGGCATGGCGGTGGCCTTCGCGGGTTTTCTGGGCATCGCTGCCAGCGAGCGCATCAGCGTGCGCGCGGGCGAAGCGGTGCTGGTTCTGATGATGGTTGCGGGACTGCTCGCGGCCTGGGTGGCACGAGAGAATCTCACGCCGTGGGTTGTCGTACAGTTCGGCGGCATGGCGATTGCCGTGGGGCTGGCCTTGACACGTTCCCGGCCCGGTGCGCTTGGCGTGCCGCTGGGCGGCGTGATCGTCTTCTACGTGCTCGCCAAGCTCTTCGAACTCGGCGACGCGACGATCTTCGAAGCGACCGGACACATCGTCTCGGGCCACACGCTCAAGCATCTCTCGGCCGCGCTGGCGGCCTGGCCGGTGATCCGGGCGTTACGGCCTACTGGCTCCGTCCCGTCCCCTCATTGAGCAAGCACGCGACCTGATGCCCGTCGCCGGCGTCCACCAGCGCCGGCCGCTCGGTCTTGCATCGCTCCATCGCGAACCGGCAGCGCGTGTGAAACGCGCAGCCCGAGGGTGGGTTGACCGGGCTCGGCACATCGCCGTCCACCAGCGGGGCCAGCTTCTTCGCGAGGGGATTGGCGACCGGCACGGAGGCGAGTAGGGCTTGCGTATAGGGGTGCCGCGGGTTGCGGAACAGCTCGTCCTTGTCGGCGATCTCGACGATACGGCCGAGATACATCACGGCGACGCGGTGGCTGATATGAGCGACCACGGCGAGGTCGTGCGCGATGAAGAGATAGGAGAAGCCGTGCTGGCGTTGCAGGTCGATCAGCAGGTTGATCACCTGCGCCTGGATCGAGACGTCGAGCGCGGAGACCGGCTCATCGCAAACGATCAGGCGCGGCTCCAGCGCCAGCGCCCGCGCAATGCAGATGCGCTGGCGTTGGCCGCCGGAGAATTGATGCGGGAAGTTGCGCATCTGGTCCGGCCTCAAGCCCACCTGCTCGAACAGCCTTGCGACGCGCGCCTCCAGCGCCTTGCCGGTCGCAAGGCCATGCACGGCGAGCGGCTCGCCGACGATGTCGCCCGCGGTCATGCGCGGATTGAGCGAGGCGAAGGGGTCCTGGAACACGATCTGCATCGAACGGCGGTGCGGACGAAGATCGGACTTGGAGAGATGGGTGATGTCTTCTCCCTCGAGGCGGATCTGCCCCGAGGTCGGCTCCACCAGCCGCAGCACGCTGCGCGCCACCGTCGATTTGCCGCAGCCGGATTCACCGACGAGGCCGAGCGTCTCGCCGGTGCCGAGTGAAAACGACACGCCATCGACCGCATGCACGGTGCCCACCCGCCGGCGCAGCACGCCCGCTCGCACAGGATAATGCTTCTTGAGATCGGTGACTTCGAGCAGCGCTTCGGTCATGCCACCTCCGCAACTTCCGCCGCACGCCAGCACGCCGCGAGATGGCCGCCGCCCCAATCCGTCAGCGGCGGATATTCGGCCTCGCAGCGCTTGATCGCGAGCTTGCAGCGCGGCGCAAAGGCGCACCCTTGTGGCAGCCGCACCAGCGAGGGCACAGTGCCGGGAATCTCGTTCAGCCGCGCCTGCGCAGCGGCGCCGGAGGCCGGCACCGCCGGGATCGAGGCCATCAGCCCGCGCGTATAGGGATGCTTTGGCGACGCGAACAGCGCCTCGACGCTGGCTTCCTCGACCTTCCGGCCCGCATACATCACGATCACGCGCTGCGCGGTCTGCGCGACGACGCCGAGATCATGCGTGATCAGCACGAGGCCGGTGCCGAGCTCCTTCTGAAGATCGAGGATCAACGCCAGGATCTGCGCCTGGATGGTGACGTCGAGTGCGGTGGTCGGCTCGTCCGCGATCAGCAGCGCCGGCCGGCAGGCCAGCGCCATCGCGATCATCGCGCGCTGGCGCATGCCGCCGGAGAGCTGGTGCGGATATTCCCGTGCGCGCCGCGCCGGTTCGGGGATGCGCACCAGCCGCAGCATCTCGACCGCGATATTCCCGGCCTCCTTGGCCGACAGGTTCCGGTGCAGCCGCACCGCCTCGACGATCTGATCGCCGATCCGCATGACCGGATTGAGCGATGTCATCGGCTCCTGGAAGATCATGGAGATGCGATTGCCGCGGATCGCGCGCATCTCCGCTTCCTCCAGCGCCAATACATCGGTGCCTTCGAGCGACACGGAGCCGCCGACGATGCGGCCAGGCGGATCGGGCACCAGCCGCATCAGCGAGAGCGCCGTGACGCTCTTGCCGCAACCGGATTCGCCGACGATCGCCAGCGTCTCGCCGCGCTTCACGCTGAAGGAGAGATCGTCCACGGCCTTGAACAGGCCGGAATTGGTGAAGAACACCGTCTTCAGGTTCTTCACGTCGAGCACGAGATCGGATTTGTCAGCCATCAGCCGCGCTGCCGTGGGTCGAGGACGTCGCGCAAGGCGTCGCCGAACAGGTTGGCGCCGAATACGGCGAGGCTGATGGCGATGCCCGGGAATATCACCAGCCAAGGCGCCGTGCGGACATATTCGGCGGCGGATTCCGAGAGCATGCGGCCCCATGACGGATAAGGCTCGGGGATGCCGAGGCCGAGGAAGGAGAGGGAGGCTTCGGTGAGGATGGTCGAGCCGAGCTGCGCGGTGGCGAGCACGATCAGGGGCGCCAGCGTGTTCGGCAGCACGTGTCGCAGCGCGATCCGCATCTCGCTCATGCCGATCGATTTCGCGGCTTCCACGAACGGCTGCTCGCGCAGCGCCAGCGTGTTGGCGCGGATCACGCGCGCGACCGTCGGGATCAGTGGAATGGCGATGGCGAGGATGACGTTCGGCAAGGACGGACCGAGCGCCGCCGTCATCACCAGCGCGAGCACTAGCAGCGGCAGCGCCTGGAGGACGTCCGAGACGCGCTGGAAGATGAGGTCGACCCATCCGGAGAGATAGCCGGAGGTGAGCCCCACGATCACCCCGATGGTGCCGCCGAGCGCGGTCGAGCCGAGCCCGACCGCAAGCGAGATCCGTGCGCCGTGGATGACGCGGCTGAAGACGTCGCGGCCGAAGGAGTCGGTGCCCATCCAGTGCGCCAGGCTGGGCCGCATCAGTGCGCGGGTGGAATCGACCGTCAGCGGATCGTAGCGCGCGATGAAGTCGGCGAAGATCGCGGTGAGCACGAACGCCGTCATGATGACGAGCCCGGCCGCGCCCAGCACGTGCCGCTGCGCCATGAACAGCACGCGCCGCCAGCCGCCGGTCGCATGCGCCCCGGCGCGTCTCAGTTCAACGTCGAAGTCGATCGCGGCCAAGCTGATCTCCTAATCCGTGTACCTGATCCGCGGATCGAACACCGCGTAGAGCATGTCGACGGTGAAATTCGCGAACACCACCACGACCGCAATGAACATCACGAGGTTCTGCACGATCGGATAATCGCGCCAGCGGATCGCCTCGACCAGGTAGCGGGCGACGCCGGGAATGTTGAATACCGTCTCGGTCACGATCAGGCCGCCGATCAGGAACGCGGCCTCGATGCCGATCACGGTGATGACGGGCAGGATCGCATTCTTCAGCGCGTGGTGATAGTTCACGGCGGCATCGGACGCGCCCTTGGCGCGGGCGGTGCGGATGTAATCCTGTCGCAGCACCTCCAGCATCGAGGAGCGTGTGATGCGCATGGTCAGCGCCGCGCTGCGGAAACCGACGGCGGCGGCCGGGACGGCATAGGTTGCGAACGCCTCGAGCCAGGTCTGCGGATTGGGATTAAAGATCGGCATCTGGCCGAACATCGCCACCGATGCGGTCAGAATCAGAAGGCCGAGCCAGAACGAAGGCAGCGACAATCCGCTGAGGCTGACGACGCGCAGGGCGTAGTCGAGTTTCGTGCCCTGCTTCACCGCGCTGATGACGCCGAGCGGGATGCCGATGGAGGCCGAGAACAACAATGCGAGGCCGGCAAGGCGCGCCGTGATCGGGATCCGCGGCAGGATCTCCTGGAGTGCCGGCTTTTCGGAGACGTAGGAATAGCCAAAATCGCCGCGCAGGAACCCGCTGATCCAGTGCCAATATTGCACGATCAGCGGCCCGTCGATGCCGAGCTCCTTCTCCAGATTGGCCTTATCGGCGGGATCGACATAACCGGCGGCGGCGAACAGGATGTCGACGATGTTGCCGGGGACGATGCGCAGCAGGAAGAAGATGACGATCGAGATCCCGAACAGGGTCACGAGCATCAGGAACAGGCGCCGCACCAGATAGGCAAACATGCACCGCCTCCCGTCGAACCTGTCAGCTGCCCGCGGCCCGCGCTACTTGTCCAGCCACACATCCTCGTAGCGATAGCCGTTATAGGAGCTGTTGGTCATGATCGTGATGCCCTTGACGTAGGACTGCCAGCAGCTGCCCATGCGGCTGTGGAAGATGATGGGCCGCGCGACGTCCTCCTGCAACTTCTTGTCGATGTCCCAGACCAGCTTTTTGCGCTTCTCGACGTTGGTCTCCTGCGACTGCACGTCGAACAGCTTTTCGATCTCCTTGTTGCAATAATTGGTGTAATTGCGTTCCGAGCCGCAGGAATAGTTCTCGTAGAAGGACTGGTCGGGATCGTCCACGGCATTGCCGGTGAGATTGAGCCCGATCATGTAATCCTTGCGCGCGACCTTCGGGAACCAGTTCGCGGTTTCGACGACGTCGAGCTCGCCGTCGATATAGATGTTCTTGAGCTGGTCGATCAGGATCACCGCGGGATCGCGATAGATCGGGATGTTGCGGGTGGAGACCTTCACGGCGAGATGCTTATCCGGCCCGTAGCCGGCCTTCTGCATCAGCTTCTTCGCCTCCTCGCGGTTGGCCTTCACGTCGGGGCCATAGCCCGGAATGGTCTCCAGCATCTCCTTGGGCATGCCCCACAGGCCGTTCGGCGGCGGCAGCATGGTGCCGCCGATGTCGCCCTGGCCTTCGAACATGATCGAGATGAAAGCCTTGCGGTCGAGCGCCATCGCCATGGCGCGGCGGATGTCGACGTTGTCGAACGGCGGCGAGGTCGAGTTGACGATGATGTTGGTCGCCACATTGGTCGGCGCGATCTCGCAGATCGCGTTCGGCGCCTGCGACTTGACGTCCTTCACCAGCGGGATCGTGACCTCCGTCGGGAAGGCCATGTCGAACTTGCCGGCGACGAAGGCGAGCATCGCCGTCGAGCGGTTCGGGATGATGGTGAACTCGATGCCGTCGAGATAGGGTCGCCCCTTGCGCCAATAGTCGGGATTGCGGGTCAGCTTGATGGATTCATTGGCCTTGAACTCGACGAATTTGAATGGGCCGGTGCCGATCGGGTGGGTGCGCATCTCGGCCGGCGAAACGTGGCAGGGATAGACCGGCGTGTAGCCCGAGGCGAGCAGCGCCAGCAGCGAGGGCTGCGGCCGCTTCAGGTTGAAGGAGACCTCGGCGTCGCCGTTGGTCGTGATGTCGTTGACTTGGTCGTACCAGGTCTTGCGCGGGTTCTGCCGGAACTTCTGCTGCGCCTTGCCCATCAGCATGTCGAAGGTGCATTTGACGTCCGCCGATGTGAACGGCTTGCCGTCGTGCCATTTCACGCCCTGGCGCAGCTTGAAGGTCAGCGTCTTGTTGTCGTTCACCCAGGCCCAGCTCTCGGCGAGCTCGGGCACGATGCTGTCCATGCTGTTCTGCGCCACGTCCTGCTTGTAGATGACGAGGTTGTTGAACACGGGCATGAAGGGAACGTTGAGCGAGTAGGTCGCGCCTTCATGGATCGAGGCATTGCCGGGACTGTCGCGGTGATACATCCGCAGGACACCGCCCTGCTTGGGCTCGCCAGCCAGCGTTGCGGTTGAGGCCGTCAGCACAGATAGCGCCGCCATTGCGGCGAGCGCCCAAACGCTCCGCATTCTCATCCTCCCTGGACAACGGCCTTTGCGGCCTGTTTGTCAGACGATAGCGACGCACGCGCGGCGAGGCAACCGGCAAGGCCGCAGGCCGCCTCGACAATTCGGATGACGGAAGGACGCGGGGTTTCACACTTTCATCATGTGAGAGTGCAGGTGCGAAGGCGCAGGCGGAACTGAAGTGCATCGCTGCCCTTCCAGTACTCCGCTGTTCGTCCCGGACAAGCGCGCCGATCCGGGTCCATAACCACAGGGCGCAGTTTGGCGAAGATTCGGAGTTGCCAGCTTGCGCCGCAATTCCTCCCTGTGGTTATGGATCCCGGGCTCGCGACGTCGTCGCGCCCCGGGATGACGCCGAGCTTGTGGTTGCCCCTCACACGATCCGCGACGCCTTGTTCCCCCAATAGCGGTCCCTGAGCAGCCGCTTGTACAGCTTGCCGGTCGGCAGTCGCGGCAATTCCTTCTCGAAATCGACCGAGCGCGGCACCTTCTGCCGCGACAGCGATTTGGCGCAGAACGCGATCAGCTCTTCCGCGAGCGCGGGACCCGGCATGACGCCGGGCATTGGCTGCACCACGGCCTTCACCTCTTCGCCGAGGTCGGGATTGGGCACGCCGAACACGGCGGCATCGGCGACCTTCGGATGGGTGATCAGCAAATTCTCGCATTCCTGCGGATAGATGTTCACCCCGCCGGAGATGATCATGAAGGTCGCGCGGTCGGTGAGGTAGAGGAAACGGTCGTTGTCGACATAGCCAACGTCCCCGACGGTGCTCATGCTGCCGTCGGCCGAGCGCGCTTCCTTGGTCTTCTCCGGATCGTTGAAATATTCGAACGGCGACCCCGTCTTGAACCAGACCTGGCCCGGCGTGCCGGCCGGGCACGCCTGCATGTTCTCGTCGAGAATGTGGAGGTCGCCGAGCAGCACCTTGCCGACGGTGCCGCGATGGGCCAGCCATTCCGCGCTGTTGCAGGCAGTGAAGCCCAGACCTTCGGTCGCGCCGTAATATTCGTGGATGATCGGTCCCCACCATTTGATCATGTCGTCCTTGACCAGGGCCGGGCAGGGCGCGGCGGCGTGGATCGCGATCTCCAGCGAGGACAGGGCGTAGCGCTTTCGCACCTCCTCCGGCAATTTCAGCATGCGCGAGAACATCGTCGGCACCAGCTGGGTGTGGGTGATGCCCCATTGCTGGACGAGCTGAAGGTAGCGCTCGGGATCGAAACTCTCCATGATGATCACGGTGCCGCCCATGCGGATCGTGAGGTTCACGGCAGCTTGCGGCGCGGAGTGATAGAGCGGCGCCGGCGACAGATAGACCATGCCCTCGCGGTAGTGCCAAAGCTTCGTCAGGAAATCGAACAGCGGCAGATTGTGCTTCGGCGGCTCCTCCGGCAGCGGCCGCAGGATGCCCTTGGGACGTCCGGTCGTGCCCGATGAATAAAGCATGGCGGTGCCGAGCCACTCGTCGGAGATCGGCGTCGTCGGCAGGTCCGCGGTCACCTCCGCAAGGCCGACGATGCGGTCGCTCTCGCCGGGACCGTCGGCAACGATGCAGAGCTTGACCTCGGGGCAGGCCTGGATCGCCTCGCGCGCAATGTCGAGCTTGGCCACCGACGTGATCAGGATCTTGGACTGGCTGTTGACGAGGAGATAGGCAAGCTCGCCCGGCGTCAGGAAGGAGTTGATGCAGGTGTAGTAGAGACCCGACCGTTCGCCCGCGCCACAGGCTTCGAGATAGCGCGCATTGTTCTCCATGAAGATCGAATAATGATCGAGCCGCTTCAGGTCGTGCTTGCGGAACAGATGCGCGAGGCGGTTACTGCGCGCCTCCAGTTCGCGATAGGTGACGGTCTCGCCTGTCGCTGCCATGATGAAGGCGGGCTGGAGCGGGCGTAGGCGGGCATGCTGACCTGGGTACATCAGTCCTCCGGCTGTGGATCATGCGGCAAGAAGCAGGATTTCGCGCACGTCGGCGGGGCCGTCGATCCTGCGCGGGTTGCGCGGGATCCAGTTCGTGCGCATCGCCTGTTCGGCAATGGCATCGAAATGCTCCGGCGACACGCGCACATCGGCGAGGCTGCGCGGCATGCCGAGCGAGCGGATGAAGGCGTCGAGCACATCGGCGGCATTCTGGCCGGGATAGCCCATCGCGGCCGCGACGATCATCTGGCGCTCGGCATTGTCGCGCGCGTTCCAGCGCATCACCGCCGGCAGCATGATGCAGGAGGTGTAGCCGTGCGGCACGTCGAAAGCTGCGCCCAGCACGTAGCCGATGCCGTGGCTCGCGCCCATGGGGACGCCGGCCGAAAGCGCCCCCATCGACAGCCATGTGCCGATCTGCGCGTCCATTCGGGCGTCGAGATCGGCGGGGTCCGCCTTCACCCGCGGCAGCGCATCGGCGAGCATGGCGAGGCCCTTCACCGATTGCGCATCGGCATAGGGGTGCGTCTCGCGCGAGCAGATCGCTTCAACGCAATGGTCGACAGCGCGGATGCCGGTCGACAGAAACAGCCATTCCGGCGTGTGCACGGTGATGGCGGGATCGAGGATGGTGGCGCGCGGCACCGTAAGCGGATGCCGCAGCATCTGCTTCACATGCGCAGCTCGGTCGGTGACGCCCGCGATCGCGCTGAACTCGCCGCCGGCGATGGTGGTCGGCACGCTGATCTGGCGCACGACGGGCGCCTTCATCTCCGGCGCGACGCCCTTGTGCACGCGAATGCGATCGATGCCCTCGATATCGTCGATGCCGTTGGCAAGACAGAGCTGCACCGCCTTGGCGCCGTCGGTGATGGAGCCGCCACCGACGGTGACGATCAGATCGGCGTCCACCTCGCGCGCGGCAAGTGTGGCGGCGATCACCGCCTCGCGCGGCGTATGTGCCGGCATGGCGTCGAACAGTCCGGCGCAGCGCTCGCCGAGCGCCTGCCTGATCCCATTGATCTCGCCGGTTTGCCGGTTGAGCGTGCCCGAAACCATCAGGAAGGCGCGGCGCGTTCCCAGCCGGTCCATCTGCGCCTCGATGGCCTCGGCCGCGGGATGGCCGAACACGACCTCCTCGATCGCGCCGTAAACGACACGTCCCTGGTGCACGCCTGTCCTCCCCGGACAATTCGCTTGTTTTTGTGAGTGTAACCTAGCCGCGTGGACGCCGCGCGTCATGTGCGAAGACGCTCCTCCTCCCCTCCAGGCGAGGTGGCGGACGCCGCTCTTCGTCAACCGGCGCACACTCGTGTGCGACCGTCTGTCTCTGTCAACCCGTCATCTGGTCAGGGTCTCTACCCCAGCATTGCGTCCGCCGTCGTCTTGAAGCCTTCATTATCGCAACACATCTTGTGTCGCCCGCGGGCAGGCGAGTAACCTGCTGTTTCTGCGGCTCTTATGCGAGGACCTGGGATGAGCGGACAGGACGGAAGCGAGCATTTTGTCAAAAGGCACGATTTCGTTCAGCACAGCGCACTCGCCGGCCTTCTCGCCGCAGCGTTCGCCCTGACCGGCTGCGACAAGCCGGCGTCACAGGCCGCTGCCCCACCGCCGGCGCCGGTCACTGTCGCCCAGCCCGTCAAGCGCACCGTCACCGATTGGGACGAGTTCACCGGCCGCTTCGAGGCGGTCGAGGAGGTGCAGGTGCGCCCGCGCGTCGGCGGCTTCGTCAACTCGGTCGAATTCCAGGACGGCGCCATCGTGCGTAAGGGCGATCTGCTCTATGTCATCGATCCGCGTCCGTTCGAGGCGGTGGCGGCGCAGGCGGACGGCCAGTTGTCCGATGCGCGCGCCAAGGTGGAGCTGGCCAAGCGCGAGCTCGACCGTGGCCTGAATCTGGTCCAGACCAGCGCGGTTTCCGAGCAGGTCGTCGACCAGCGCCGCCAGGCCTTGCAGGCTGCGCACGCCGCCGAGGTGCAGGCGGAAGGCGCGCTCAAGGCCGCCAGGCTGAATATCGAATTCACGCATGTGACGGCGCCGTTGACGGGTCGCGTCAGCCGGCATCTCGTCAGCCCCGGCAACCTCGTGCAGGGCAGCGACACCGGAACCTCGACGCTGCTGACCTCGATCGTGACGCTCGACCCGATCTACGTCTATTTCGACATGGATGAGGCGACCTTCATCAAATACAGCAAGCTCTGGTTCGAAGGCCGGCGCCCGAGTTCGCGTGATACGGCAAACCCGGTGCAGATCTCGCTTGCCGGCGAGACCAAGCCGTCCCATGACGGCTCCATCAACTTCCTCGACAACCGTCTGGACGTCTCGACCGGCACGCTGCGCAGCCGCGCGGTGGTCAAGAACGCCGATCTGTCGATCCTGCCCGGCCAGTTCGGCCGCGTCCGGCTAATCGGCAGTGCGCCCTATGAGGCGCTGCTGATCCCCGACGTTGCGATCGCGACCGACCAGTCCCGCAAGATCGTGTTCGTGGTCAAGCCTGACGACACCGTCGAGGCGCGCCCCGTGGTGCTCGGGCCGCTCGACGACGGCCTGCGCGTGATCCGTGAGGGGCTGAAGGCGGACGACCGCGTCATCGTCAACGGCATCCAGCGCGCCCGCGTCGGCGCCAAGGTCGCCCCCCAGACCGCGCAAGCCCCGGCCGGTGGCAAGTCATGAATCTTGGCCGTCTCTCCATCAACCAGCCTATCCTCGCGATGGTGCTGTCGATCGTGCTGCTGATCGTGGGCGCGCTCGCCTACACCACGCTGCCGGTCTCCGAATACCCGCAAGTGGTGCCGCCGACCGTCGTCGTCACCACGCAATATCCCGGCGCCTCCGCCCAGACCGTGTCCGACACGGTCGCAGCGCCGATCGAGCAGGAGATCAACGGCGTCGAGGACATGCTGTATCTCTACAGCCAGGCCACCTCGAACGGCCAGCTGACGATCACCGTCACCTTCAAGCTCGGTACCGATCTCGACAAGGCCCAGGTGCTGGTGCAGAACCGCGTCGCCATCGCGCAGCCGCGTCTGCCTGAAGAGGTCCAGCGCAACGGCGTCACCACGCGCAAGAACTCGCCCGACATCCTCATGGTCGTGTTCATGCTGTCGCCGGACGACACCTTCGACCAGCTCTACATCTCCAACTATGCGCTGCTCCAGGTCCGCGACCAGCTGCTGCGCCTCGACGGCGTCGGCGACATCCAGATTTTTGGCGCGCGCGACTATTCGATGCGGCTGTGGCTCGATCCCGACCGTATCGCCAATCTCGGCCTGACCTCCACCGAGGTGATCGCCGCGATCCGCGCGCAGAACATCCA
The DNA here is from genome assembly GCF_011602485.2 of Bradyrhizobium sp. 1(2017). Taxonomy (NCBI): domain Bacteria; kingdom Pseudomonadati; phylum Pseudomonadota; class Alphaproteobacteria; order Hyphomicrobiales; family Nitrobacteraceae; genus Bradyrhizobium; species Bradyrhizobium sp. 1(2017). Next base: position 7,624,264 of record NZ_CP050022.2, on the reverse strand, counting down.
GATCGCGGGCGGCCAGGTCGCCGAACCGCCGATCACCGACCGTGCCTTCCAGCCGAACCTCGTCTTCACCGGACGGCTGAAGGATCAGCGACAGTTCGAGGATATTCTGATCAAGGCCGGCTCGGACGGCCGAACCGTGCGCCTGCGTGACGTCGCCCGCATCGAGCTCGGCGCGCTCTCCTACTCCACCAACAGCTTCCTGTTGCGCAAATCGGCCGTCGGCATGCTGGTGACCCAGCGGCCGGGGTCGAACGCGCTGGCGACCGCGAAAAGCATCTCCGATACGATGGCCAAGCTGAAGGAGAGTTTTCCGAAAGGCCTCGACTACAATATCGGCTACAATCCGACGGAGTTCATCGCGCAATCCGTCCATGAGCTGATCAAGACCATCTACGAGGCCATGCTGCTCGTGGTGATCGTGGTGCTGGTGTTCCTGCAGGGTTGGCGCCCAGCGATCATCCCGATCATCGCCATTCCGGTTTCGCTGGTCGGCACCTTTGCGGTGATGGCGGCGCTCGGCTTCTCCATCAACAATCTCACTTTGTTCGGCCTCGTGCTCGCCGTCGGCATCGTGGTCGACGACGCCATCGTGGTGGTCGAGAATGTCGAGCGGCACCTCGAGCATGGCCTCAGCCGGCGCGATGCCGCGCTGAAAACCATGGAGGAAGTCGGCGGCGCGCTGGTCTCGATCGCGCTGGTGTTATGCGCCGTGTTTGTTCCGACGGCGTTCCTCGGCGGCATTTCCGGGCAGTTCTTCCAGCAATTCGCCGTTACCATCGCGGTTGCGACCGCGATCTCCTGCTTCTGCTCGCTGACGCTGTCGCCGGCGCTGGCCTCGCTGATCCTCACGCCGCACGAGGAGAAGCGACCGCCGGCCGCCTGGAACGTCATCGCGCGGGCGTGGGGTGCCTTCACCGGCGTCTTCAACCGCGTGTTCGACCGGCTCGCGCATGGCTATGCGGGCCTTGCCAATTTCGTGATCCGTCATTCCGTCGTGATGCTGCTGCTCTATGTCGTGCTGATCGGCAGTGCCGGCTGGCTGATCGGGACCACGTCGCAGGGGTTCATCCCCGCGCAGGATCGCGGCTACATCATCGTCTCCGTGCAATTGCCGGGTGCGGCATCGCTGGAGCGCACGACCCAGATTGTGCGCGAAATTGAACGAATCGCGCTGGATACGCCCGGCATCATCCGTGTTGCCGTCTTCGCCGGCTTCTCGGGGGCGACGCGCACGCAGCAGGGCAACGCAGCGGCGCTGTTTCCGGTGTTCGACGAGCCCGAAGCGCGGCTGAAGAAGGGGCTGACGGCGAACGCCATCACGGCGGAGTTGCGCAAGCGGCTCGCCGCGCTCCAGGGCGCGTTCATCATCGTCATCCCGCCGCCGGCCGTGCCCGGCATCGGCACCGGCGGTGGCTTCACCATCCGTATCCAGGACCGCCAGGGCCGCGGGCCCGAGCTGCTCGCCGCGGCCACCGACGAGCTTGTCGCCGCGGCGCGCAAATCGCCCTTGCTGCTCGGCCCCACGGTGTTCTCGCCGTTCACGGCCAACACGCCGCAGCTCTTCGTCGATATTGACCGCACCAAGGCGCAGAAGCTCGGCGTTCCCATCGCCAGCATCAACGACACGATCCAGACCTATTTCGGATCGACCTATGTCAACGATTTCAATCTGTTCGGCCGTACCTATCACGTCACGGCCCAGGCTGACTTCCCGTTCCGCAAGGAGCCCGCGGACCTCGCGCGCCTCCGCACGCGCAACGCCTCCGGCGACATGGTGATGCTGGGCAGCGTGGTCGACTTCAAGGACGTCTCGGGTCCGGATCGTGTCGCGCGCTACAATCTCTATGCGTCGTCCGAGCTGCAGGGCGAGCCGGCGCCGGGTGTCAGCTCGACAACCGCGCTCAACACCATCAAGAAGCTCGCCGACGACACCCTGCCTAGCGGCTTCACCTTCGAATGGACCGACCTGTCCTATCAGCAGGTTACCGGCGGCAATGCCGGCCTCTACGTGTTTCCGATCTGTGTGCTGTTCGTCTACCTCGTGCTCGCCGCGCAATATGGCAGCTGGACCCTGCCGTTCGCGGTGATCCTGATCGTGCCGATGTGCCTCTTGGCCGCCACCCTCGGCGTGCGCATCATGGGTCAGGACGTCAACATCCTCACCCAGATCGGCTTTGTCGTGCTCGTAGGACTAGCGGCAAAGAACGCGATTCTGATTGTCGAGTTCGCGCGCGACATCGAGAACGAAGGCAAGCCGCGGCTGGAGGCCGTGATCGAGGCCTGCCGGCTGCGCCTGCGGCCGATCCTGATGACGTCCTTTGCCTTCATCCTCGGCGTGCTGCCGCTGGTGATCTCGAGCGGCTCCGGCTCGGAGATGCGGCAGGCCGTGGGCGTTGCCGTGTTCTTCGGCATGATCGGCGTCACCCTGTTCGGGCTGCTGTTCACGCCGATCTTCTATGTGGTGGTGCGGAACCTGGCAGAGGGGCGGCGCGACAAGAAGCCGGAGGTGGTGGCGTAGTTGGTGGCCCCGACGCGTCCAAAGTTACGGTGTCGTCCCGGCGAAGGCCGGGACCCATAAACCCCAGGGGAGAGCTGTGGGGCGAGCCGGTAACTCCGAGTCTTCGTAAAACCACTGCTGCGGAGTATGGGTCCCGGCCTTCGCCGGGACGACGTCCTTTGATAGCCGCGCCCATACTAACGGCCTAGCTGAAATGGATGGGCAGGAGCGGGGTTGTTCACTAGTATCCGCGCGATTTCAAAACAGAAAACTGCTGGGAGCTCACAGATGAAATCAGCACTTTTGGCCGCAGCGGCCTCAGCCGTATTGATTGCGGGGCCGGCCGCCGCGCAGGGCGTCAAGATCGGTATCCTCAACGACCAGTCCGGCGTCTATGCCGATTACGGCGGCAAATGGTCGGTCGAGGCGGCCAGGATGGCGATCGAGGATTTTGGCGGAGAGGTGCTCGGCCAGAAGATCGAGCTCGTCACCGCCGACCACCAGAACAAGCCGGACCTCGCCGCCTCGATCGCGCGGCGCTGGTATGATGTCGAGAACGTCGACATGATCACAGAGCTAACGACCTCATCGGTCGCGCTCGCGATCCATGAGCTGTCCAAGGAAAAGAAGAAGATCGACATCGTTGTCGGCGCCGCGACCTCGCGCCTAACCGGCGATGCCTGCCAGCCCTATGGCTTCCACTGGGCCTACGACACCCGCGCGCTCGGCGTCGGCACCGGCGGTGCGCTGACCAAGGCCGGCGGCGACACCTGGTTCTTCCTCACCGCCGACTACGCCTTCGGCTACGCGCTGGAAAAGGACACCAGCGAGATCGTCACCGCCAATGGCGGCAAGGTGGTCGGCTCGGTACGCGTGCCGCTCAACTCCTCCGACTTCTCCTCCTTCCTGCTCCAGGCGCAAAGCTCGAAAGCGAAGATCGTGGGCCTCGCCAATGCCGGCCTCGACACCACCAACTCGATCAAGCAGGCGTCCGAGTTCGGCGTCGTCTCCGGCGGCCAGAAGCTCGCGGGCCTGCTGATGACGCTCGCAGAGGTCAACGGTCTGGGCTTGCAGGCCGCGCAAGGCCTGGTGCTGACCGAGGGTTATTACTGGGACGTCAACGACAAGTCGCGCAATCTCGGCGAACGCTTCCTCAAGCGCACCGGGCGGATGCCGAACATGATCCAGGCCGGCACCTATTCGGCGACGCTGAGCTATCTCAAGGCGGTCAAGGCCGCCGGTACCAAGGATCCGGATGCCGTCGCCAAGAAGCTGAAGGAGCTCCCGGTCGACGACGACTTCGCGCAAGGTGGCAAGGTGCTCGAGAACGGCCGCATGGTCCACGACATGTATCTGTTCGAGGTCAAGAAGCCCTCGGAATCCAAGAAGCCCTGGGATTACTACAAGCTGCTCGCCACCGTTCCCGGTGACAAGGCGTTCTTCACCGCCAAGGAAAGCGGCTGTCCGCTGACGAAGTGACGCGCAGCGTCATTCCGGGGCGATGCCAAGCATCGAACTATGGTGCGCAATTGCGCACCTGAGAATCTCGAGATTTCGGGTTCGGCGCCAGTGCGCCGGCCCCGGAATGACGGTGGAATTTGAAGCCGCAGATGGGCCTCACACCAGCCGCAACACCACCGCTCCCAGCGTCCCCGCCCACAGCGCCATCGCGGCAAGCGCCTGGATTGCAAAGCCCGGGCCACGCTTGGCCGCCGCTTTCGAATAGCCCACGAAGTAGACGACGCGGCCGATGATCCAGACTGCACCGAGCCCCGCTGCAATGGCATCGCCGATATTGATCGCGAACAGCCAGAGCGCCGGCAGGAAGATCGGCATCCATTCCAGCGTGTTCATCTGGATGCGGAAGGCGCGTTCGAAATCCGGATGGCCCAACGTTGCCGGCACCTTGATGCCGGTCTTGGTGCGCGAGCGCGAGACGTTGATGGTGGTGAAGAAATAAAATGCGATCGCCAGCAGCGTGACGAGAGCGGTGAGATGATACATCGTTGGTCCCTCGAAGAGATCGCGCTTCAATAGCCGGTCATCTCGAGATAGCCAACGCCGTCATGCGTGCCGGCAAAGCTGATCGGCCCCTCCCAATAGGAGAAGCCGGTCCCCATCCAGGCCTTCGGATTCAGCGGCTTGCAGGCGATCGCGAACGATCGCGAGGGAATTGCGATCTGCCATTCCACCGGCACTTTGCGCCCCGCAATGTCGACCGTCGCCATGGGACTCATCTGGATATCGCTGCCCGCAATCATCTGCGTGTCGCCCGCGGCACCGATCCAATTGCCGAACGGATAATTGTGGCCGTCCTTCTGCCGCAGCCGGTACAGCATCAGCTTGTCGCCGGACGCAAGATGCAGCGACAGCCAGTCCCAGCCGGTCTGGTCGGCATCGAGCGGCTGGCTGCTCCATTCGCGGTCCATCCAGGCCTGACCCGAGACGTCGACCGGCTTGTCGTCGATGCTGAGCGTGCCCCGGGCGCGGTAGAACGGCTGGCTGTAATAGTAGGACGCCTGACCGCGCTCGGATTTGCGGCTGTAGCCGCGATCGCCCTGCAGCACCACCGGCCGGTCCGCCTCCAGCGTCAGCGCGTAGCTGAAATCGGTGCCGGACGCCTTCAGCGTCAATGGTGCCAGTGTGCGATCGTCGGTGCGCTCGACGCTCTTCATGCCCCGGTCGTCGATCCAGGCATCGAACGGCTTGGCCGTCACGCCGGCCTGCCCCACGCCGCCGCGTGAAAACGTTTCGCTGAAGCGGTGGGTGTCGGCACGCGTCACGGCCGCATGTCCCATCCACACCTGCTGGTTGGCCCAGCCTTCGCCTTGCGGCCCTGGCTGCGCCGCCTGGCGGAACAGCGTCCATTGCAGCCCGCACGCCGCGCCGCCGGGATCGACGAGATTCGCCGTGAGATACCACCACTCGATGCGAAACTCCGGATGCGGTCCGTGATCGCCGGGGAAGCTGAACAGCCTTCCCGGCGTCACCTTGGCAAAACCGTCGGCGGTCTCGCCGAGCCCGGCATAGCCCTGCGCGCTTGCGCGTCGCGCGGCGGCGAGCGCGGCGATGCCGACGGTGAAGGCGCGCCGCGAGATCCTGTCAGCGCTCATTGGCGAACACCTTGACGAGGCTCGCAGGCTGCATCCGCGCCAGCCGGATCATCGGCAGCAGTGCGGCGATCAGCGAGGCGAGCAGCGCGATCGCAACCAGCTCGACCAGTTGCAGCGGAAACACATGGAATGGCAGCCGCCAGCCGAACGCCTTTACATTCACGATTGCGATCAGGCACCACGCTACCAAAAGGCCCAGCGGCACCGCCAGCAGGGATGTGAACAGCGCGACCGACAGCGTCTTGGTCAGCTCGATCGCGGCGAGACGCGGGCGGGTGAGGCCGATCGCCCAGAGCGGGGCGAGTTGGGGCAGGCGCGAACTCGCCAGCGTCAACAGGCTGGTGAGCAGCGCGATCCCGGCGACGCCGAGCGTGAACGCATTCAGCGCGGAGGTCACGGCAAAGGTGCGGTTGAAGATGCGGATCGATTCCGCTTTCACCGTCGCCTGGTCGGCGACGCTGCGGTCGTCGAGCGCGAATTGCTTCTGCAGGCTCGCGATCAGGCCGGGGATACTCTCATTCGCGACGATCAGGCCGATCCGGGTTTGCGGCGTCTGCGGAAAATGCCGGATCAGCGCCGCGACGTTGACCGCGAGCTGTCCCTTGGGATTGCCGTAATCGGCATAGATGCCGACGATGTCGAGCTCCCAGATCCCGCCCGGCGCCGGCACCTCCACGACGTCGCCGACGCGAACGTTCAGCCGGCGGCTCAGCTGCTCGCTGATGAAGGCGGCATTGCCGGGCACGAGCCGGGTCCAGGCGCGCGGTGCGGTTTCCAGCAGCGGCCAGCGCTCGCGATAGAGCGCATGGTCGGGCAGGCCGAGCAATTCCACCGGTTGTCCCTGGATCTGTGCGTCGGCGCGTCCGCCCGAAAGGATCGCCTGGACATCGCTGCGCTCGCGCAGCCAGTTTCGAATGGCGACGGCTTGCGCATTGTCGGAGGCGCTGATGTAGACGTCGGGCGCCAGCCGTCCATTGAGCCAGCCGGTGAAGGTCCGGCTGAACGTCTCCACCATGGTCGAGACGCCGACATTGACAGCGAGCGCCAGCAGCAGCGCCATCAGCGCCAACGACAGTCCGGAGAGCTGTTGCCGGCTGTCGGCCCAGAACCACTGTGCGAGCGGTCCTCGCGCGAGACGCTGGCCGGCGAGCAGGATGACCTCGAGGAAGGCGGGCAGGATCAGCGCTGCGCCGAGCATCAGTGCCGCGAGCACGCCAAAACCCGCGATCAGCGATTGTCCGTAGTGAAGCAGCAGCAGCGCGACCGCGAACACCATGCCCGCCGCGGCGCTTTGCAGGACCAGCCAGCGGTGTTGGCGCTGCTGCCAGGCGCGCGGTTGCGCGGTCGCCAGCACCGGCATCCTGATCGCCTTGATCAGGCTGGTCGCCGCCGCGACCAGCGCGCCGGCGATGCTGATGCCGATGCCGGCCAGCCACCATTCGGAACGCAGCGTCAGCTGTCCCGGAATCTGCGCGCCATAGAGCCCGCGCAGCGACGCCGCGACGTCGGGCAACAGCGCGGCTGCAATGAAATAGCCGCAGGCGAGACCGATCAGCCCGGCGGCCAGCGCCAGCACGATCAGCTCGACGACGAGCACCGTGTTGACCAGCCGCGCCGAGGCACCGCAAGCCCGCAGCGTGCGCAGCATCGGCAGCCGCTGCTCGAAGGCAAGGCCGACGGCCGAGTTGACGATGAAGAGCCCGACGAAGAACGACAGTAGGCCGAAGGCCGTGAGGTTGAGGTGGAAGCTGTCGGTGAGGCGCTCCAGCTCCGTTTCTGCGTCAGGCTCGATCCGCCGCAACTGCTCACCGACGACGCTTTGCAGCGGGGCGGGCTTGCCCTTCGCCTTGCCGATCAGCAGCCGCGACACCTGATCCGGCTTGTTCAGAAGCCGCTGTGCCACGCCGATATCGACCACCAGCACGTCGGGCACGAGCTGCGGCAGCACGCGCAGCGGCGGCAGTCTTGCGCCGTTGCTGATCGCCGGCGCCGTGCCTTCCGTTTCGTGCAAGTCGGCCAGCGTCTCCTTCGCCGCCAGTGTCTGGCCCGGCGGTGCAACAAAACTGCTCAGATCCGCCGCACCAAGGCGCGGCGCGTTGCCGACATCGGCGGGCAGTGTCACCGGCTCGATGCCGAGCAGCCGCACCGAGCGTCCATTGATCTGGACCCGGCCTTCCAGCACCGGCGAGACCGGCCAGCCGGCACGCCTCAGCTTGACGAACAGCTCCTGCGGAAAGGTCGCCGCATGAGGCGCCACCAGCATCGCGGTGCGCACGCCGCCGAACGTCGCCGCGGCGCGGTCATAAGCGCTGCGCGCCTGCTGGTTGATCGCCTGCACGCCGCTCCACAGCGCGGTCGCCGCGATCAGCCCGATCAGCAGCGTTGCGAACTGCATCTTGTGGCGCCGCCAATGGCTCAGCAGTACGGCGAGGACCCACAGCGCGCGCCTCATGCGATCCGCCCCGCATGCAAGGTGAGGTGACGATCAAGCGTGCCGGCCAGATGCAGGCTGTGCGTCACCATCAGGAAGCCGCAGCCGGTGCGCGCGACGAGATCGCGCGTCAGCGCCAGCACGTCCTCGGCGGTGGCTTCGTCCAGATTGCCGGTCGGCTCGTCCGCCAGCAGCAGCGAGGGTTTTGTCGCCAGCGCCCGGCCGATCGCGACGCGCTGCTGCTGCCCGCCCGATAATTGCTCTGGATAACGCTTCAGCAGGCTGCCGAGTCCGAGCCGCTCGGTCAGCTCTTGGGTCCAGGCGGCATCGTGCCGGCCCGCGATCCGGGCCTGGAAAGCGAGATTGTCCGCAACCGACAGGCTCGGGATCAGGTTGAATTGCTGAAAAACCAGGCCGATCCGATCGCGTCGAAGCTCCGCGCGGCCTGCATCGGACAGCTTGGTGACCTCGACGTCAGCCAGCCGGATCGTGCCGCCATCGGCGGCATCGAGCCCCGCTATCAGGTGCAGCAGCGTGCTCTTGCCGCTGCCGGATTCACCGGTCAGTGCGACGCGCTCGCCCGCCGCAAGGTCGAGATCGACACCGCGCAGCACGTGGACCGGCTCGCCGGCCGAGAAGAAGGTCTTGGAGAGATTCTTGATACTCAGCACGATGGTTGGCGCCGGACCGAATTGACGGAAATGTTGCGTAGCACACTTGCTCCGGAAATGCCGGGTTGCGTTGGTCCCGAAGCCGTTGTTAGCTTCCAAGACGGCCAAATCAAAAAAAGTGCCGAAAAGGACATACGGGGAGAATGATGAGCGCTCAGGGAACGCCCAATGCGGGCAGGACGACCGGAACACCGAAGGGCGCCTGGACCATCACTTTTCTCCTGTTTCTCTTCATGCTGGTGAACTTCGCCGACAAGATCGTGGTGGGTCTCGCCGGCGTGCCGATCATGGCGGACCTCAAGCTGACGCCGGAGCAATTCGGCCTGCTCGGCTCCTCGTTCTTCTTCCTGTTCTCGATCTCGGCCATCGTGGTCGGCTTCATCGTCAACAAGGTGCCGACGCGCTGGGTGCTGTTGTCGCTCGCGGTGGTCTGGGCGCTGGCACAGTTTCCGATGGTCGGCACCGTCTCCTTCACCACGCTGCTGATCTGCCGCATCGTGCTCGGCGCCGGCGAAGGCCCGGCCTTCTCGGTCGCCGCGCACGCCATCTACAAATGGTTTCCCGACGAGAAGCGCACGCTGCCGACCGCGATCCTGTCGCAAGGCTCGGCCTTCGGCGTGATCATCGCGGTGCCGGCTCTGAACTGGATCATCGTCAACCATTCCTGGCACTATGCCTTCGGCGCGCTCGGCATCGTCGGCCTGATCTGGGTCTGTGCCTGGCTCGCGCTCGGCAAGGAAGGCCCGCTGGAGGACACCCAGGCCCTCGCCGTCAGCGAGACGAAGATTCCCTACATTCAGCTGCTCACCTCGCGCACCTTCCTCGGCTGCGTTGCCGCGACCTTCGGCGCTTATTGGGCGCTGTCGCTCGGGCTGACCTGGTTCACGCCCTTCATCATCAAGGGCCTCGGCTTCTCGCAGAGCCAGGCCGGCTGGATTTCCACTCTGCCCTGGATCTTCGGCGCCACCATCGTGATCCTGACCGGCTGGATCTCGCAATTGATGATGGCCCGCGGCTCGACCACCCGCGTCGCTCGCGGCGTGCTCGGCTCCGTGCCGCTGGTCATCGGCGGCCTGATCCTGGCGATGATGCCGCACGTCCAGGGCGCCGGCCTTCAGCTCGCTTTGCTTGTGGTCGGAACGGGCCTGTGCGGCGCGATCTACGTGGTCTGCCCGCCCATGCTCGGCGAGTTCACGCCGACCTCGCAGCGCGGCGCGATCCTCGCGATCTACGGCGCTCTCTACACGCTCTCGGGCATCATCGCGCCCGCCGTGATGGGCACGGTCATCCAGCACGCCAGCAGCACGCTCGACGGCTACATGACCGGCTTCACCATCAACGCCGCGATCATGGTCGGCTCCGGCCTGCTCGGTCTGTTGCTGCTCTGGCCGAACACCGAACGCGCCAGGCTGACCGGTGGTGCAGCCTCGCAGGCCGCGCCGTTGAAGAGCGCGGTGTCGCCGACGTAAGGGGCGGCTGCTAGCCCCAACGAACAACTGTCGTCCCGGCGAAGGCCGGGACCCATACCCCCAGGGAGTGGTTTGGCGAAGACTTGGAGTGGGAGCCCTGCGCCCCAACTCCCTTTCGTGGTTACGGGTCCCGGCCTTCGCCGGGACGACAGCGAGAGTGAGGCGCGGGTTTCGCGCCTCGCAACTCGCATCGTTCAATTCACCCCCTGCGCACCGCGAATCAACTTCCCCGGCCGCTTTCCCGTCGCCTCGCCCTGCCGCCGCGTCACCACGCCGGACACGATCGTGGCCTCATAGCCGTCGACATCCTGCAGCAGCCGCCGGCCGCCCACGGGCAGATCGTAATGCACCTTCGGCGGATGCAGATGCAGCCGGTCATAGTCGATCACGTTGACGTCGGCCTTGTAGCCGGGGGCAATCAGGCCGCGATCGGTGAGGCCGACCGAGAGCGCAGTCTTGCGCGACTGCGCCGCGACCACGAACGGGATCGACAGTTTCTCGCCGCGCTTGCGGTCCCGCGTCCAGTGCGTCAGCAGATAAGTCGGGAAGCTGGCATCGCAAATGATGCCGCAATGCGCGCCGCCGTCGGACAGGCCCGGCACCGATTGCGGATCGATCAGCATCTCGCGTGTCGCATCGAGATTGCCGTCCGCATAGTTGAGGAAGGGCACGTAAAGCATGCCGCGGCCCTCGTCGGACAGCATCGCGTCATAGGCGAGCTCTTCCGGCTGCCGGCCCTGCTTGCGCGCCTGCGGTCCGAGCGCGTTCTCCGGCGGCTGCTCGTAATCGGGGGGATCGCCGAGCAGGAACATCTTGTCGTAGTTCGGACGGAAGAACAGCGGATCGTCGGTCGCGGTCGCCGTCTCGCTCAGGATCGCCTTGCGCACGTCGCTCTGATGCAGCCGCGCGAGGCGCTCCTGCAGCGGCAGATGCGCGATCGCCTTGTAGCTCGGATGGGTCTGGAAGGGATTGCGCGACAGCTCGAGCCCGAGCAGCAGCCCGACCGGGCGTGCGGCGATCTGCGCGGTGATGGAAAGACCGCGCCGTGCGGCGGCATTGATCTCGTCCAGCGTCTGGCGCCAGCGCTGCGGTGACTTGTCGTTCTGCGTGATCGAGAACGAGATCGGGCACTTCGTCGTGTCCGCCACCCGCAGCATCATCGGCAGGTCCTCGTGGATGGTCGACAGATCCAGCACGAATTGCAGCACGCTGCGGCCCTGCCGATGCATCGCGCCGGCAATCGCGGTGAGCTCGTCCTCGCCGGCCTTCAGCGTCGGCGTGAAATCGCCGGTCGAGGTGCGATGATTGAGCGTGCGCGAGGTCGAGAAGCCGAGCGCGCCGGAGCGCACAGCCTCGCCCGCGAGCTTTGCCATCGCCGCGTTGTCCGCGGCGGTCGAGGGATCCCGGCGGGCGCCGCGCTCGCCCATGACGTAGACGCGCAGCGCGGCATGCGGCAGTTGCGCGCCGACATCGATGTCGAAATCGCGCTTCGACAGCCAGTCCATGTAATCGGGAAAGCTCTCCCAGGCCCAGGGAATGCCGGCGCTCAGCACCGGCTCGGGAATGTCCTCGACGCCTTCCATCAGCTGGATCAGGCGGGTGTGATCGGCCGGCTTGCACGGTGCGAAGCCGACGCCGCAATTGCCCATGATCGCGGTGGTGACGCCGTTCTGCGAGGACGGCGTGATGTCCTGGCTCCAGGTGACCTGACCGTCGTAATGGGTGTGAACGTCGACGAAGCCCGGAGTCACCAGCTTTCCGCGCGCGTCGATCTCTTCCGCTCCCTTGGCCGAGACCTTCCCGACCTCGCTGATCTTGCCGTCGCTGATGGCGATATCAGCCTCGAACATTTCGCCGCCGCGCCCATCCGCAACAGTGCCGCCGCGGATCACGAGATCAGGGGTGCTCATGGTGTTTCTTCCCGTTTGTTGTTTCTTACGCGTTTTATTTTGCCCGTCGTCCCGGACAAGCGCGCCCCAAGCGCGCGCAGATCCGGGACCCACGACCACAGGGAGATGTTAGACGACGACTCGGAGTGAGCAGCTTCGCGCCACAACTCCTCCTTGTGGTTATGGGTCCCGGCCCCCGTGCGCAATTGCGCACTAGGCCGGGACGACACCTGAATTTCTAGCTACGCCTCGGCTTGCCGCTTCCGCTCCGTGAACGGCGACAGCACCACCGTCGCCAGCATGAAGATCACGGACGCGCCGAACACCCAGTGCGGCGCGCTTTGATCCATGATCCAACCGAACAGCAGCGGGCTGACGATGCCGCCGAGATTGAAGCCGGTGGAGACGATACCGAAGGCGCGTCCTGCAGCGCCGGCGGGCGCCGCGTTGCGCACCAGCATGTCGCGCGAGGGGGCGATCACGCCGGAGAGGAAGCCCGCGGCCGTCATTGCGGCGGTGAGAGCCGGGCCCGGCAGCGTCACCAGCGCAATCAGCAGCACGATCGCCGCATTGACGGCGAAGCAGGCCGCGGCGACCTGGCCGTGACGCTCGGTGCGATCGGCGAGGACGCCGCCTGCGAGCACGCCGAGGGCACTGGCGCCAAGGAATGCGGTCAGCGCGATGTTGGCGGCGGAGTAGGAGGCGCCGTAGCCGCTCATCAGCGCCACCACGCCGAAATTGTTGATGCCGGCGACCGACAGGCTCAGCAGCATGAACAGCGCGGTCAGCGTGATCAGCGCCGGGGTGATCACGGCCTGTTTCGGCGCGTTCTCGTTGCCGGGCTTTTTCTTGTGCGCGCCGGCGTCGGGAATGTTCATGACGATCAGCAGCAGCGCCACCGCGACACCGATCGCGCCCGAAGCGATCAGTGCCCCCGCGCCGCCGGACAGGGTGACGAGCGCAGCCACGATCGCCGGCGCCACCGCGCCGCCGAGAAAGCCGGCAAAGGTGTGAATCGAGAAGGCGCGGCCCATCCGCGCCTCGTCCATGTGCTCGGCCAGGATCGCGTAATCGGCGGGATGATACACGCTGTTGGCGAGACCCAGCAGCACGGCGCAGGCGATCAGCGAGGCGTAGCTGAGATGCAGGCCGAGCAGGATCAGCGCGAAGCCGCCGAGCGCGAGCCCGGCCAAGAGAATGCGCCGCGCGCCAAAATGGTCGACGAGATAGCCGGTCGGCGCCTGGGTCAATCCTGACACCACCGCGAACACCGTGAGTGCGAAGCCGAGCTCGATATAGCCGACGCCGAGCTGGCCCTTGAGGAACGGGAACAGCATCGGCAGCACCAGCAGATGGAAATGGCTGACCCAATGCGCGATCGAGATGCCCGTCAGCGTACGCAGGGCGCTGTCCGCCTTGCCTTGCTGCGGTGCGGCGAGAATGTCGACCATTGGCAGTTCCGTTTCGCTCCCGATGGAGGCGCAAACTATCGGGGAGGGCGGTTATTTGTCCATGAACGCAGGCGCATGGCAGGTAGTGCGGGTGGGGTCGTGAGGGGGCTCCGTGCCTCAGCATCGTCGTCCCGAGAGAGCGCGCGGTCCATCCTCATCGTCGTCCTCGCCTAGTGCGCAATTGCGCACGGGAGCCAGGACCCATTATCCCAGGGAGGAGTTTGGCGGCGGATCGTCGTCCGATAAGTGCGACCGGACGCGATCGAGAAATCACGCGGTATGGGTCCTGGCGTTCGCCAGGACGACGGCGGAGGGTGAGGGGCCAGCGCGCCGTCAAATCAACCCGCCCGCCACCCTCTCAAAACGGTTCGTCATCCGGACCATAGCGGTCGCGCTTCGGCGTTGCGATGTCGCCGTCGTCGTAATCGTCGTCACTGTCGAGCGGCGGCGGCGGCTTTTTCGCCTTGTCGCCCGCCGATTTGTTGTCCGCAACCTTGGGCGGTTCACTCGGCTTGCCGGTCTTTGCCATCGCTGTTCCCGGATGGTGATGCTGCATCCGTCCTACCCGAAATATATGGGTGGTTCCTGATCTATCTCAAGAATGGCGACGAGGCCGTTCAGTGCAGCACCGGTCCGCCCGCCTTCTTCCAGGCATCGATGCCGCCGGCGATATGGGCGGTGTTGGTCAGGCCGGCTTGCTTGGCGGCGGCCACCGCCATCGCCGAACGCTCGCCGAAGGCGCAGAAGAAGACGACACGGCGGCCGGTAGCGGCCGCGACCTCGCGCAGCATGCCGCCGGGCTTGAGGCTCTCCTCCACGGACTGATAGGGCGTGTGCAGCGCGCCTTCGAGCATGCCGTGCTTGATCCGCTCGTTGCTCTCGCGCAGATCGACCAGCAGGATGTCCGGCCGGCCGAGGGTGCGGATCGCATCGATTGCGCTGAGCGCGCGGCCCTCTTTCTCTAGTTCTTCCTGATGCAGGCCGACATGCATGTTGGCGGGCACCGCCACGTCCATCATCTTCGGATTGGGCAGCTTCAGGTTGGCCATCAGCTCGATATATTCGTCGACCGAGCGCACCTGGAGCCTGGGATTGTAGCGCTTCTCTTCGCCGATGGTGGAGACGGTGTCGCCCTTGTAGTCATGGGCCGGAAACACCATCGTCTCGTCCGGCAGCTTGAGCAGCCGGTTGAAAATGGACTCGTACTGCGCGCGCGAAGAACCGTTCTGGAAATCGGTGCGGCCGGTGCCGCGGATCAGGAGCGTGTCGCCGGTGAAGACGCGGTCGCCCATCAGATAGGAATAGGAATCGTCGGTATGGCCCGGCGTGTACATCACGTCGAGCGACAGGCCTTCGATCGTCACCTTGTCGCCGTCCGCGACCCGCATGGCGACGACGTCGGCCTTGGTCTGGTCGCCCATCACGGTCATGCAATGGGTGCGGTCGCGCAGCTCGCCGAGTCCGGTGACGTGGTCGGCATGCAGATGGGTGTCCACCGCCTTGACCAGCTTGAGGTCGAGCTCGCGCAGCAGCTGGCAGTAGCGGTCGACCTTCTCCAGTACGGGATCGAGGATCAGCGCCTCGCCGCCGGGGCGGCTCGCAAGCAGGTAACTGTAGGTGCCTGAAACGCTGTCAAAGAGCTGGCGAAAGATCATGGCTGGAACCCGGGGTGAGTTAATTTCCGGAATTCTACTACGCAATGAACTCAAAAGAGAAGCAACTCACTGTGTTGATGGCAAAATAGGGAATATTATTTTGCATGCCCCGGCGAAGCCGTCGTCGCGACCCAGGTTACGGCCGCACCAAGGTGTAGCCATTCTCTGCCAGGAACAGGATCTGCCCGACCCCGACCTGCACCGGCGTCGCGCCGGGGATGAACCCCGGCCGCTTGCCGGTCTCGCGCTCGATCGTGTCGACGGTGTTGAGACAGATGTCGAAGCGCACGCCCTGTGCGATCAGGCTTTCGACCTGCTTCTGCCGCTCGCTGCCGGACAGCAAGAGGTCGATGCCGGGTCCGAACGCCACCACCTCGATCGCGATCTTGTCGGGGTCGTAGGCCTTCAGCAGATTGTTGGCGACGCTGAGCACCAGCGCCTGCTTCTTCGCATCGCCGTCGGAGAGCTGCAGCACGACCTTGTGCTCGGCAAACGGCTTGTCCTGGAGCGGCACCTGCTGCGCACGAGCCGACGGCATCGCCGTCCAGGCGAGCAGCGTCAGCAGCAGCGCGGATGTGATCCTCAACCGCATCATCCCTGTCCTGCAATGCCCGGATTGCCGTCGACGCCTTTCAGCGTGACGCCGGCGCCGAGCCGTTCGGGCATCATCCGGCCCGAGCGCAGATATTTGCCGACCACGTCCCACACCGGCGCGCCCTGCTGAGCGTTGACCGAGGCCCAGCCTGCGACCTTGTAACGGTGATTGGCGCCGAGCGTTTTGCCGTTGCCGAGCTTCAGCTCGGAAATGCGTTTGCCGATCGCGGCCTCCGGCGTGCAGGTGTAGCTGAGGCCGCCGGCGCGCACCATGTCGCCCCCCTGCTGATAATAGGGGTCGGCGTTGAAGAGGTTGTCACAGATGTCTTCCAGCACGTCCTTGATCTGTGTGCCGGTCATCTCCTGCACATAGGTCTCGGGATAGGTGATCGCGGTTTCCGCGAGCAGATCCTCCATGGTCAGCGCCTGCCCAGACAGCGCGGTGACGCCCCAGCGGAAGCCCGGCGACAATGCGATCTCGGCATCGAGCTCGTTGCGCAGCGCCGTGCAAATCAGCTCGTCGACGGGGCCGGAAAAATTGCCGCGGCGGTAGAGCAGGCGATCGGGCGTTGCGATCTTCTCCGACCAGTCGGTCACGTGCGGCGCGCGCAGCCGTCCGATCAACTCGGCCATGACAGGGTCTGGCTTCAGCAGCTCGGAAAAGACCGGCATGAGATGGTAATGAATGTCGTTGACCTTGCCCTTGCCGATCGCGAGGTCGAGCACGGCCAGAAATTTTCCGTTGGAGCCGGCATTGGTGACGAGCGTGGTGCCGCCGGCGTTCTTCACCGGAATCGGCTGCGGCACGGCGTCATGGGTATGGCCGCCCAAGATGACGTCGATGCCGGTGACCCGGCTCGCGAGCTTGAGGTCGACATCCATGCCGTTGTGCGACAGCAGGATGACGGCATCGACCTTGTCCGTGCCGCGCAGGGCATCGACATGCTTCTGCAACTCCTCTTCGCGGATGCCGAAGGTCCAGTCCGGCGTGAACCGCTTCGGATGCGCGATCGGCACGTAAGGGAAGGCCTGACCCACGATCGCGATGCGATGTCCGCCGAGCTCTTTGATGATGGACGGTCTGAACACGCGGCCGCTGGCCTTGTCGAAGGCGGGGGCGTCGTTGAATGCGGCCTCCTCGGTCAGGTACACGTTCTGCGCCAGAAACTCGCCCTTGAAGCGCTCGAGATTGTCGCGCAGCGCCTGCTCGCCATAGGTGAATTCCCAATGCCCGGTCATCGCGTCGATGCCGAGCAGATTGGCGACCTCGACCATGTCGCGGCCCTGCGTGGCGTTGGCGAGTCCCGTGCCCTGCCAGAGGTCGCCGCCGTCGACGAGCAGCGAATGCTTTTCGCCGGCGTCGGCGCGCAGGCGGTCGATCAGCGTTTTCAGATGGGCAAAGCCGCCGAGCTTGCCGAAACGGCCCGCGGATTTCTCGAACTCGACACAGGTGAAGGCATAGGCATCCGCGCTGTCGGGCCGGATGCCGAAGCGCTCCAGGAACGCCCGCCCGACCAGATGTGGCGGTCGCCCCGCCATCTCGCCGATGCCGATATTGACGCTGGGCTCGCGGAAATAGACCGGATTGAGCTGCGCATGCGTGTCGGTGATGTGCAGGATGCGCGCATTGCCGAAGCGCTCGATGTCATAGATGCTCGCGGTGTCGGCGCCGCGCGCGAGCCGCGGCAGTCCGAGGGATGCGGCGGCAAGGCCTGCGCTCTTCAGGAAATCGCGGCGGCGGATGGCCATCCTCAAATTCTCCGCGCCTTTTCTCGGCTACGCAACGGTTCCACAGGCATGATCCGGATCCGAAGCTCTGCCTTAGCGCAAAATGTGCAGCTGCTTTCCGACAAGATCGTGCTCAAAGGATGATCTGGAGCGTGAGCTACGCGCGCGCCAGCCCAGTCTAGCGGATTTCCATCGCCTTCCAGGCTTCTTTTTCGGAGGTTGCCTGGTAGATGGAAGCCTTTGCGAGCGCCTCGGCTTCCTTGGCGGCGGCGGTCGCGCGGTCGAAATCGCCACCATCGGCCGCCTTCTTGGCGGCGACCAGCGCCGAGACGGTGACGGTCCACTGGTTGCGCATCCCGGCGGCCTCCTTCGATGCAACTTCCGCAGCGGCATAGGCCGCCTTGTAGTCCGCTTCGTTTGCCGCGCGTGCCGACGGCATCGTGATGGTCGACGCAAGCAAGATGGCGAGGAAACCGGTCCGCTTCATGGCCGTGCTCCAGGCCCGGAGATCGGCAGGCCGTTGGCGACATAGGACAGGAAGTATTCGACGTCGCGATATTCGTCCGATTGCGGCTCCAGCGGAACCGCGCGGGTCTGGCTGTTGCAGGTGACGAAGCGTCGGCTGGTCGTGCCCATGCCGCTCCATTCCGACCGGTAGATCGGCATCGCGTTGACGATGCCGAGCGCCGGCGCCAGGATTTCTGCGCGGATGCGCTCACCCGGGCTCTGCACATGGCAGCTCGCGCAGGAGAAGTTCATCTGGCCGCGGCGGGTGTAGAAATAGCGCTTGCCGTTCTCGAACGCCGCCAGCGCGCGGGGATCGTCGGGAATCCTGATGTCCATCGGCTTGCCGCGCGAGGTGAACGCCATGTAGGCGGTGAGCGAGGCCATCTCGTCCTTGACGTAGGAATAGGGCGCCTCGCCATTGGCCTCGCGGCAGCGGTTGAGCGCGAGCTCCAGCGTGACGACCTTGCCTTCGTTCTCGTCGAAATAGGGATAGTTCTGACGGATACCGATGCCGCCGTTCGGGAAGCAATCGGCATAGGTCTTGCCGTTCTTGAACGGGGTCGAAAACATCTCCTTGCCGGCATCGAGCGCGAACTCGTAGGGCGGGAATTCCTCTTTCTCCTGCCACTGCCGCTTCATGTCCTCGTTCATCGAATACGGACCGTTGACGAAATCCTCGTGCTTCACGTTCGGGAATTTCTGGAAGAAGAAATTCTGGAACGCCTCGGCGTCGGCAACGGGATCGACCTTGTCGGCTGCGACCACGTGCGGAGAGGTGAGGACGAACGCGACGAGCGCGGCGCTCACGGATCCGAGCAGGAGGGAGAGGCGGGCCTTCATCACGCGATCTTCGCAGTGGTCGTGTCCGAGCCACCCTTGTTGTCGGTCCACGAGATCTTGAGGTCGTCGCCCTTCTTGGCGCCCTTGAAGCTGAACTTGACGTAGGGGTCCTTGGAGACCGCGGTGCCCCAATCGGCGACGAAGACATCCTTACCGTTACATTCGAATTTCAGCTCCCGGATGTAGTGCGCCGGGATCAGCTCGCCGCTGGGATTCTTGACCAGGCCGGTATCCATGGGGTGCTGGATCAGCGCCTGCACCTCAGTGATGTCGCCATTGGATGTCGCGCGCACGCGGATGCTGGATGCCATGTCGAACTGCCTCGCTTAACCGCCGCAACCGCCGACGGTGACCTTCACTTCCTTGGTCGCGCTGTAGAGCTTGCCATCGGCTTCGACGATTGCGACCAGTTTTGTGGTCTTGGCCATCTTCAGCCGGTTGGCGACGGCCGGGACCGTGCCGTCAGCGATCTGATAGGACGCGGCGAGCGCGAACGGATTCTCGGCCACGAAGAACGAGATCGAGGTCACCTTGTCGAGCGTCGTCGTCACCGAGACCGGCACCACGCCGCCGTTCTCGGCGATCTCCGGCGCATCCAGCTTGACCTTGTCGGAGGGCTCGGCGCTCTTGCCATAGAGCGCCTTGATCGCGTCGGCCTCGCTCTTCTGCTTGAAGGCCTCTTCCGGATATTTGTCGTTCGCCGCCGCGCGCGCCGGACCGGCCGCGAATGGCAGGTTGCCGAGGCCGATCAGCGCGACAGAAGCCGCGCCCTGCAGGATCAGGCGCCGCGTCGGGGTAGGGCCGGTGGTCGTGTTCATCGGAAATCTCCTGGCGTGCCGGCCGCTACAGCGTTTCCAGGAAATCAACGATCGCGCTGATCTCCTGTTCGGTCAAAATCCGGTTCCGGCCGAACGGCGGCATCATGGTCTGCGGATTGCGCTTGGTCTCGTCGAAGATGATCGCGGCCAGCTCGTTGCGGTCCGGATATCTGGCCTTCATGTCCTTCAGTTCCGGCCCGATGGTTCCCGGCAGGTCGCCGCCCTTGATGACATGGCAGGTCAGGCAGTTGCCTTTGCTGCGGTCGAAGGCGAGCTTTCGTCCTTCGGCCACCGCGGACTGCGCCCGCGCCGGGGTGGCGAGGCCCGCGGCAATGGCGAGCAGGAGGAACAGGACGGGCGTCCGGGACAGGGCGGTCAAGGCGTCATTCCGAGGCGTTTTGGCGAAGGTCACAATCGCGAAATTGAGGCGTTCCAAAGCACAAAGGGCATCGCCTGACAATCGAGACTATGCACGGGGCAAAATGGCGTTAATATCTTCCGCATTGCAACTCATGAGCCTATTTGTTCGGTCGATTTGGCCCCAACGATAAGGACAATGGGCGCGGGCCGCTCTTTCCAGGGCGTTTTAAGCGCCCATTCCGTTTTCAACGCGTTCTCGTTTTTTCAAGGGGACCTCACTTGGCTGACTATGTCGTCGAATTTGGCAGGGACGGCGGACGGGTGGAGCCGGATGGGCGGCTCGATGCGCCGGCCTTTCATCGCAATCACGAGCCGATCTGGGCGGCGCTGGAAAAACATCTCGCAGGCAGCACCGGCAACGTGGTGGAGCTCGGCAGCGGAACCGGCCAGCACGTGGTTCATTTCGCCCGTCACACGCCCGACCTGATCTGGTGGCCGAGCGATCTCAACCAGCGCCATCTCAAGAGCATCGAGGCCTGGCGGATTCATGCCGGCTTGCCCAACGTCCGCAGCCCGCTGCGGATCGATCTGACCGATCCCGATTGGTGTCCGGAGATGCGAAGCGGGCAGGGGCCAACCAGTCTTGCCGCCGTGTTCTGCGCCAACGTCATCCACATCGCGCCATGGAGCGTGGCCGAGGGCCTGTTCGCCGGTGCCGGCCGTTACTTGCGTGCCGAGGGCAAGCTGTTCCTCTACGGCCCCTTCAAGCGCGCCGGCAAGCACACGGCGCTCAGCAATGCCGTGTTCGATACGTCCTTGCGCGAAGGCAATCCCGAATGGGGCGTGCGCGACATCGCCGACGTCGAGACGCTGGCGCAAGGCGCACACCTTCGGCTGGTCGATACGATCGACATGCCCGCAAACAATCTGACTTTGGTGTTTTCGCGCTAGTCGGTCGTCATGCCCGGGCTTGTCCCGGGCATCCACGTTCTTCGTGCGGCAAGGTAAGACGTGGATGGCCGGGTCAAGCCCGGCCATGACGAGGCGCAAGCGTCAGCGCCCGAATGCTAACCTTCATCCCGCCACCCGATCCTGTCCTTCAGGAACCGATAGCCCAGCACCTCGAAACCGGCGCGCTCCTTGTTGTCCTTGCCGTAGCCGTGGCCACCGGCTTCCGGCTCGTAGAACCAGGCCTCATAGCCCATCGCCTGGAGCTTGGCGGCCATCTTGCGCGCGTGGCCGGGATGAACGCGGTCGTCGCGCCGCGTGGTGGCGATCAGGATCGGCGGATAGGACTGGCCGGCTTTCACATTGTGATAGGCCGAATAAGTCTGCAGCCACGCCCATTCCTCGGCCTTGTCGGGGTCGCCATATTCCGCGATCCAGCTCGCGCCGGCGAGCAGCTTCGTGTAGCGGCGCATGTCGATCAGCGGGATGGTGCAGAACAGCGCGCCGAACCGCTCGGGATAGCGCACCAGCATGTTGGTGATGAGGATGCCGCCGTTCGATCCACCCTGCGCGGCGATGCGCTTCGCGCTCGTCACGCCGCGGCGAACGAGATCGGCCGCGACCGCGGCGAAATCGTCGTGCGACAGCTTCTTGCCGGCGAGCCGGCCGGCATCGTGCCAGCGCGTGCCGAACTCGCCTCCGCCGCGTAAATTCGCCTGCACCGTGGTGCCGCCGCGCTCCAGCCACAGCTTGCCGAGCGAGGGGTTGTAATAGGGCTTCACCGAATGGGCGAAGCCGCCATAGGCGCTCATGTAGACCGGCGCATCGCCGGTCTCGCCGACGGGGCCGGTCTGGACATAGGGAATGCGCTCGCCGTCAACAGAGACGGCCTCGTGCTGCGTCACCACGAGGCCGTCGGCGGTGAATGTCCTCGGCGCCTGCTTCAGCACGGTCGGGCTTGCGATGCCATGCGGGATCAACGACATCGAGGGCGGCGTCAGCGGGTCCTGTACGTTGGCGAGGAGATCGCCGTTGCTCTCTGACGCATCCTGGTCGAGCGGCCAGACGTCAACCACGCCGATGCCGGGAAGTCCATGAAGCGGCGCACGAGTCCAGCCGGACGGCGACGGCGTGCAGACCTCGAAGCGCGGCCGCAGCTCGTCCAGAATCGGCAGGACGAGCTTGCCGCCGGTCCAGAACAGGCCCTGCAGCGCACGCCGGGGGCCGGGTTCGAACAGCACCGCGAAGTCGCGGCTGCCCGACAGGAAGGCCGAAAGCGAGATGCCGAGCACGGTATCCGCGGCATGCGTATGTCCGGCAAGGGACCAGGGGTGGCGCAGCTTCAGCGCGAACCAGTCGCCATGCGCCTGCATCCAGACGCCGGTCGGCAGATCGAGCTTGGTCATCGTGCCGGCTTCGTCGCGGAGCCAGATCGCGAAGTTGAAGAAGTCGGTCTGATCGACGATCCAGGCACGCGGTGCCGCGCCTGTGCGGTCGACGCCGCCATAGACTCTCATGTGATCGGCGGAGGTCTCGAAGATTACATCAGCCTGCGCGGCCGGTTGGCCGCGACGCCACAACCTGACGGTCCTGGCGTAGCCAGAGCTCGTCGCCATGCCCTCGCCATGAGCGCTGGACAGCAGCACGGTGTCGTGGTCGAGCCAGTCGAGGCTGCTCTTGGCCTCCGGCAGCACGAAGCCGTCCGAAACGAAGCTTCGCGTGTCGATGTCGAATTCGCGCATGGTGACGGCATCACTGCCGCCGCGTGACAGGCACAGGATCGCGCGACGTCCGTCGGCCGGCTGCGCGATCACCCAGTTCAGCAGCCAGTCCTCGCCTTCGCTGGCCGCGAGCGCGTCGATGTCGAGCACGACCTCCCAGCCGGGCGCGGGCTTGCGGAATTCCTCCAGCGTGGTCCGCCGCCACAGGCCGCGCGGGTTCGCGGCATCCTTCCAGAGATTGTAGAGGTGATCGCCGCGCCGGCCGACATAGGGAATGTTGTCGGGCCGATCGTAGATCGCCGCGAGGATGTCGCGGTCGCGCGCGAACGCCGCGCCGCCGAACGCCGTGAGCGTCAGTTGATTCTGCCGCGTCACGAAATCGAGCGCCTGCGTGCCGTCGATCTCTTCCAGCCAGAGCCAGGGATCGTCGTCGGGAGCACTGAGCGTAGGCTTGTCGTCGACGGTCATGAGCGAAACTCCGGGAAGCGCAGCGGATAGGATTTGATCGAGCGCAAGCCGTCAAGCGCACGGCCCGCTATCATCCGCCCGATTGCGTCACGGGCATGGCCCGCGCCCGTTTGCGCCGGTTGCCCGCCCTCCCGGGCCCCGCCATAGTGCCGGGAATCATCAAGGTCCTCCGTGAGCCCCCTTTGAGCCCCCTTGGGGCGGAAACCCCAATGTCTGACGTCACCTCTATCGCCGAAATCACCGACGATTCGCGCGTCCGCGCCAATGTGGTACGCCTCGCTGCCGCGCAGGCGCTGACGGGCGCAAATTCCGCCGTGATCTTCGCCACCGGCTCGATCGTCGGCGCGACGCTTGCGCCGGACATGTCGCTCGCAACCGTGCCGCTGTCGATGTACGTGCTGGGGCTCGCCGCCGGCACCTTGCCGACCGGCGCGATCTCGCGCCGCTTCGGCCGTCGCGCCGCCTTCGTCGTCGGCGCGGGCCTCGGCATGCTTACCGGTCTCCTGGGATCGTACGCGATCCTGCACGGCTCGTTCGCACTGTTTTGCATCGCGACCTTCCTCGGCGGTCTCTACGGCGCGGTCGCGCAATCCTATCGCTTCGCCGCCGCCGACGGCGCCAGCGCGGCCTATCGGCCCAAGGCGGTGTCGTGGGTGATGGCGGGCGGCGTGTTCGCCGGCGTGCTCGGTCCGCAGCTCGTGCAATGGACGATGGACGTCTGGTCGCCTTATCTGTTCGCCTTCAGCTTCCTGGTGCAGGCCGCGGTGGCGCTGGTCGCGATGGGCATCGTCGCCGGGGTCGATATGCCCAGGCCCGCGCCGGCCGATCTGCATGGCGGACGACCGCTGCTCGAGATCGTGACCCAGCCGCGCTTCATCGCGGCCGCCCTGTGCGGCGTCATCTCCTATCCCATGATGAACCTGGTGATGACCTCGGCGCCGCTCGCCATGAAGATGTGCGGCCTGTCCGTGTCCGATTCCAATTTCGGCATTCAGTGGCACATCGTCGCCATGTACGGGCCGAGCTTCTTCACGGGTGCGCTGATCGCGCGCTTCGGCGCCCCCAAGGTCGTCGCGGCCGGGCTGCTGCTGGAGGCCGGCGCCGCCGGCATCGGCCTGTCCGGGATCACCGCGATGCATTTCTGGGCGACGCTGATCGTGCTCGGCGTGGGCTGGAATTTCTCCTTCATCGGCGCTTCCGCGCTGGTGCTGGAGACGCACCGTCCGCAGGAGCGCAACAAGGTCCAGGCCTTCAACGATTTCCTCGTTTTCGGCATGATGGCGATCGGCTCGTTCTCCTCCGGCCAGCTGCTGGCCAATTACGGCTGGTCCGCGGTGAACATGGTGGTGTTTCCGCCCATCGTGCTCGGTCTCGCCGTGCTCACGCTGGCGTCCTGGGCGCGCCGCCGCAAGGCCCAGCTGGATGCCGCGATGGGCGAGTTCCCGGATGCGATCTGAGTTGGCAGGAGGCTGTCAGCAACGTTGATGCTTCGACCGCGGTCGAAGTGATTTTCGGGAGCGCGGTTGTTACATGATGCTCGTCATGAACAGGCTCGTCAGGCCATCAACGTCCTTCAATTTCCGCCGTCATTCCGGGGCACCCGAAGGGTGAGCCCGGAATCTCGAGATTCCGGGTTCGATGCGTCGCATCGCCCCGGAATGACGGCGAGGAGCAAAGAAATGCTCGACAATCCACGTCCCACCATGCCGATCGACGAAACCTCCCTCCGCTACGAAGGCTGGCGCATCGTCGCGGTCTGCTTCCTGCTCGCGACCTTCGGCTGGGGGCTCGGCTTCTACGGCCAGAGCGTCTATGTCGCCGAGCTGCAGCGCGCGCGGGGCTGGCCGGCCTCGCTGATCTCCGCGGGCACGACGTTCTTCTATCTGTTCGGTGCGCTGCTCGTCGTGTTCGTCGGCGAAGCCGTCCGAAAATATGGTGCGCGGCTGTGCCTGATCGCGGGCACGCTGGCGATGGCAGCGGCCGCGGTCGCGATCGGCGCGGTGCGCGAGCCCTGGCAGCTTTATCTCGCCAATGCCGTGCTCGCCTTCGGCTGGGCCGGCACCAGCCTTGCCATGATCACCAACACGATCAGCCTGTGGTTCGACCACAGGCGCGGCATGGCGATCAGCCTCGCGCTGAACGGCGCGAGCTTCGGCGGCATCGTCGGCGTGCCGCTGCTAGTGATGCTGATCAGCCATATCGGTTTCGCCAGTGCGATGTACGCCACGGCCGGCGCCATGCTGGTGCTGCTGCTGCCGGTGATCCTCGTTCTCGTCGGACGGCCGCCCGATCTTCACGGCGCGCACGCGGCGACAAAGCCGAAGCCGCAATCCTCGGCGGAGATCCGCGCGCAGGCGATGCGTGACGTCGGTTTCCTCACCGTGACCATTGCCTTTGCCCTGGTGCTGTTCGCGCAGGTCGGCTTCATCGTGCACCTGATCTCGTTCCTCGATCCCGTGATCGGCCGCGAGCGTGCCGCAGTCGCCGTCGCGGTGCTGACGGCGATGGCGGTGGTCGGCCGCGTGCTGTTCTCGCTGGTGATCGACCGCCTCAACCAGCGGCTGGCCTCGGCGCTGTCGTTCCTGAGCCAGGCGGCGGCGCTATGCGTCGTCATCAATCTGCACAACGACTACGCCCTGATCGCGGCCTGCGCCCTGTTCGGCTTCTCGGTCGGCAACCTCATCACGCTGCCGTCGCTGATCGTGCAGCGGGAGTTCGACAGTGCCTCGTTCGGCGTGCTGATCAGCCTCAACACCGCGATCAACCAGGTGACCTACGCATTCGGCCCCGGCGTCGTCGGGGCCTTGCGCGACTGGTCCGGCGGGTATTCGCTGCCGTTCTATCTCTGCATCGCGCTGGAGGTGGTGGCGGCGGCGCTGATCATGGTGCGGGGGAAGCGGCACACGAAGACTGCGTAGGGTGGATTAGCCGAAGGCGTAATCCACCAACTGCGTCCCGCATTCGCTGAGGCATGGTGGGTTACGCCTTCGGCTAACCCACCCTACGCAGTTAAGCTTCCCGCTGCTTCAACAACGCCTCGACATCCAGCCGTTTGGTGAACATCGCAAGCTTCCCGTCCGGCCCGAACGGCCATTGCTCCCGCGGCTTGTCCCAATACAGCTCGACGCCGTTCTGGTCGGGATCGCGCAAGTAAAGCGCTTCGCTGACGCCGTGGTCGCTGGCACCGTCCAGCGCAATGCCGGCCGTGAGCACCCGGTGCAGCGCATCCGCCAGCGCCGGCCGCGTCGGATAGAGGATCGCGGTGTGGAATAGCCCCGTGGTGCCCGGCGGCGGCGGCGAGCCGCCCTTGCTTTCCCAGGTGTTGAGCCCGATGTGGTGATGGTACCCGCCGGCCGAGATGAAGGCCGCGCCCGAGCCCATGCGCTGCATCAGCTCGAAGCCGAGCACGCCGCAATAGAAGCCCAGCGCGCGGTCGAGATCGGCGACCTTGAGATGGACGTGGCCGATCCTGGTGCCGGCGGCGACGGCTTGGTTCTGCGACATGTGAATGCTCCGTTGAAAACATGCACATAGAGCGGGACTCGGGACAGCGCCATTGCCCATCCCGAAACCCATCGTTTCCGGATCAGAAACTAGGCCAGCTCCGAGACTTCTCCCTCGGGCAGGCCGAACTCGAACGTGTTCAGCGTCATCGACACCAGCGTGTAATAGCCGCACAGCCCGATCACCTCGACGACGCCGCGCTCGCTCAGCACCCTCACCGCCTCGTCATACAGGCCCTTCTCGACGCCGTGTCCCTCATGCAGCGACTTCGCGACGTCGTAGATCATCTTGCCCTTGGGGTCGTCGAAGTCTGGCGTGCGGCGGTCGCGGATCGCCTCGATGATGCCGGGGTCCATGCCACCGGCGAGCGCGAGGCGTTTGTGCGCGTACCATTCGTAATGCGCGGTCCAGTGCCGCGCCGTCACCAGGATCGCGATCTCCGAGAGTTTTGCCGGGAAGATCGTGTCGAAGCGCAGTACCTCGCCGAGCCGCGTGGCATGACGCGCCATCTCCGGACTGTTGAGCCAGGCCATCATCGGGGCCGGCGGCTTGCCGCGCTTGCCGGCAATCGATTCGTCGTAGGTCTGCCGCTGGCTCTCGTTCATTTCGCCAGGCGAAAGAAGTCTTAGGCGCATTGTCGTTTCCTCTTTGTTTTCAAGCACCGTCGTGACAGCGACTATAGCCGAATGCGCGACATGGAAGTGGTTGAATTCCACGGTGCGATGGCCCAGAGTCGCGCCCAACAAGTCGATTTTGATTGATGGAAACGACCATGAGCGACTCCAAGTCCACAGATTCCGAGACCGCCGATCTCGAAACATTCCGCAACGAGACGCGCGCCTGGCTGGAAGCCAATTGCCCGCCGGAGATGCGCAAGCCCGCGACGTCGGATGCCGACGTGTTCTGGGGCGGACGCAATACAAAATTCTCCTCCGAGCCGCAGCGCGTCTGGTTCGAGCGCATGCGCGACAAGGGCTGGACCGTGCCGGACTGGCCGAAGGAGTATGGCGGCGGCGGCCTCAGCGCCGCCGAGCACAAGGTGCTGCGCGCGGAGATGGCGAAAATCGGCGCGCGTCCGCCGTTGTCGAGTTTTGGCATCTGGATGCTCGGGCCGGCGCTTTTGAAGTACGGCAACGACGCCCAGAAAAAGGAGCATCTGCCGAAAATCGCCGCGGGCGAGATCCGCTGGTGCCAGGGCTATTCCGAGCCGAATGCCGGCTCCGATCTCGCCTCGCTCCAGACCCGCGCCGAGAGCGACGGCGACGATTTCATCATCACCGGCCAGAAGATCTGGACGAGCTATGCCAATTACGCCGACTGGATCTTCTGCCTGGTCCGCACCGATCCCGCGGCTAAGAAGCACGACGGCATCAGCTTCATCCTGTTCGACATGACCTCGAAGGGCGTCTCGACCAAGCCGATCCTCTTGATCTCCGGCTATTCGCCGTTCTGCGAGACCTTCTTCGACGGCGTGCGCGTGCCGAAGTCGCATGTGGTCGGCACCGTCAACCGCGGCTGGGACGTCGCAAAATATCTGCTCCAGCACGAGCGCGCGATGATCTCGGGAATGGGCGAGCGCGGCGTCGGCCGGCCGCTCGGCCAGATCGCGGCCGATTCCGTCGGCACCGATGCGCAGGGGCGGCTCGATGACTCCATGCTGCGCGGCAAGATCGCCAGCTTCGACGTCGACGAAGCCGCGCTCGCGGCTTGCGCCGAGCGTGCGGTCGATCTCGCCAAGGCGGGCCAGGCCCATCCGGCATTCTCCTCGGCAATGAAATATTACGGCACCGAGCTCAACAAGCGCCGCCACGAGATCCTGATGTCGGCCGGCGGCGTCGATGCGCTGGAATGGGAGAGCGAACGCTCCAGCCAGGGCGCCCGTCCGCGCGCCTGGCTGCGCACCAAGGCCAACTCGATCGAGGGCGGCACGACGGAAGTGATGCTCGGCATCGTCGCCAAGCGCATCCTGGATCTGCCGGGCGCCTGATTCCACCGTCGTTCCGGGGCGCGCGATAGCGCGAGCCCGGAACCTCGAGATTCCGGGGTCGTGTCTTCGAGGCGCCCCGGAATGACAGCAACGAACACGCGTTCCATCAGACGTTTGAGATTCAACACCATGGCCCTCGTCCTCACCGAAGAACAATCAATGCTCCGCGACTCCGCACGCGGGCTCATCACCGACAAGGCGCCGGTGTCGCACTTGCGCCATTTGCGCGACAGCAAAGATCGCACTGGCTTCTCCAGGGAGCTCTGGCACTCCTTTGCCGAGATGGGGTTTGCCGGCCTCCTGGTCCCGGAAGAGTTCGGCGGCAGCGGTCTCGGCCATGTCGAGGCTGGAATCGTGATGGAGGAGATCGGCCGCACGCTGATGCCCTCGCCCTTCCTCGCCACCAGCGTGGTCGCGGCCTCCGCGCTGAACCGCGGCGGCAACGCCGCGCAGAAGTCCGAGTACCTGCCGAAGATATCCAACGGCTCGCTGCTCGCGACGCTCGCGGTCGACGAAGGCGCGAAGCATCGTCCGCTCCAGACCAGCCTGCAGGCCGCGCGTGCCGGCAACGGTTTCAAGCTCTCCGGGGCCAAGGCACTTGTCGTCGATGGTCACGCGGCCGACCTCCTCGTCGTCGCCGCGCGCACCTCCGGCTCTGCCGGTGAACGTGAAGGCTTGACGCTGTTCCTGGTGGATCCCAAGGCGAAGGGCGTTGCGATCGAGCGCACCATCATGGTCGACGCGCACAACGCGGCGCGGATCGAATTTGCCAATGTCGAGGTCAATGCCGACAGCGTGCTCGGCGAGGTCGATCAGGCCGCCGGCCTGCTCGACGGCGTGCTCGATATCGGCCGCGGCGCGGTGGCGTCCGAGATGGTGGGCTTGAGCGACGAAGTCTTCAACCGCACCGTCGAGTATCTGAAGAGCCGCAAGCAATTCGGCAAGCTGATCGGCGAATTCCAGGCGCTGCAGCACCGCGCCGCCGAGCTCTATGTCGACATCGAGATCACCCGCGCCGCCACCATGAAGGCGTTGCAGGCACTGGATGCCGATGTCGCCAAGGCCGCATCGAGCGTCGCCGTCGCCAAGGCCCGTGCCGGCACCACCGCCACGCGCGCGGTGCAGGAGGGCGTCCAGATGCACGGCGGCATGGGCATGACCGACCAGTTCGACATCGGCTTCTTCATGAAGCGCGCAAGGGTATGCGAGGAGCTGTTCGGCGACGCCAACTACCACACCGAGCAGCTGGCGCGGGCGCGGGGATATTGAGGCGGGACGCGAAGGCCCTGCCTCACACGCGGTGTCGGCGCCCGGCTTGACCGGGCGACCCAGTATGCCGCAGCTTCCCTGTCTACATTTGAGGTCTCTGGAATACTGGATCGCCCGCTTTCGCGGGCGATGACAGTGGAGAGTGTGGAGAGCGCTCGCGCCAAGCTCGTCATTGCGAGGAGCGTAGCGACGAAGCAACCCAGACTGTTGCCGCGGAGGGATTCTGGATTGCTTCGCGGAGCCTGTCATCGGGCCGCGCTTCGCGCGGACCCGTTGGCTCGCAACGGCGGCGGAGAGACCTGCCTTACCGCATCGGCGGTGCGTACTGCACGCCGCCGGCGTTCCACAGCTGGTTCATGCCGCGCGGGATCTTCAGCTTCGACTTCTCGCCGATATTGCGCTCATACATCTCGCCGTAATTGCCGACGTGACGGATGATGCGTGCAGCCCAGTCCTTGGTGAGGCCGAGTTGCTCGCCGTAACGGCCCTCGGTGCCGACGAGGCGCATCACTTCCGGCTTCTTCGACTTCAGCGCCTCGTCGATGTTCTCGGAAGTGACGCCCAGCTCCTCGGCGTTGATCATGGCGTACAGCGTCCATTTCACGATCATCATCCAGTCGTCGTCGCGCTGACGCACGACGGGGGCGAGCGGCTCCTTGGAGATCATGTCCGGCAGAATCATGTGGTCGCCGGGCTTCGACAGGTTCAGCCGCAGCGCATAGAGCTGGGAGACGTCGGCCGAGAGCGTGTCGCACTTGCCGGTGTCGTAGGCCTTCACGACGTCGTCGAGCTTGTCGAACTTGACCTCTTCATACTTCATGTTGTTGGCGCGGAAGTAGTCGGCAACGTTAAGCGTCGTCGTGGTGCCGGCTTGCATGCAGACCTTGCTGCCGGTCAGGTCCAGCGAGGTCTCCTTGTTGCGCGAACGCGGCAGCATGAAGCCCGCGCCGTCGTAATAGGCGACCGCGGGGAAATAGAGGTCGTAGTCGAGCTCGCGCGCCATGCTCCAGGTCGAGTTGCGCGAGAGGATGTCCACTTTCCGGCTCTGCAATTCCTTGAAGCGTTCGCCCGCGTCGAGCGGGACGAACTTCGCCTTGCCCGGGTCGTTGAAGATCGCCGCAGCCACCGCGCGGCAGAAATCGACGTCGAAGCCGGTCCAGTTGCCCTTGTCGTCGGGAATCGAGAAGCCCGGCAGGCCCCTGTTGACGCCGCACAGCACTTCGCCGCGCCGAACGGTGCGCTTCAGGGTACGGGTGTCGTAGAATTCATAGATGATGGCCGAGACGGCGACCAGCACGGCGACGGCGAGCCCGATCAGCAGGCCGCCACGAAAAGTGCGCATCATGTTGCTCTCTCGAAAAATCGGGAAAAGGAGTGTGGTCGAAGGGAAGGGCTTTAGAGCTCGGGCTTCTGCCGGATGACCACCTTGGTGCCGACGGGGACGCGATTGTAGAGATCGGCGACGTCATTGTTGACGAGGCGGAAGCAGCCCGAGGACACCTTCGTGCCGATCGTGTCGGGGCGGTTGGTGCCGTGGATGCGGTAGACGGTGGTACCGAGATACATGGCGCGGGCGCCCAGCGGATTGCCGGGGCCGCCGGCCATGAAGCGCGGTAGATAGGGCTGGCGCTGGATCATCTCCGGCGGCGGCACCCAGTCCGGCCATTCCTTCTTGTTGGTGATGGTCACGAGCCCCTGCCACTGGAAACCGTCGCGGCCGACGCCGATGCCGTAGCGGATCGCACGCCCGCCGGGCTGCACCAGGTAAAGGTGCCGTTCGGCGGTCGACACGATGATCGTGCCCGGCGGCTCGGTGGTGCGGAAATAGACGACCTGCTTCTGCCATTCCGGCTCGAGCTGATAGCCGTCATCGGCGATCAGGCCCGGCTCGTCGCCGCGGTCGGGCTGCTGGGCGAAAGTTTGAGGCGCGGACAGGGTCAGGCCGATCGCAGCCAAAAACATCCCGGTCAGGCGACGAAAATCCGTCATGTAAAGCTCTCCCCGCTGCCACAGCGCAAAATCATTCTGAAGCATCAAACCTGAGGGGCAGGTTCATGGCAAGTTGATGGCGCGCCGCTCTGGTATGTCACGAGAATGCTTTGGTTTTTTGACGAGCCCCGCAATGCCACAAACGGGGGATGGCGCGAAAAGCAGTGTTCGCGGCCGCAGCGGTGGTGCGCTCCCTCCCCCGCTTGCGGGGGAGGGTCGGGGAGAGGGTGTCTCCCGCAATGGGACACCCCCCAAGAGGAAAGAACCCTCACCCGGCGCTACGCGCCGACCTCTCCTGCAAGCGGGAGAGGCTCAGACCGAACTCGCCGCAAGATCAACTTTCGCAATTGGCACTGGACGCCAGTTAAATCTTGTTGCTCTCCGCCGGAATCCCCAGCCGCCGCACGATCTCCGCCCCCACTGCGCGCGCCTCCACCCGCGAGCCGATCCGGGGGCTGCGAAACCGCCGCCCTGAGCGTGTCCGGATCGTGACGATGCAATGCTCGTCCTCGGAGCGGCCACGGCGGTCCACGGTGATCGTCTTCACGTCGGGCCCCTCGATATGGTCCGTGCGCGGGGTGCCGTCGCCCCACAGCCGTTCGACCCGGATGTCGCTCTGCCGGATCACCCAGAACGCTCCGGTCACGAGGTTGGCGTAGCGATAGACCGCGAACGCCGCGAGCGCGCCGAGCGGCAGCAGCAGGATGTCGACATGGCTCGGCGGCCATCCGCGCCAGAGCTTGTAGGCATAGGGCACGGCGGACAACGCGACGGCGATCAGCGCGACGATGCGGATGTCCCGTGCGGGAAACGCCTCGAGCGGCTCGCCGAGATGCATCTCGGGATTGCTGGCATCGAGCGGATTGACGGGCTCCTCGACATTGGGAACCTCAAACTGTGCCGCGATCCGCGCCACGGTGTCATGAACATGGGTGACGTCCGAGATCGGCGGCGACGTCAGGCGTTCCCCGGAAGTCAGCGTGAAGACGAGTTGAAAGCGGGCCTTCACCCGCTTGCTGCCGGGAACCTGCAGCGCTGTGATGTCGTCCTTCGCGACGATCCGCGTGCGCAGCTTGCCGAACGGACTTTGCCGTCCGATCAGGATTTCGTTCGCCGTGATGATCCATACCACCGCCGGCGCCATCATGATGCCGACGACGAATCCCGCCCCCACCAGCAGCGCGACCACCGAGATAACGATTTCCAACGCGTCGCGCGTGAACAGGCCGGGCGTGAAGCACAGCGCAACGGCCGCCGCAAAAGCGGACATCACCAGCCGCTGCGCGATCGAGGAGCCTTCACGAAGGCGGATGTCGGGAGCGGTCGTTGTATCGTCCATCGCGGGCGGCTGATTGCGTCGCGTTGGAAACTCCACGGACGGGTCCGTGGAGTCAAGCAACAAGGACGAGACCCGGGCCGGTCACGGGACTCAACGGCGCACCCGCTCAGGAGCGATCCCCAGCCGTCGGGCAATCTCGTCGCTCACCGCCTGCGTCTCTGCTTCCGTTCCGATGCCCTGGCTGAGGAACTTCTGCCCGCTCAAGAGGTCGATCCTGACAACGTAGCGCTCCTCCTCGGCCCTGCTATCACGCTCCAACCCAATCGTGGCAACGTCGCTGCCTGTGATCGTCTCAGCAATTGGCTTGCCATCACGTGTCAGCCGTTCGGCGCGCACTTCGCCGTGGCGGACGATCCAGAATGCGCCGACGGATGTGTGCGCATATCGAAAAGAGAGGAGGAAAATAATGGCGACGATCGACACGAATATGATTTCGGCGGTCGCGAGAGGCAGGCCGTTCCAGAATTTGAACGCGTAGAAAATGGTGCAGAGGCCCGCGATGATCAGGATAATGACTCGCTTGAACGTGCCGGGGGCCTTTCGGACAGGTTCGCCGATCCGCATCTCCAAATTGGTGGCGTCAAGCGGGTTCACGGGAGAATCGATATCGAGGGCGCTAAGCTGCTCGGCGATCCGTGCTGCGGTTTCGCGGACGTGCGTGACCTCCGGGAATGGCGGCGAGATCAGGCGCTCTCCTGACGTCAGCTGCAAAGCGAGGCGGAAGCATGTTGGGTTGGTCCCGTCGCGATTGATCCGAGTTCCGGATATCTCCTCTCTCCGAATGAATCGGACATTCGGCTGGCCGAATGGCCGCGTCTTTTCGACGACGATGATGTCTAAAGCGATTGTCCAAAGCTCATCGGCGCCGAATGTCGTTTCGCGGAGCATCAGAACGCCGATCACCAAGCCGACCAACGCTGCAACGACCTCTGCGTATCCGTTCCGGGCCCATGTCGCGAGGCCGCAAACAGAAAAAGCCAACACGATGGTCGCAAAGCCAGCCCCAACAAGGCGACCTGCTGAAGATGTATTCTTGCGGAGACAAATTTCGCTTCCGGTCGTTGTGTCGTTCATTGCGTGCGTCAGACTCCCACGTCGCGGCGGAAGCTCCGCGAACGGCTCGGGTGAGTCAAGCAAGAAGAGTGTCTGAGCCCTGCAGCAACCTCAGGATTGGCTGCCGTGCTCAGCTGCTCGCGTTCAGCAGCTTCGCCACCGTGCGGTCGATCTCGTCATAGCTGCCTTCGCCTTCGTGCTGGAACACGATCTTGCCGTTCTGGTCGACGATGTATTGCGCGGGCCAGTACCGGTTGCGGTAGGCGTTCCAGGTCTTGGACGCATTGTCCTGCGCCACCGGATAGGTGATGCCGTGGCGCTTCAACGCGGCCTGCACGTTGGAGGCTGAACGCTCGAACGGGAATTCCGGCGTGTGCACGCCGACCACGACGAGGCCCTTGTCCTTGTACTTGGCGTAGAGGTCGGTGACGTGCGGCAGCGTGTTGACGCAGTTGACGCAGCCATAGGTCCAGAAATCGACCAGCACGACCTTGCCGCGGAGGTCGGCCATGCTCAGCGGCTTCGAGTTGAACCAATTGTTGATGCCGGTGAAATCGGGGGCGCTCTCCTGGTTCGCGGCAGCGGTAACAATGGGCGCAGCGCGCGCGGCCTCGTCGCAGATGCCGGGGATCACGGCGCCGGTGACGGTGAAGCCGATCAATGCAGCGGCCACGGTAAGAAGTTTGAACGTCATGGATGAGTCCTCCGGTGAAATGAAGCGGTGATCACAGGCCGATCTGGCCGGTGGGATAGAAGCCGGTGAGCCACGCCACGATCAGCGTGTCGTATTGGAAATAGGCGGCGACCGCGAAGGCGATCACGACGACGCCAAAGCCCTGCTGCAGCCGCGGCGAGATCCGGGCGAGGCTGCGCACGCGCGTGGTCGCGGCCTGTCCGCCATAGGCTATTCCCAGCATCGGGATCGCCGCGCCGATGGCGTAGGCGACCAGCAGCGTGCCGGCCCATGACAGGTTCTTCGAGGTCGCAACCAGCGTCAGGATCGAGCCGAGCACCGGGCCGGCGCAGGGTGTCCAGACCAGGCCGAGCGTGGTGCCGAGCACGAGGCCGCCGAGCGCGCCCTCGCGCTGCGTGGCGCCGGAATTGCCGAGATCGAGCCAGCCATTGAGCCGGATCGACAGCCATTCGAACGGGGTTGGCCACAACATCAACAGGCCGAAGCCGAGCAGCAGGATCGAGGCGGCCTCGCGCAGCACATTCGGATCGAAATCGAACAGCTGGGTGATCGCACCCAGCAGCAGCGCGGTCGCGGAGAACGAGAGGACGAAGCCGAGCGCGATCATCGCGGGGCGCAAGTGCCCCGCGCGCCCGATCGAGGCACCGAGCAGGATCGGCAGCATCGGCAGCGTGCAGGGCGCCGCGATGGTGAGAATTCCGGCGAGAACGGCGAACAAAAGTTCGAGCATGAGGCACTCGTGATGAGGGGCACGAGGGCTGTTCGCGATGAGCCAGCGGGTCGTTACGCGCCGTCACGGGTTCGTGACGGGGCTCCGTCTCGCAACGGGATTCTCCCCAAGAGGCGGGAGCCCGCGGCTGCAATGTTGCCAAATACAAAACGACCCGGACGGGGGCATCGTCCGGGTCGCTGGAGGTCTTGGGAGGTTTAACGAAACCGTATGAGAGCTTTATAGGAGGGAAGTTTTTCCGCCTGATGTTGTGCTTTGTTTCAATTGTTTCGTCGGCGGTAACACTTCCGTGTCCGGGGAAAGGGTCAGATCGATGACCCTATCCCTTTGAATTCGTTGAGGTTAGGCGGCGAAGCGCTCGACGCCGCAGCCTTTAAGCAATTCGGCCAGTTGCTTGCGGGCGTAGAACATGCGGGTCTTCACCGTGCTCTGGGGGATGCCGATGATCTGGCCGACCTCCTCCACCGACTTCTCGTGGTAGTAGACGAGGTTAATGATCTCGCGATGGGCGGGCGACAGCTTCTGCACGCAGGCGCGCAGGATGGCGCTGGTGTCGCTGCGGTCGAGCGAGGTCTCGGGCGTCTCCGCATCGTCGGGAATCTGGCGCACGTCTTCCTGGTCGATATCCTCGAAGCGCCGCTGGCGCATCGCGGTCAGGGCCTTGAAGCGGGCGATCGAGAGCAGCCAGGTCGAGACCTGCGAGCGGCCCTGAAACTGACCGGCAGTGCGCCACACGTCCAGGAACACCTGGCTGACGAGATCTTCCGCCGTGGTGGCGTCGCGCACGATGCGCAGGATGAAGCGGTAAACCCGCACATTGTGCCGGCAATAGAGGATGTGCATGGACGTCCGGTTGCCGCCCGCAATGCTTTCGAGAAGCATTTCGTCCGAAGTCGCCTGAACGGCAATGATGCTCTGGCTGGCCTGGGCGTTGATGGCGATGACGTTCGGCATTGACTTAGCTCCCCGTAGCGCCGCAACCGAGCGGCGTTTCCTTGGATCGAAGTGTTAATGAGCCAACGTTTCGGGACGTCTGCACGAAAAGGGGAAAATGGTTTCGTGCGCCGCCAAATTGTTTCGTCGAAATCGCCGCGACGAAACATTCGGAACAAAAAGCCGTGGAATTTCAATGTACGGAAAATACGGGAGTGGAGATCTGAGGCCTGAACGGAGCAGGCGGGAACGTTTTTCGGAGTTTGGCGTTTGGTGCCGCTTCAACCAGGCGCGGCGTGAGGCGGAGACTCGGAGTTACCAGTCTCGTGTCACAACCCCCGCTCGGGGTAATGGGGCCTGGCTTTCGCCAGGACGACAACGGAGAAATCAAGCCTTCTCGCCCGCCGGCGAGAACAGATAGCCGCCGCCGCGGATGGTGCGGATCACGGCGGGCTTTGCCGGATCGGGCTCGATCTTGCGGCGGATGCGCATGATGCGGAGATCGACGGCGCGGTCGAATGCTTCGGCGTCGCGCGCATTGGCGAGCTCCAGCAGGCGCTCGCGCGACAGCACACGCTTCGGATTGGCCGCGAACACCTTGAGCAGCCCGAACTCGGACGCCGTCAGCGGATGCTCGTTGCCCTCGTCGTCGCGCAAGGCCTGCGCTTCGAGATCGAGCCATTTGGTGCCGAAGCGCACCAATTGGTCCTTGTCGGATTTCGCAGCCGCAGCCTCCGGCGCGGCGGCCTTGGCTGGCACGCTCCGCCGCAGCACCGAGCGGATGCGGGCCATCAGCTCGCGCAGCTCGCACGGCTTTGCCACGTAATCGTCGGCGCCGAGCTCGAGCCCGACGACGCGGTCGATCGGGCTCGCGGTCGCCGTCAGCATGATCACGGGCACGTTGATGCGGCTCTTGAGGTCGCGGACGATCGACAGGCCGTCCTCCTCGGGCATGTTGAGATCGAGCACGACGAGGTCGGGCATGCTGCCGTCGATCGCGGCGCGCAAGGATTTGCCGCCGTCGCACAGCGTCACGGTGAAGCCGTGCATCTTGAGGTAATCACCGACCATCTCCCGGGCCGGGGCCTCGTCGTCGACGATCATGATGTGCTGGCTTTGTGTCATGTCACTAGGTCGGCATCTCAGTCGCGGGAAGGGTGATGGTGAAGGTCGAGCCCTTGCCGGGGCCCTCGCTGTCGGCGGTCACCTCGCCGCCATGCATGTCGATAATACGCTTGACGATGGACAACCCAAGCCCCGTCGAGCTCTCGCCGCCGGTCGGCTTTGCCGACAGCCGCTGGAACCGGCCGAACAGGCGGCCGAGATCCTCCGGCGACAGGCCGGCGCCCTCGTCGCTGACGCGGACGATGGTTTCGCCGCCCTCATGGCCCACGGCCACGGCGATCTTGCCGCCGATCGGCGAGTATTTGATGGCGTTGCTGATGAGGTTGTCGATCGCTTCGCGGATGCGGTCGGTATCGCACATGGTGACGATGTTGGGCGGTGCGGTGACGCTGATCGTCTGCTGCTTGTTGACCGCCAGCGGGTGGTTGGCGTCGGCGACTTCCTTGACCAGGGTGGCGACGTCGACCGGCTCGCGGCGGATGGTGATGTCGAAGGCATCCGCCATCGCGTCCGAGATCAGATGGTCGACCATCGTGGTCAGCCGCTTGGTGGCGTCGCGGATGTGGTCGACCTGGGCGACCACGCCGTTTTCCGAGGCGCCGGTCGAGATCAGCTCCTTCAGCATCTCGGTGCGGCCGAGGATGACGCCGAGCGGATTTTTCAGATCGTGCGCGACGGTGCCCAGGATCTCGTTCTTGAAGCCGTTGGCGCGCTGCAGCCGCAGCCATTGCGCGGAGAGGCGGCGGTTGGCCTGCATCAGCGCGCGGGTGCGCTGGGCGACGCGGTCCTCCAGCTGCGTGTTGGCGTCCTGGAGCTGCTGGTAGAGGATGACGTTGTCGAAGGCGATCGAGAGCCTTGAGGAGAAGATCTCGACCAGCGAGCGGTCGGTCTCGGACAGCTCGCGCTCGGCCTGCAGCAGCACCACGACCTCGCGGCCGCTGCCGGTGCGCAAGTAGATCACGCTGCGATGGTCGGCGAACTCGTTCTTGCGGCGCTGGAATGCGGCCTCCACCATCGCCCGCAGATCGGGGTCGAGTGCCTTCGACGTGGTGGTGCCGATGAAGCGGCTGTAGCAGCCGCTGCCGGCGAGCACCGAGAGCTCGGGGTCGATGCCGCCATTGTCACGCAGGACCAGGATGCCGGCGCAGTCGACGTTGAGCAGCGAGGCGAGCTGGGTCAGCACGCCCTCGGCGAGCCGCTGCATCGACTTGAAGTCGTACAACGTCGAGGCCGCGTCGATGATGATTTCCAGCCCGCGCCGCGTCTGCACCATGCGCTCGAGCTGCTGATAGGAGCGCAGCGCCGCGGTCAGCGAGGTGAAAAGCTTGTCGGCGGTGAGCTCGGTCTTGGCCTTGTAGTCGTTGATGTCGTACTGCACGATCACGCGCCGCTCCGGCGCCTGGCCGGGCTGGCCGGTGCGCAGGATGATGCGGACGGTCTCGTTCCTGATCTCGTTGCGGATGAACTCGACGAGCTCGAGGCCCGCGACGTCGGTCTCCATGATGACGTCGAGCAGCACGGCGGCGATGTCGCCGTGCTCGGCCATCAGCTTGCGACCTTCCGCCGCGGAATAGGCCGACAGGATCTCCAGGCTCTGGCCGTTCAAGCTGTAATCCGAGAGAGCAAAACGGGTGCCGTCATGCACGGCCGGATCGTCGTCGATGACGGCGATCTTCCATTTCCGGGCGTTGGCATCCTCCGACGCGGTACCGGTATCGTCGATCAGGTGGAGGACATCGTCCTGTTCGGCCATTGAGAAGTCCCGTCACTTTCTGTGTTTTGCGCGCCGCCCCTGGCGACGCGGGGCATGATAATCCGAAAAGTAGTGCCTTGTCCCAGCTTGGATTCCAGCATCATGCGGCCGCCGAGCTGCTGGGTCACGAGGTTATAGACGATATGCAGGCCGAGTCCCGTACCACCTTCATTGCGCCGAGTGGTAAAGAATGGGTCAAAGGCTTGGCGCTGCACGTCGGGGGTCATCCCGGCCCCGTCGTCGGCGAAGCTGATCTCGATGTCGTCGGCCCCGCGCGGCCGCGCCGAGATCGCGATCGTGCCGGCCCGGCCGTCGGCGAAGGCGTGGTTGGCGGCATTGAGGAACAGGTTGGTCAGGATCTGGCCGTAGGAGCCGGGATAGCCGTCGAGCAGCAGCCCCTCGGGCACGTCGACCTGAAGCGTGATCGGCGCGCGCTTCAGCACCGGACGCAGGCTGGCGATGATCTGGTCGGTGGCCTCGCTGAGCGAGAACTGCCGCCGCTCGGCATGGGACCGGTCGACCGCGACCTGCTTGAACGACTGGATCAGCTCGCCGGCGCGCTGCAGGTTGGCGACGAGCTGCTGCGAGGCGTCGCGCGAGGATTGTACGAATTCCTCCAGCTGTGAGCGGCGCAAGGCCCCGTCGCCCTTGAGCTGGGCCTCGAAGATCTCGGTGCGCCGGGCAAAGCTGGAGGCCACGGTGAGGCTGATGCCGATCGGGTTGTTGACCTCGTGCGCGACGCCGGCAACCAGGCCGCCGAGCGCGGCGAGCCGCTCGGCGTCGATCAGGTTCTGCTGCGCGGTGTTGAGCTCGAGCAGTGCGCTCTCGGCCTTCTCCTTGGACGCGCGCAGCTCGTCCTCGGTCTCGCGCTTGGCGATCGCGTTCTCGCGGAATACCTCGACCGCGCGCGCCATGGCGCCGACCTCGTCGCGTGCCTTGGTGCCCTGCACCTCGCGGTCGAGGTCGCCGAGCGTGATCGCGCGCATCGCGGTCATGATCTGCTGCAGCGGCAGGCGGATCGACAGCGCGATCATCACGCCGGCGGTGAGGATGATGCCGAGGAAGATCACCGCGATCGACAGCACGCGGCGTGAGATGTCCGCCAGCGTGCGGTCGAAGGTCTCCTGCGCCTTCTGCTCGCGCTGGCGCATCTTGGTCGAGAGATCGTCGATGGCGCCGATCGCCTCGGCCTGGCTGGCGTCGATGGTGTTGCGGAGCAGCTCGGTCCGGCTCGCCAGCTGCTCGGAGAGCTTTGCAAAACCCTCGCGCAGCGCGGTGGTCCGGGCGCCGAGCCGCCGCAGGGCCATGCGCTGGAGGTCGTTGTCGGCGAGATCGATCATCACGGGGATGGTCTTCTCGATCGTCTCGGTGTTGCGGCGGGCGTCGTCGGCGGCGCCAGGCGACAGCGACAGATAATAGGAATTGGCCGCGACCAGCATGGCGGTGAAGGCCTCGCGGGATTTGCCGAGCGACGGCCAGATCAGGGCGTCGCGATGGCCGGTCGCGCCTTCGATGATCGAATAGAGCCCCGCCATGTCCTTGGCCGGACCCTGGACCTGCTCCTCATAGGTCTTGGCGATGGTGGCCTGCACGCCGCGCAGCTCGCCGAAGCCGTTGAGGAAGCGGTCGGTGGTGCGTTCGAGCTCCTCGACCGAGCCCGACAGCATCGGGTCCTTGGTGGCGCGGTTGGTCAGCGTGCCCAGCACCGCCTCGCGCAGCAGGAGGATCTCGGCGAACAGGTCCGGACTCGGCTGGTTGATGTAGCGGTGGATCAGGTTTTGCAGCCGCCCGGTCTCGCTTTCGAGCAGCGCCAGGATCCGGTCGGACTCGCGCACCTGCCGCACGTCCTCCCAGGCCGAGCCCAGGACCTGCGCGCCGTTCCAGATCATCCCGACCAGCACCACCACCACGGCGGAGTTCAGCGCCGCGATCGACAGGATGCGCCAGCGGATCGGCACCGCCCGCAGCACGCCGACCAGCCGCGCGCGCAGCCGCCCGAGCGGGCCGGCCGGCCTGTCCGCGTGCTCGCTATGTCCGGCTGCGGCCAACTGGACCTACTCCACCTTGCGGATGCGTTCGATCAGCGCAGCTGCGGACGGATCGCGCGCGGTGTTGGCATAGATCGGAGCCATGGCGTCCTCGAACGGCTGGCGGTCGATCTCTCTGATGATGGTGACGCCGGCGGCTTCCGCCTTGCGCTGCGACTGTTCCTCCAGGTCGCGCCATTTCTCGCGCATGAAGTGGCTGGAGCGCTGCGCGGCCTCCCTGAAGATGGTCTGCTCCTCCGCCGAGAGGCTCTGCCAGGCCTTCAGCGAGATCACCAGCACCTCCGGGCTCATCGTGTGCGCGGTGAGGGTGTAATGGCCGGCGTACTTGTAATGGTCTGTCGTCACGAAGGATGGCCAGTTGTTTTCGGCGCCGTCGATCAGATGGTTGGCAAGCCCGGTGAGCACCTGCCCGTAGGGCAGCTCGACCGGTTCGGCGCCGAGCGAGCGAATCATCTGGCTCATCAACTCCGACTGCTGCACCCGGATCCGCAACCCCTTGAGGTCCGCGACGTTCCGGACCGGGCGAAGACCATTATAGATCGAGCGCGCGCCGGAATCGTAGAAGGCGAGCCCGACGAAGCCATAAGGCTCGAAACTGTTTAAGATCTCGCTGCCGACCGGCCCGTCCAGCACCTTCTGCATGTGCTCGATGGACCGGAACAGGAACGGCATCGCCAGCACGTTCATCGCCGGGACGAAATTGCCGATCAGCGCCACGTTGGTCCGGTTGAGGTCGATGGCGCCGGCCCGGGTCTGCTCGATGGTCTCCCTTTCCTCACCGAGCTGGCGGGAATGGAACACCTTGATCTCGTGCCGCCCGCCGGTGCGCTCGGCGATCAGGGCGCCCATGTAGCGCAGCGCCTGGACGGTCGGATAATTCTCGGCCTGGGTGTCGGCGGCGCGAAATTCGCGTGCGACGGCGCCCGTCGTCCAGACGGTCAGCAGAAGCGCGACGAAGATCACCCCGGCCCGCGAGAGTTCGGCACGGCTCAGCACTGGTACACTCAACCCCTCAGTGGTGGAGTCTATGGCGGAAGGAAAAGGTTCAACGCAACCTAGCAAATGGTTAGGGGAAGGCCATCCCGGCCACGGGCCCTGGGGCCGATTGTGCGGCGCGGCCGGCGCGCATTCCCGGTTGAAACCGCAACGGCCGCGCCTTAAGCAGGGGCGGTTGCCGTTTGCCGCGCCAGATGGGAAGAGCCATCGTGATTTCAGCCTTGCGCCTATTGCCGGTCGTCGCCATCGTTGCGGCGCTCACGTTCATCTCGAAAGCGCAGGCGGCAACCGAGATCGCGTGGTGGCACGCCATGTCCGGCGAGCTCGGCAAGCAACTGGAAAAGCTCGCTGCCGACTTCAACGCCTCGCAGTCCGATTACCGCATAGTGCCGAGCTACAAGGGCAACTACACCGAGACGGTGACTGCGGCGATCTTCGCCTTCCGCTCGCGCAGCCAGCCCGCCATCGTCCAGGTCAACGAGGTCGCCACCGCCACCATGACCGCGGCCAAGGGCGCGATCTACCCGGTGTTCAGCCTGATGCGGGACCAGGGCGAGCCGTTCTCGCTGGATGACTACCTTCCCGCCGTGTCCGGCTACTACACCGACGCGGCCGGCAATCTGTTGTCGTTCCCGTTCAACTCCTCGACGCCGATCCTCTATTACAACAAGACCATGTTCCGCGATGCGGGCCTCGATCCGGAGACACCGCCGAAGACCTGGCCGGAATTGGGGGCTGCCGCAAAACGCCTGCGCGATCGCGGCGCGGCCTGCGGTTTCACCACGTCCTGGCCGTCCTGGATCCATGTCGAGAATTTCTCCGCCTTCCACAATCTGCCGCTGGCGACGCGCGCGAACGGCTTTGCTGGATTGGATGCGGAATTGACCATCAACAACCCGTCGCTCGTGCAGCACATCGCAGCGCTCAGCGAGTGGCAGAAGACCAAGTTGTTCGACTATAGCGGCCGCGGCCAGTCGGCGGAGCCACGGTTTCAGAAGGGCGAATGCGGCATCTTCATCGGTTCCTCGGCGACCCGCGCCGACATCAAGGCGAACTCGAAATTCGAGATCGGCTACGGCATGATGCCGTACTGGCCCGACGTGAAGGGCGCGCCGCAGAATTCGATCATCGGCGGTGCCACGCTCTGGGTGCTGCGCGACCGGCCGCGCGAGGAATACAAGGGCGTGGCGCGGTTCTTCGCCTATCTGTCGCAGCCCGGCGTGCAGGCCGCCTGGCACCAGAACACCGGGTACTTGCCGATCACCCGCGCCGCCTTCGAGCTGACGCGCTCGCAGGGCTTCTACGAGCGCAATCCGGGCTCGGCGATCTCGTTCGAGGAGATCACGCTCAATCCGCCGACGGAGAATTCAAAGGGCATCCGGCTCGGCTCCTTCAACCTGATCCGCGGTGCGATCGAGGAAGAGCTGGAGCAGGCCTTTGCCGGCCAGAAGAGCGCGCAGGCAGCGCTCGATTCCGCCGTCGAACGCGGCAACAAGCTGCTGCGCCAGTTCGAGCGCGCAAGTCCGGACCGGTAGCGGCGGGATGGAAGCTCGGCGTTAGAGCGCAAGAGACCTTTCCACAGCGTCATGGCCGGGCTTGTCCCGGCCATCCACGCCTTAGCCGCAGCACGAAGAACGTGGATGCCCGGGACGAGCCCGGGCATGACGAACTCAAACGCATCAAGCACGTGATGTCGATGACACTGCCTCACTTCACCGATGCGGAAAGCTTTTGCGCCTTTCGTACCGATGCCTCGCGATGGCTATCCATCGCGCTCGACATCGCGCGTGGCCATGGCCTTGATGCCGGCGCGCCGCATGTCTTTGCGACCGGCACCAACCTCGTGGTCGGACTCGGCGACAAGCTGATCCTGAAGATCTTCCCGCCGCTGCTGCGCGCGCAATTCGTCTCAGAGCGCGGCTCGCTGACGCAGCTCAAGGGCCGTCTGCATCTGCCGATCCCCGAAATCGTCGCAGAGGGCGAGCGCGACGGCTGGCCCTATCTGGTCATCACCCGCCTTGCCGGCACGCTCGGCTCCGAGGTCTGGCCGCATCTGCCGGAAGACCAGAAGGAGCACCTGCTGCGCCAGATCGGCGAGACCATCGCCGCCGTGCAGCGCGCCCCGCTCGGCGCGCTCGCGCAGATCGAGCCGCGCTGGGCCGACTTCATGCGCCGGCAGATGCAGGGCTGCAGGGCGCGGCATACGCGTCTCGGCCTCGCGCCCAGGTTTCTCGCCGGGCTCGACGATCTCCTGCGCGATGCGGAGAAGCTGATCCCGATGGACGCGCCGCCGGTGATCCTGACCGGCGAATACATCCCGGAGAACTTCCTGCTCGGCTGCGACGACGGCAACTGGTCGCTCAAGGGCCTGTTCGATTTCGGCGACGTGCTCGCAGGGTGGCGCGATTACGA
This sequence comes from Bradyrhizobium sp. 1(2017), assembly GCF_011602485.2. NCBI lineage: Bacteria > Pseudomonadati > Pseudomonadota > Alphaproteobacteria > Hyphomicrobiales > Nitrobacteraceae > Bradyrhizobium > Bradyrhizobium sp. 1(2017). The sequence goes on along the minus strand of NZ_CP050022.2, from coordinate 7,579,272 downwards.
TCTGCTCGGTCCCAGCGCCTTCATGGCGGCGGGCCGGCCGGGCCGGGTAAAGAGCCTGCTGGAAGGCTTCGGCGACGCAAAGCTGGACTTCGCGTTCAAGCGCCGCCTGATGGCCCTGATGCTGTTGCACCGCGCCAGCGATCTCAACAGCCATGTCTGCATCGAGGGCTGGCAGGAGAAGGCGGCCAATCTGATCGAGCTGCAGGAGATGATCTGGCCGGGGTGAGTGATCGTGCCCCGCTCTCTCCGTCATTCCGGGGCGCCGCAGAGCGGCGAGCCCGGAATCCATTTGCGCGTGTTCTGCGGCTCGATGAATTCCGGGCTCGATGCTGCGCCTCGCCTTGGCATGACAGGTGGTGCTTATTGGACGGGCTTGCATTTCGCACAGCTCATTTTATGAGCAGTTCAGCATCTTTGTATGCAATATCGGGCCTGCGCCAAGCACCCCAGGCTACTAAGGTTTCGGATTCTTCTCGATAATTCAGTCGGTTATCGAGGCCGTAAGCTTCTGTTAAGCCTTGGCACGAACCTTGCGAATCCGGTTCCAACCAAAAACCTTGTGTTGGAGCGATTTCATGAAGCGCCGCGATTTCCTCAAGTCCGTTTCCGGATTGGCCGCTGGCGCGGCGCTTCCGGCCATGCCGTCCGTGATCTCCTCGGCCAAGGCGGATGCCCGTTCGGAGACGCTGCTGATCGTCTCCGAGGGCGGCCCCAACAATCTCGACATCCACGGCATCGGCACCAACGTGCCCGGCTATGAGGTGTCCTGGAATTGCTACGACCGGCTGATCAGCCACGAGATGAAAGTCGGCCCCGGCGGGGTGCCTTATTACGACCGCGACAAGTTCAAGGGCGAGCTCGCCGAGGATTTCAAGATCGACGACATGTCGGTCACCTTCAAGTTGAAGAAGAACGCCAAATTCCACGACGGCGCACCGGTCACCGCCAAGGACGTGAAATGGTCGCTCGACCGCGCCGTCAACGTCGGCGGCTTCCCGACCTTCCAGATGAGCGCGGGCTCGCTGACCAAGCCCGAGCAGTTCGTCGTGATCGACGACCACACGATACGCGTCGACTTCCTGAAAAAGGACAAGCTGACGATTCCCGATCTCGCGGTGATCGTGCCCTGCGTCGTCAATTCCGAGCTGGTCAAGAAGAACGCCAGCGAGAAGGACCCCTGGGGTCTCGAATTCACCAAGCAGCAGACCGCGGGCTCCGGTGCCTACAAGGTCACGAAGTGGACGGCCGGCACCGAGGTCGTGATGGAGCGCAACGAGGATTGGGTCGGCGGTCCCATGCCCAAGATCAAGCGTGTGATCTGGCGCATGGTGCCGCAGGCCGGCAACCGCCGTGCGCTGCTGGAGCGCGGCGATGCCGACATCTCCTATGAGCTGCCGTTCAAGGATTTCCAGGAGATGAAGGCGAACGGCAAGCTCAACGTGGTGTCGCTGCCGTTCTCCAACGGCATCCAGTATATCGGCATGAACGTGACCAAGCCGCCGTTCGACAATCCGAAGGTGCGGCAGGCGATGGCCTATGCGATGCCGTACCAGAAGATCATGGACGCCGTGCTGTTCGGGCTTGGCAATCCCATGTTCGGCGCGCCCGCGGACAAGGCCACGGAGGTCGCCTGGCCGCAGCCGCACAAATACAACACCGACATGGCGAAGGCGAAGGCGCTCTTGGCGGAGGCCGGTTACGCCAACGGCTTCGAAACCACGATCTCGTTCGACCTGAACTTTGCCGGCGTCAACGAGCCGCTCTGCGTGCTCGTGCAGGAGAGCCTCGCCCAGCTCGGCATCAAGACCACCATCAACAAGGTGCCCGGCGCCAACTGGCGCACCGAGTTGAACAAGAAGGAGATGCCGCTCTTCACCAACGTGTTCTCGGGCTGGCTCGATTACCCCGAATACTTCTTCTACTGGTGCTATCACGGCAACAATTCCGTCTTCAACACCATGAGCTACAAGTCGGCGGCGATGGACAAGCTGATCGACGGCGCGCGCACGGCCGCTGCGACCGGCGACACGGCGGCCTACGATGCCGACGTGAAGGGCTTCGTCGATCTCGCCTACGCCGACATCCCGCGCATCCCGCTGTACCAGCCCTTCGTCAACGTCGCGATGCAGAAGAACATCAGCGGCTATCAATACTGGTTCCACCGCCGCCTGGACTATCGCGCGATGGCGAAGGGGTGAGTCGTCATGAGCGCGCGCGAGATGGCGGCGTCTCTCTGTATGTCTCGGTCGAGTGAGGCGAGCACAACACTCTCATTCCCTCTCCCCTTGAGGGAGAGGGTGGCTCGCCGCGTAGCGGCGAGACGGGTGAGGGGTCGCCACGAACTCCAACCCCGCTTCTGGCGACCCCTCACCCCAACCCTCTCCCACAAGGGGAGAGGGGGCGCTGCGGTACGCGCGGCGCGATCTCATTTCCACGCCAGGAGGCCGTCATGCTCACCATGATCGGCAAACGCCTGATGTTTGCGATCCCGTCGCTGATCGGGGTCGTCATCGTCACCTTCCTGCTGACGCGCGCGCTGCCGGGTGATCCCGCCGCCTACTTCGCCGGCCCGGCCGCGACCAAGGAGGCCGTCGAGCAGATCCGCAAGAAGCTCGGGCTCGACAAGCCGCTGATCGAGCAGTTCTTCCGCTACACCAACGACCTCGCCCATGGCGATTTCGGCAACTCGCTCACCACGGGACAGCCGGTCGCGGCCGAGATCCGCAATCGTCTGCCGGCCTCCGCCGAGCTGACGCTGCTCGGCCTCTTCGTCTCCATCGTGATCGCCATCCCGCTCGGCGTGCTGGCGGCAACGCGGCCGGGATCATGGATCGACCATCTCTGCCGGATCACGACGACAGCCGGCGTCTCGCTGCCCGTGTTCTTCACCGGCCTCGTACTGGTCTACGTGTTCTATTTCCGGCTCGGCTGGTCGCCGGCGCCGCTCGGCCGTCTCGACGTGTTCTACAGCGCGCCGCCGACGGTGACCGGCTTCTATCTGATCGACACCCTGATCGCCCGCGACGTCGAGGCGTTCCGCTCGGCACTGAGCCAGCTCATATTGCCGGCGACGACGCTCGCGATCTTTTCGCTGGCGCCGATCGCGCGCATGACGCGCGCCTCGATGCTGGCGGTGCTGGCGTCCGAATTCGTCCGCACCGCCCGCGCCAGTGGCCTGTCGCCGTCGACGGTGATCGTCACCTACGCATTCCGCAATGCGATGCTGCCCGTGATCACCACGCTCAGCATGGTGTTCTCGTTCCTGCTCGGCGCCAACGTGCTGGTGGAGAAAGTGTTCGCCTGGCCCGGCATCGGCTCCTACGCGGTGGAGGCGCTGATCTCGTCGGATTTCGCGCCGGTGCAGGGCTTCGTGCTGACCATGGCGGTGATGTACGTACTGCTCAATCTCGTGATCGACATTCTTTATGGCGTGATCGATCCACGCGTCAGGCTTGAGGGCTGAACCATGAGCTCCGTTGCACCTGCTGTTGAGCCCGTCGGCCCCGCCCGCACCTCGGGACTCGTCGCGATCCTCGAACAGACTCGCTACGTGCTCGGCGAGAACAAGGTCACGGGCTTTGCCTTCGTTCTGCTGATCCTGATCCTCATGGCTGCGGTGTTCGGCCCTTGTATGGTGCCCTACGATCCGCTGGCGTCCGACACCGCCGCGGCACTGAAGCCGCCGTCGGCGGCGCATTGGTTCGGCACTGACCAGCTCGGGCGCGACATCTTCAGCCGCGTCATCGTGGCAACCCGGCTCGACGTCTTCATCGCGGTCGCCTCGGTCGCGCTGGTGTTCCTGATGGGTGGCCTCGCCGGCATTGCCGCCGGCTATTTCGGCGGCTGGACCGACCGCATCGTCGGCCGCATCGCCGACACCATCATGGCGTTCCCGCTGTTCGTACTGGCGATGGGCATCGTCGCCGCTCTCGGCAACACCGTGCAGAACATCATCCTCGCCACCGCGATCGTGAACTTCCCGCTCTATGCCCGCGTCGCGCGCGCCGAGGCCAATGTCCGCCGCAATGCCGGCTTCGTGCAGGCGGCGCGTCTGTCGGGCAACGGCGAATTCCGCATCGTCCTGGTGCACATCCTGCCGAACATCATGCCGATCATGATCGTGCAGATGTCGCTGACCATGGGCTACGCCATCCTCAATGCCGCCGGCCTCTCCTTCATCGGCCTCGGCGTCCGCCCGCCCACCGCCGAATGGGGCATCATGGTCGCCGAAGGCGCCGGCTTCATGGTGTCGGGCGAATGGTGGATCGCGCTCTTCCCCGGCCTCGCTCTGATGATCGCCGTGTTCTGCTTCAACCTCCTCGGCGATGGCCTGCGCGACATCGTCGATCCGCAGCGGAGGACGTGATGGCTGCGCAACGCCCAAATGTCCCGCGAAAATTCCCAAATGAATTCAACGCTGTTCTACTGTGCATGGGGTTGTTTTCGCACTTTTTGAGTGTCGGGAGGGCTGCATGACCGCCCAGCCCCTGCTCGACGTCCAGGACCTCACGGTCGAATTCACCACCCGCCGTGGCATCGTCAAGGCGGTGCAGCACGTCAACATCTCCGTCGCCAAGGGCGAGACGCTGGCCATCGTCGGCGAGTCCGGGTCCGGCAAGTCGGTGACCTCCTATGCGGTGATGCGCATCCTCGACCGCGCGGGGCGGATCGCCGAGGGCTCGGTGATGTTCTCCGGCATCGACGTCAAGGCCGCGACCGAAGACCAGATGCGCGACCTGCGCGGCCGCGAGGTCTCGATGATCTTCCAGAACCCGCGCGCCGCCCTCAATCCGATCCGGAAAGTCGGCGACCAGATCGAGGACGTGCTGCGCACCCATGTGCAGCAGGCCCAGGTGGCCGATCACGGCGAGAAGGCGATCGAGGCGCTGGAGCAGGTCAAGATCGCCCGCCCGCGCGAGCGCTACCACGCCTATCCGTTCGAGCTGTCGGGCGGCATGTGCCAGCGCGTCGTCATCGCGCTCGCGCTCGCCTGCAATCCGCAGTTGCTGATCGCGGACGAGCCGACCACCGGTCTCGACGTCACCACCCAGAAGGCGGTGATGGATCTCATCGTCGAGCTGACCAAGCGCAAGGCGATGTCGACCATCCTGATCACCCACGACCTCGGCCTTGCCGCCGCCTATTGCGACCGCGTCGTCGTGATGGAAAAGGGCCGCGTGGTCGAGACCGCGAAGGCCGCCGACATCTTCGCGAACCCGCAGCACCCGTACACAAAGAAGCTGATGCGCGCGACGCCGCGGCTCGGCGTGAGTCTGCGGGATCTGCTGCCGGAGGAGCAGCCGCAATCCTCATCTGTCATGACCGAGCCTGACCCGGCCATCCATCGCGCTTCGCAAGACTCCTCTCAGTCGAGCGACCCCCGGGTCAACTCCGGGGGTGACGAGACATCAAAGCCGCTCCTCCTCGTCGACAAGCTCGTGAAAGAATATCCCCGCCAGGGCGCCACCGCCGTGCTGGGAAAACTGTTCGGCCGCAGGCCGCCCGTGGAGCCGGACGTGTTCCGCGCCGTCGACGGCATCAGCTTCTCGATCAGCGTTGGCGAGAGCGTCGGCCTCGTCGGCGAGTCCGGCTGCGGCAAGTCGACGACGTCGATGATGGTGATGCGGCTGCTCGACCAGACCTCCGGCCTGATCCAGTTCGACGGCGAGGACATCTCCGGCATCGCCCCATCAGCCTTCGCCCGGCTGCCGCAGCGCAGCCGCATCCAGATGGTGTTCCAGGACCCGACCGACAGCCTCAACCCGCGCTTCACCGCCGCGCGCGCCATCGCCGATCCGATTTTGCAGCTCGGCGACATCAGGGAGCGCGACGCGCTGCGTGCCCGCTGCGAGGAACTTGCCACCATGGTCGGCCTGCCGCACGATCTGCTCGATCGCTTCCCGCATCAGCTTTCAGGTGGCCAGAAGGCCCGTGTCGGCATAGCCCGCGCCATCGCGCTGCATCCAAAGCTCATCATCCTGGACGAGCCGACCGCGGCGCTGGACGTCTCGGTGCAGGCGGTGGTGCTCAATCTGCTCCAGGACCTGAAGCAGCGGCTAGGTATGAGCTATCTGTTCGTCTCGCATGATTTGAATGTGGTGCGCTTGTTGTGCGATCGTGTCATTGTGATGCGGACGGGACGGATCGTCGAGGAGGGCTCTTCCGAGCAGGTGCTCAGCGATCCCAAGGACGACTATACCAAGGAACTGCTGACGGCGATCCCGCATCCGCCGTTGCAGATCCACTGAGAGTGCACTGAGATCAGCTCGAGAGCGTGATGGCCGAACCCCTGGACGACTATATCGACGCCGTATCGAAAGCGCTGGCGCTGCCGGTCGAGGAGGCCTGGCGACCCGCGGTGCGCGCCAATCTGGACGTCTCGCTGCGGCTCGCCCGCCTCGTCGACGAATTCGCGCTGCCGGACGAGACCGAGCCGGCGCCGATCTTCACGGCCTGATGCTGCCATGACCACCAAGCCAGAGATGACGGCTGCCGAGATCGCGAAAGCGGTCGCAGGCGGTCAATTGTCGGCACTCGATGCCACCGAAGCTGCGCTCGCGCGCATCAAGCAACATGATGGCGTCCTCAATTCCTTCACCGACGTCACTGCCGATCGCGCCCGCGCGAGGGCGCGCGCGATCGACGCCGACATCGCGGCGGGAAAGCAGGCCGGCCCGCTCGCCGGCGTGCCCTTCGCGGTGAAGAACCTGTTCGACGTGGCTCACGTCACGACGCGCGCGGGCTCGAAGATCAACCGCGACCTCGCACCCGCCAAACGTGACGCCACGCTGATCGAGCGCTTGGAGGCCGCCGGCGCCGTGCTGGTCGGCGCGCTCAACATGGGCGAATACGCCTACGACTTCACCGGCGAGAACATTCATGACGGTCCCTCGCGCAATCCGCACGACACCACGCGGATGACCGGCGGCTCCTCCGGTGGGTCCGGCAGCGCCGTCGGCGGCGCGCTGGTGCCGATCGCGCTGGGATCGGACACCAATGGCTCGATCCGCGTGCCGTCGTCCTTCTGCGGCATCTTTGGCCTCAAGCCGACCTATGGCCGGCTGTCGCGCGCGCGCACGTTCCCATTCGTGGCGAGCCTCGATCATCTCGGTCCGCTGGCGCGTTCCGTCACCGATCTCGCGCTCGCCTATGATGCGATGCAGGGGCCGGACGCCGACGATAGCGCCTGCACAACGCGTGGGCTCGAACCAACGCTGCCGCTGCTTGCCAATCCGGTTTCGGATCTGCGCATCGCCATTGCCGGCGGCCACTTCCAGAACAACGTGTTTCCAGAGGCCGTCGAAGCCGTCAGCCGCGTCGCCAAGGCGCTGGGCCCGACGAAGGTCGTCAACGTGCCCGAGGCCTCGCGCGCCCGCGCCGCCGCTTACGTCATCACCACCACCGAGGGCGCCTCGCTGCATCTCGATCGCCTGCGCAAGCGCCCGAACGATTTCGATCCGGCGGTGCGCGACCGGCTGATCGCCGGCGCGATGGTGCCGGCGCCGCTGGTCGACCGCGCGCATAAATTCCGGCGCTGGTATCGCGCCCAGCTCGCCGAGATCTTCAGATCGGTCGACGTGCTGCTTGCACCCGCAACGCCTTGCACGGCACCGAAGCTGGGACAGGTGAACTTCAACCTCGACGGCGTCGAGATGCCGGTGCGCGCCAATATCGGCATCCACACCCAGCCGATCTCGTTCGTCGGCCTGCCGGTGGTGGCGGTGCCGGTGCCGCTCGCGCCGCTGCCGATCGGCGTGCAGATCATCGCTGCGCCCTGGCGCGAGGACATCGCGTTGCGGGTCGCCTACGCATTGGAACAGATGGGTGTCGCTTCCGCGCCCAGCCCAAGAGGATTGTGAGATGGAGATCGATCTCCCCGACGTCATCGCGGAAGTCAAAGCCGCGTTCGATCGCTATGAGCAGGCCCTCATCAGCAACGACGTCGCCGTGCTGGGTGAGCTGTTCCGCAACGATCCCCGCACCATACGCTACGGCATCGGCGAGAACCTCTATGGCTACGAGGCGATCTCCGGTTTCCGCGCCGCGCGCTCGCCCGTCGGCCTGAACCGGCGCACCGCCAAGACGGTCATCAGCAGCTACGGCCGCGACACGGCCGTGGCTTCCACCCTGTTCTATCGCGACACGGCGCCCGGCAAGGTCGGCCGGCAGATGCAGACCTGGATACGCTTCCCTGAGGGCTGGCGCGTCGTCGCCGCCCATGTCAGCATCATCGACGAGTCGAACGAGACCTGACCGTATGACGCTTGACGATCTTCCGCAGGGAACATTGCCGGCCGAGCCGGTGGTGCCGCGCGTCGACCGGGCGCAACCCAGCCTGCACAAGGTCACGCGCGCCGAGGAGCTGCGGCTTCAGCTCGCCGACGAGATCGTGCAGGGAACCCTGGCGCCCGGCGCGCCGCTGGACGAGACCGACATCGCGCGGCGCTTCAGCGTCTCCCGCACGCCGGTGCGCGAGGCGTTGCGCCAGCTGGTGGCGAGCGGCCTGGTCGAAGCGCGCGCCCATCGCGGTGCGGTGGTGGCGCGGCCCTCGATCGAGCGGCTGACCAGCATGTTCGAGGCAATGGCCGAGCTCGAGGCATTGTGTGCCGGGCTTGCCGCCGAACGCATGTCCGCCGCGGAGCGCCATGGCTTGGAGGCCATTCACGAAGAGCTGCGGGTGCTGAGCCATGCCGGCAATCCCGAACGTTTCCACGAGGTCAACGAGCGCTTCCACAACGCGATCTATGCGGGGTCGCAGAACGGCTACATCGCCGAGATCACGCTGGCGACGCGCGTCCGCGTGCAGCCGTTCCGCCGCGCCCAGTTCCGCAATCTCGGCCGGTTGGCGAAATCGCAAGCCGAGCACGACCGCGTCGTCGTCGCCATCATGCGCGGCGAGAAGCAGGGCGCGGCAGCCGCCATGCGCGCGCATATCGAGCTGGTGCGCGGGGAGTATGAGATTTACGCGGTGTCGGTGTAGGGCGGTGCCCGTGTCCCGGACGCGGTGCAGTGCGCAGCGCTGCTCCGCAGATCCGGGACCCATCTATCTGTCTTGCAAGTCGCCTCATGGGTCCCGGTTCAGCAGCGCACCACTGCGTGATGCGCTGCGCCCGGGACACGAGACCCGTTATCCCTTCGCAGCTTCCGCCACATACTTCCGCCAGCCGCCATACGCCGTGATATCGCGCGCGTCGCCCAGCACCTCCGGCTCGACGAGAAAGCCCTTCACGCTCCGGCCATCCGCAAGCCGCACCGTGCCGATCGCCATCGGGGCGGGGATCGCGTTGACGAACTTGCCGAAGGCGGACGGCGACAGCGCCCAGATCTCCAGCTCGATCGCCGCGCCCTTGCCGGCACCGACGCGCAGCATGCCCGGCTTCGGCGGCGTGGTGTTGAGTGCATAGAGCTTATAGTCGGGCGTTGTCTTGGTTGCCTCGACCAGACGCGCGTTCAGCGCCGTCAATTCGCCGTTCAGCACCATGCCGGAGAGATGGGCGCCGACCACAGCGATCGGAATCTCCTCGCCGCTGTTCGCGGCAAGCGGCGCGAGCGGTGGGTGCGTCACGCCCTTGGCGCCGAGGCTCAGCTTCGTATCGGCATGGAATACGCGGCCGATGCTTGCAAGCAGCGAGTCGCGTCCTGCGGGGGCGAGCAGCGTGATTCCGAACGGAATGCCGTCCGCGCGTATCGACGCCGGCACGGCAAGTCCACAGAGATCGAGCAGATTGACGAAGTTCGTGTAGGTGCCGAGCCGGCTGTTGAGCTCGATCGGATTGGCCAGCACCTGCGCGGTCGTATAGGCCGTCGGCGCCGTCGGCAGCACCAGCGCGTCGATATCAGCAAAAGTCCGCTCGGCGATCTTGCGCAAGCCCTGCAGACGATAGAGCGCCGAGAAAGTGTCCGCAGCGGTCAGCCGCACGCCGGCGGCGGTGATCTCGCGCGTCACCGGATGGATCGCATCGGGTGCGGACGCGAGCAGGTCCTTGATCACCAGATAACGCTCCGCGACCCACGGCCCCTCATAGAGCAGCCGCGCCGTCTCGTACAACGGCTCAAGGTCGAACTCGATCAGATCGGCGCCGAGCGCGGTGCAGCGCCTCAGCGCATCAGCATAGGCTGCTTCCGCCGTCTTGTCGCCGAAGAAGATCAGTTGTCCGTTGCGCGGCACGCCGAGGCGCAGGTTCTGGGGGAACGGTGTGATCGGCTGCAGCGGCCGGTCGCGCGAGAACGGATCGGCCTGGTCGGGTCCGGCCACCACGGACAGTGCCAGCGCCGCGTCGTCGACGGTCAAGGCAAACACCGAGATGCAGTCGAGCGTGCGGCAGGCCGGCACGAGGCCCGTGTTGGAGATCATGCCGAGGCTCGGCTTCAGCCCGACGATGTTGTTGAGCATCGCCGGCACGCGGCCGCTGCCGGCGGTGTCGGTGCCGAGCGAGAGCGGCACCAGGCCTGCACCGACGGCGACCGCCGAGCCGGAGCTCGAGCCGCCGGGAATGAGATCGTCGCGGACCGAATTCCTGGGAATGCCGTAAGGTGAGCGCACGCCGACAAGGCCGGTCGCGAACTGGTCGAGATTGGTCTTGCCGATGATGATGGCGCCTGCGGCGCGCAGGCGCGCCACGGCGGCGGAATCATGCGCCGGCGTGTAGGAGAAGGCCGGGCACGCCGCGGTGGTCGGGAAGCCCAGCGCGTCGATATTGTCCTTTACCGCAACGGGCACGCCGTAGAGCGGCAGGGTTGCGGCATCCTTCGCGGCAAGTCTCTCGGCCTCCGCGACCGCGTCACTCTCGTCGCGCAGGCTGATGAAGATGGCGGGATCGTTGCGGTCGCGGATGCGCTGGTAGGTGCGTGCGACCGTCTGCGCCGGCGTCAGCGTGCCCGCGCGATGCGCGGCCACAATCGCGGCGATCGTTTCAGGCTGCTCAGCCCCCATGGCGACAAAACTCCGGCATCATTCCTTCCCCGGTGAAGCAAGCGATGTGCCATTGTGTACACTTGTGGCGTTGGCCGGACGTGCCAGATATTGACTATATTTCAATATCTTGACGAAGCCGCGAAAGCCTGGCGCAAGCGCTCAGCTGCAGCATCTGCCTGAATTATGTGCAGTTTGCGTCAGGTGAAGTCGGCGAGGATCCGGAGCAGGTGCTGCCGGTTCTCCCTGCCGATCTTCGCCTCGACATGCCGCTCGTGCTCGGCCGCGAGGCGCTTGAACCTGGCCAGCGCCGTCGCGCCCTGCGCGGTGAGGTGCAGCGCGTGCGAACGCCGGTCGGTCTTCGACTTGATCCGCTTCACATATTTGCGCTGTTCGAGGCTGTCGAGCAGATGCACCAGCCGGGCACGCTCGATGCCAAGGCGCTTGGCCACCGCCATCTGCGACAGGCCCGGATTGGCGCCGATCACCGTCAGCACCGAATATTGCGTCGGCCGGATATCGACCTCGCCCAGGGTTTTGATGAAATCCTGGAAGATCCAGATCTGGAAGCGCCGCACCGCGTAGCCGGCGTGCCCGACCAGCGCGTCGAGGCCGATTTCATCGGCGTCGTTCCGCTGTGCCGCGCCGTTGCCGGCGCGTTTGCGCGGGGATGTCTGGGCTGCGCTGCTGGTCACATCGTGTCTCCCTCGGCGCGACCTTAGCGCCTCGGCGGGCCTGACGAAAGATTGTTATTGACGACAACAATTGTCGTGCCCAACATTATCGCCGAAGCAGCCCGAACGAGGCTGCGGACGATCCGGACTTCCGGGCGAGGAGGAAACCATGACAACCGCGCCACGCGGTGACGTTGCAGGCCTGTTCGCAACGCCAAGGACCATCGCGGAGCATCGCGCCGACGGCAGCATCGTGCTGCGTTCGCCCGAGCCATTGCGTGAGGGGGCACGCTGCACCGGCGACTGGCTGGAGCATTGGGCGCGGCAAACTCCGGATGCGATCTTCCTCGCCGAGCGCGACGGCGCCGATGCGCCCTGGGGCATCATGACCTACGCGGGTGCCCTGCGTCGGGTTCGCGCGACGGCGTCCTGGATCCTGGCGCAGAAGCTCAGCGTAGAACGCCCCGTCGTCATCCTCTCCGACAACAGCATCGATCACGCGCTGCTCGCGCTGGCCGCCCAGCATGTCGGCGTTCCCTCTGCTGCGATCTCGCCGGCCTATTCGCTGATGTCGAAGGATTTCGACAAGCTCAAGGATATGATATCGCTGCTTAAGCCGGGGGCGATCTATGTTTCCGCGACGAAGCCGTTTGCCGCGGCGCTGGCCGCGATCAAGCCGCTGCACAAAGCGCAGATTATCAGCGGCAGGGCCGGCGATGCCGATGCGCTTGCTTTCCGTGATGTCTCGGCAACGCCTGAAACGAGTGAGGTCGCAAAAGCCTTCGCCGCGGTGACGCCGGACACGATCGCAAAATTCCTGTTCACCTCGGGTTCGACCGGCACGCCGAAGGCGGTCATCAATACCCAGCGCATGCTGACCTCGAGCCAGCAGGCCAAGGCACAGACCTGGACGTTTCTCGAACCCGGCCGCGGCGATCTCGTGATCCTCGATTGGCTGCCCTGGAGCCACACCTTCGGCGCCAACCACAATTTCAATCTGGTGCTGCGCAACGGCGGCTCGCTCTATATCGACGGCGGCAAGCCGGCTCCAGGCCTGTTTGCGACCTCGCTCGCCAATCTGAAAAGCGTGATACCGACGGTCTATTTCAACGTGCCGCGCGGCTTCGACATGCTGATCGCGGCGCTGCGCGGCGACGCGGATCTGCGCCGGCGCTTCTTCGGCGAGGTGAAATTCGCCTTCTACGCCGGCGCCGCGCTCCCGCAGAATCTCTGGGACGCGTTGGAGCAGCTTTCCGTCGAGTCCGTGGGCCGCGCGTTGCCGATGGTCTCGGCCTGGGGCTCGACCGAGACTTCGCCGCTGGCAACCGACTGCCATTTTCTCGCCGAGCGCTCCGGCAATATCGGCGTGCCGATTCCCGGCACGGAATTGAAGCTCGTCCCCTCCGGCGACAAGCTGGAGGTGCGCGTGCGCGGGCCCAACGTCACCCCGGGCTATTGGAAGGCGCCCGAGCTGACCAGGCAGGCCTTCGACGGGGAGGGCTTTTACCTCATCGGCGATGCCGTGAAGCTTGCCGATCTGGACAGGCCCGAGCGCGGCCTGTTCTTCGATGGCCGCGTCGCGGAGGACTTCAAGCTCAATTCCGGCACCTGGGTCAGTGTCGGCACGCTGCGCGTCGCCGGCATTGCCGCGCTGGCGCCGCTCGCACAGGACATCGTCGTCGCCGGTCATGGCGGCGATGAGGTCCGCTTCCTCGTGTTTCCGAACATCGCGGCATGCCGCGCCCATGCCGGGCTCCCTGAGACGACGGCTGTGAGCGACGTGCTGGCGCATGACAAGGTCAGGTCGGCGATCGCGCAAGGTCTGGTGAGACTCAGGCAGCAGAGCGGCAACTCCTCCGGCCATGCCACGCGCGCGCTGTTGCTCGCCGAGCCGGCCTCGGTCGACGGTGGCGAGATCACCGATAAGGGCTACATCAACCAGCGCGCCGTGCTGACCAGGCGTGCCGACGCCGTGGCGCGGTTGAATGATGAGGCACCCGGTGAGTGGATTGGGCTGTAGTGGCTGAAGCGCGCCGCCGTCCTCCATTAGGCCAGCAACCCTGCCGCAATATCCTGCCGATTCTTTTGTTGCCTAAGCAACTAATCTATGCGAACCGTTCCAGACAAGGATGACGGCGGGCAAACCGCTGCACCCCTTTCTGGAGGAAGCAATGCGCGGCGGAACGAAGGCCGTCGGCAATGGCCGACGCATGATTGAGGTTGACGGGACCCGGCGTCCCGCGCGCGGCCCGTCAGGCCTCGGTGCCTCTGGTGACCGCGCCGAGATTTTCGTGCAGCCGGCGCAAGAGATCGATCAGCACCTCGCGCTCGTCCTTGCTGAGGCAGGACAACAGGCGCCGCTCGCGCTCGAGGGCGGCGACGATCACCTTGTCATGGGTGGTGCGGCCCTTCGCGGTCAGCGAGATCGAATGGGTGCGGCCGTCGTTCGGGTCGGTGCGGATCGACACCAGCCCGCGCTTCTCGAGCCCCGCGAGCGTCCGGCTCACCGGCCCCTTGTCGAAGCCGATGACGTGGCAGATGCGCGAGGCGGGAATGCCGGGCTCGATCGCCAGCAGCGACATGATCCGCCATTCCGTGACGTTGACGCCGAATTGCCGCTGATAGAATGCGGTCGCGCTGTTCGAGAGCTTGTTGGCGATGAAGGTGACGAACGCCGGGACGTAACGGTCGAGATCGAGCGTTGGTCCGACGTCAGTGGGCGCAGGCTTAGGGCGGGATCTGGTCGAAGGCACAGGCATGTCGGGCTTCTGACTCGCGGCGGGCCTCGTGACCTAAGGGCATGCGCCGCCCTTTCACAAGTTCAAAATGAGGGAGGTCTCCCATGACCGCATCCGGCTCCTCGGTATCGTCCGGCGTCGCTTCCGTCCCGCATCTGGACGTCGACCCCTTCGCGATGAGCTTTTTTGCCGATCCCTATCCCACGCATGAGTTGCTGCGGGAGGCCGGGCCGGTGGTCTATCTCGACAAATGGAATGTCTATGGCGTGGCGCGCTACGCCGAGGTTCATGCGGTGCTGAACGATCCTGCGACCTTCTGCTCCAGCCGGGGCGTCGGCCTCAGTGACTTCAAGAAGGAGACGCCGTGGCGGCCGCCGAGCCTGATCCTGGAGGCCGATCCGCCCGCGCACACCCGCACCCGCGCCGTGCTGTCGAAGGTGCTGTCGCCGACCGTGATGAAGCAGGTGCGCGACCGCTTTGCTGCGGCAGCCGAGGCGCGGGTCGATGCGCTGCTGGAGAAGCGCAGCTTCGATGCGATCGCGGATCTGGCCGAGGCCTATCCGCTTTCGATCTTTCCGGACGCGCTCGGGCTGAAGCCTGACGGGCGCGAGCATCTGATCCCCTATGCGAGCGTGGTGTTCAACGCGTTCGGTCCGCCCAACCAGCTGCGCCAGGAGGCGATCGAGCGCTCGGCGCCGCACCAGGCCTATGTCACCGAGCAGTGCCAGCGCGAGAATCTTGCGCCCGGCGGATTCGGAGCCTGCATCCACGCCCGTGTCGACGACGGCGAGATCACGGCGAGCGAAGCGCCGCTGCTGGTGCGCTCGCTGCTGTCGGCCGGCCTCGACACCACCGTCAACGGCATCGGCGCCGCCGTCTATTGTCTCGCGCGCTTCCCGGATCAATGGCAGCGCCTGCGCGAGGATCCCACGCTCGCGCGCGGCGCTTTCGAGGAGGCCGTGCGCTTCGAAAGCCCGGTGCAGACCTTCTTCCGCACCACCGCACGGGAGGTTGAGCTGTCCGGCGCGAGCATCGGCGAAGGCGAGAAGGTGCTGATGTTCCTCGCCGCCGCCAATCGCGATCCCCGGCGCTGGGACAAGCCCGACAATTACGACATCACCCGCCGCACATCTGGTCATGTCGGCTTCGGCTCCGGCATCCATATGTGCGTCGGGCAACTCGTCGCCCGCCTCGAAGGCGAGGTGATGCTGACTGCGCTGGCGCGGCGCATCGCCAAGATCGAAATTTCAGGCGAGCCGAAACGCCGCTTCAACAACACGCTGCGCGGGCTCGACAGCCTGCCCGTCACCATCACCCCGGCCTGACGAGGAGTTTCATGCCCGCCATCACTTTCATCCATCCGGACGGCAGGTCCGACCGCGTCGAGACCGGTGACGGCGAAAGCGCCATGCAGGCCGCGACCCGCCACGGTCTCGACGGCATTCTGGCCGAATGCGGCGGGAACGCCATGTGCGCAACCTGCCACGTCTATGTCGACGACGACTGGCTCACGCGCCTGCCCGACGTGGCCGACGACGAGGATGCGCTGCTTGACGGCACCGCGAGCGAGCGGCTGCCGAACAGTCGGCTGTCCTGTCAGATTCAGGTCACGCCGGCGCTCGACGGCCTCGTGCTGCGACTGCCGCAGCGGCAAGTCTGAAAAGGCAAGTCTGAAGCTGCAAGTCTGACGTCCGAAACGCGCCGGCAACGATCGGCGTGGCAACACATCCAACAGGGGAGGGAATGATGAAACATCTGAAGTGGACGCTCGCACTGGCTGCGAGCCTGATGACCGGAGCGGCGAGCGCCCAGATATCCGACAATGTCGTGCGCGTCGGCGTGCTCAACGATATTTCCGGCATCTTCCAGGACACCAACGGCATGGGCTCGGTTGAGGCCGCGCGCATGGCGGCGGAGGACTTCAACGGCGGCGGCAAGGGCATCAAGGTCGAGATCGTCTACGCCGATCACCAGAACAAGGCCGATGTCGGCAACGCCATCGCGCGAAAATGGCTCGATGTCGAAGGCGTCGATGCCATCGTCGACGTGCCGAACTCGGCCGTGGGCCTTTCCATCAACTCACTGCTGCGCGATAGCCGCATGACCTTCCTGGCATCCTCGACCGCGAGCTCCGACCTCACCGGCAAGGCTTGTTCGCCCAATACGATCCAATGGGTCAACGACGCCTGGGCGACCGGCAACACCACGGCAGCGGCGATGATGTCGCGCGGCGGCAAGGAGTGGTATTTCCTCACGGTCGACTATGCGCTCGGCAAGGGTATCGAAGCGGAGGCGCAGAAGTACATTGAGGGACACGGCGGCAAGGTGCTGGGCTCGTCCAAGCATCCGCTCGGCACCTCCGATTTCGCGTCCTTCCTGCTGCAGGCGCAGAGCTCGAAAGCGCAGGTGATCGGCCTCGCCAATGCCGGCGGTGACACCATCAACGCCGTAAAGCAGGCTGCCGAGTTCGGTATCCAGCAGAGCGGCCAGAAGCTCGTCGCCTTCCTGCTCTTCATCAACGACGTTCACGGCATGGGCATCAAGGTTGCCCAGGGCCTTCAGCTCATGGAAGCCTTCTACTGGGACATGAACGAGGACACCCGGACGTTCGCCAAGCGGTTCGCCGTCCGGCCCGGCATGAACGGCAAGATGCCGAGCGGCAACCAGGCCGGCGTTTACGCCTCCACGCTCGCTTATCTCAACGCCGTCGCCGCCACCGGCAGCGACAACGCCAAGAACGTCGTGCCAGAGATGAAGAAGTTCAAAGGCAAGGACAAGCTGTTCGGCGACACCACCATCCGCCAGGACGGCCGTGTCGTGCACCCGATGTACCTGTTCGAGGTGAAGAAGCCGGAGGAGTCGAAATATCCGTACGATTATTACAAGCTGGTCTCGACCATCCCCGCGGATCAGGCCTTCCGCCCGCTGGCGGAAGGCGGGTGCGAGCTGGTGAAGTAGCGGCCGCGAGCGCCACTGCACCCTCTCCCCTTGTGGGAGAGGGTGGCTTCGCGTGGGCGAAGCCGGGTGAGGGGTCTCTCTCCTCACGAATGGTCTTGCAAGTGGAGAGAGAGACCCCTCATCCGGCGCTTCGCGCCACCTTCTCCCACAAGGGAGAAGGAAGAAAGGCTACACCACCTTGCTTGACCCCTGCGTGATCAACCTCGCCGCCCGCTGATCTCGCGCGTAGATCCAGAGCCAGCTCAGTGCGACGCTGAGACGGTGGCGGAGGCCGATCAGGAAGTAGATGTGGGCGATGCCCCAGATCCACCATGCGATGGTGCCGCGCAGCTTGACCTTGCCGAAGTCGATCACCGCGAGCCGCTTGCCGATCTGCGCGAGGCTGCCGGCGTGCTTGTAGCGGAATGCGCCCTTGGTCTGTCCGCGGAGCCGCGCCTTGATGGTCTCGGCGACGTGGCGGCCTTGCTGCTTCGCCGCCGGTGCGATGCCGGGCACGGGCTTGCCGTCCCAGGCGTTGATGCTGACGGTGTCGCCGATCGCAAAGATCTCGGGATGGCCTGGAATCGTCAGGTCGGCCTCGACCTGCACGCGCCCGGCGCGATCACTTGGCGCGCCCAGCCATTCTGCGGCCGGCGAGGCGCGCACGCCGGCGGCCCAGATCCGTGTCTTTGCCTCCAGCAGTCTGCCGCCGAACACCACGCCCTCCCGATTGATCTCGGTAACCGCCTGCCCGAGCACCACCTCGACGCCGATCTTTTCCAGCGAGGCCTGCGCGTAGGCCGAGAGCTCGTCGGGAAAGCCTGCGAGCACACGCGGGCCGGCCTCGATCAGCACCACGCGCGCTTTCGTCGTGTCGATGTTGCGGAAGTCGGCGGGCAGGGTGTGATGCGCCATCTCGGCGATGGTACCGGCGAGCTCGACACCGGTCGGGCCGGCACCGACGATGACGAAGGTCAGCCGTGCCGCGCGCCGGGCGGGATCCGTCTCGCGTTCGGCGCGCTCGAACGCCACGAGGATGTGACGCCGCAGCGTGGTCGCGTCCTCCAGCGTCTTCAGGCCCGGCGCCCAGGCCTCCCATTCGTCATGGCCGAAATAGGCGTGCCGCGCCCCGGTCGCGAGCACCAGGGTGTCGTAAGGCACCTCGCTGCCGTCGTCGATCAGCACGCACCGCCTTGCCGCATCGACGCCGCTCACGGTCGCAAACAGTGTCGTCACCTCGCGCCGGCCGCGCATGAGATGTCGGATCGGCCAGGCGATCTCGCTGGTCGCCAGCGAGGCGGTCGCGACCTGGTAGAGCAGCGGCTGGAACAGATGGTGGTTGCGGCGGTCGATCAGCGTGACCTCGACCGGCGTACCAGCGAGCCGGTAGGTCGTCTCCAGCCCGCCAAAGCCGGCTCCGACGATGACGACGCGATGCGGTGTCGTGGTCATGATGCGCCCTCGAATCTCGCTGCTCTTCCTGCTCATTTAAGTGCGGATTGGGGGCTGCGGTCCAATAGCCCTCATCAATGGCCGGATAGGCCTAAGGCATCGATGCGGCGCGAAAAAGCGCCGCAGCCTAGGCCGAAGTAAGTAGAATTATATTTCTTGCCATCGCCGATTGGGGCGAAATATGGTGCAGGAGCGGCCGCTGAGCCATTGGCGGTGCGACAGATTTTGCGTTCAATAGAGACTGGCCCGGGGCGGCGATCACCCGCCTTACGGGACCGATAATAAGGAGGGGAGTGGTTATGAGGACGGCATTCTGGCTGGCGGGCGCAGCGGCGCTGGTGCTGGCAGGCCCGGCATCTGCCGGCGACACCATCAAGATCGGGTTCGTTTCGACCTTCAGCGGCCCGACCGCCGTGATCGGTAACGACATGCGCAATTCCTTCGAGCTCGCGCTCGATCATCTCGGCCGCAAGATGAACGGCAAGCCGGTCGAGGTCATCTACGAGGACGACGGACAGAAGCCCGACGTCGGCAAGCAGAAGACCGAGAAGCTGGTGCA